>DASXRC010000166.1:0-46346 GCA_036506795.1 Micromonosporaceae bacterium
ACAAAAACCTGTCAAAGAAAACCCCAGCAAAAACACACCCCAAAAACACAGAGGTGCATGCCAAAACCCCAAACAGAGGCCAAAACAATAGCACTGGCATATCAAACACCCTGTTGAGTTCTCAAAAAACAACCACACACCGATGACTCGGTCGCGTTCTGATCGGGATCTGGCAGGCCGTCCGCATCGAGCGATCTTGCAACCCTCGGTCTCGTCCGTTTCCCTGCCGGCCTTTCAGCATACCCGGCCGGGTCGGCCACCGCCAAATCCGGCCGGACGGGCTCGCCCAGCGGTCCCCCGCGGGCACCGGAACCGTACGCGTGCTCGGCAGTCGACGTCAAATCACGGCGGCCCGTTCCCGGTCACCCGATCGACGCGGCGCTATCGCACCAGCTCAACGCCCGCGACCGTGCGCTTTCCGCGCCGCAGCACGAGGAACCGTCCGTGCAGTAGCGCATCGTCGGACACCGACGCGTCGACATCGGACACCTTGGCGTTGTTGACGTACGCGCCGCCCTCGCTGATCACCCGTCGGGCCTCGTTCATGCTGGCCACCAGCCCGGCCTGTCTGAGCAGGGCGGCGACCGGCGGCAGCGCGCCGCGTACCTGGGCCAGCCCGGCCTCGGCCAGCGCGGCGCGCAACGTTCCGGCGGCGAGCTCGTCCAGAGGGCCGCGGCCGAACAGCGCGCGCGACGCGGCGACGACCTGCCGGGTCTCGGCCTCGCCGTGTACGAGGGTGGTGAGCTCCTCGGCCAGCGCTCGTTGCGCCTCCCGCCCGGCCGGGCGCTCGGCGGTCGCCTCCTCTAGTTCCTCGATCTCGGCGTGCGAGCGGAAGCTGAAGTACCGCAGGTACCGGCTCACGTCGCGATCGTCGGTGTTGACCCAAAACTGATAGAACGCGTAAGGGCTGGTCATCTCCGGATCCAGCCAGACGCCGCCGTCCTCGGACTTGCCGAACTTGGTCCCGTCGGCCCTCGTGACCAGCGGGGTCACGAACGCGTGCACCGGACCGCCGCCGCGGCGCCGGACGTAGTCCACGCCCGCGGTGATGTTGCCCCACTGGTCCGAGCCGCCGAACTGGAGCGTGCACCCGTGCCGGCGGTGCAGCTCGAAGAAGTCGTTGGCCTGCAGCAGCTGGTAGCTGAACTCGGTGAAGCTGATGCCGGTGTCGAGTCGGGCCCGGACCACCTCGCGGGCGAGCATCTTGTTGACCGGGAAGTGCTTGCCGACCTCGCGCAGGAAGTCGATCGCCGACATCTCGCCGGTCCAGTCGAGGTTGTTCACGAGCACGGCCGGGTTGTCGCCGACGTAGCTGACAAAAGGCGCCAGCTGGTCGCGGATCCGCCGCACCCAGTCGGTGACGACCTCCGGGGAGTTGAGGATCCGCTCGCTGGTCTCCTTGGGGTCGCCGATCATGCCGGTCGCGCCGCCGACCAACAGCACCGGCCGCAGGCCGGCGAGTTGCAGCCGCCGCGCCGTGAGCACCTGCATGAGGTGCCCGACGTGCAGGCTCGCGCCCGTCGGGTCGAACCCGACGTAGAACGTCACCGGCGCCGCCGCCAGGTGTTTGCCCAACTCGTCGAGGTCGGTCGCCTCCTGAATGAGGCCGCGCCACTCCAGGTCGTCGAGGAGATCGCTCACGACCGTGATTGTCACCCATGCGCGTCCGGGGCTTGCATCCGGTTATCCGGCCGCCGCCGGACCTGACGGCGGTACGCGCTGACCGACGGCTCCCCGGCCAGCCAGAACCGCCACGGGGTGTCGTGCCCGCCGGCGACGCCCACCCGAGGGCCGACCTGGATCAACGCCACGTCGACCGGCGACGTGGGCGGGGCGAGCGCGATCGGCCCTGAGCCGTCGAGCAGGGACGTGCCGTTCGCGGTGCCATCGATGCCGAGGGCCAGGCACAGCCGGGCCGGCCCCCGCGCCAGCTCCGCGTCCCGGCGGGCGGTCGGGCGGCGCGCCCTTGCCGCCGCGACGCCGCCGACCACCGCGCCCGCCCGCAGCAGCACGGCCGACGCCTCGCCGGGTCGGCCGCAGACCACGTTCAGGCACCAGTGCATGCCGTACGTGAAGTAGGCGTACGCGTACCCCGGCGGGCCGAACATCACGGCGTTGCGCGGGGTTCGGCCCCGATGCGCGTGCGACGCCGGGTCGCCGCCGTGCCCCGCGTACGCCTCGACCTCGGTGAGGCGGAGCGCGACGCCGCCGGACCTGAGCAGGCACCCGAGCAGGCCGCGCGCGGCCGGTACGACCGGCCCGGCCAGCAGCTCCGCGAGGTCGGGCGCGCCGCTCAGCGGGGGACCACCGACTGCGCCGCCCATTCCCGCCACCCGTTCAGCCGGTCCACGACGACCGCGAGCTGCTCGGCCACCGGGCCCGGTCCGGTCGAGCCGGGGGTCGTACGCGCCGCGAGCGCCGACCGCACCGAGAGCACCTCGCGCACGGACGGATCCAGGTGTGCCGAGACCAGGCGCAGGTCATCGTCGGTCAGCTCGTCGAGGGCGCAGTCGCGCGCCACGCAGAGCGCGACGAGCTGGCCGGTCACGTCGTGCGCCTCCCGGAAGGGAACACCCCGGCGGACGAGCCAATCGGCCACCTCGGTGGCCAGCGAGTAGCCGAGCGGAGCGGCGGCCGCGAGCCGGTCCACACGAACCGTCATCGTCGAGATCATTCCGGCCAGCGCCGGGAGGACGAGCCCCAGCGTGTCCACGGCGTCGAACGCCGGCTCCTTGTCCTCCTGCATGTCCCGGTCGTACGCCAGCGGCAGGCCCTTGAGCATGGTCAGCACAGTGACCAACCCCCCGATCAGCCGGCCCGCCTTGCCGCGGGCGAGCTCGGCGATGTCCGCGTTCTTCTTCTGCGGCATGATCGACGACCCGGTCGCGAACGTGTCGTCCAGCTCCACCCAGCCGAACTCGTGGCTCGTCCACAACACCAGCTCTTCGCCGAGCCGGGACAGGTGGACGCCGGTGAGTGCGACCACGAAGAGGAACTCGGCCACGAAGTCCCGGTCCCCGACGGCGTCGATCGAGTTGGCCGCGGACGCGGTGAAGCCCAGCTCGTGGGCCACCTGCATCGGGTCGAGCGGAAGCGACGAGCCGGCGAGCGCGCCGGCGCCCAACGGGCTGATCGCGGCCCGGGCGTCCCAGTCCCTCAGCCGGTCCAGGTCGCGCAGCAGCGGCTGGACGTGGGCGAGCAGCTGGTGGGCGAAGCTGACCGGCTGGGCGTGCTGCAGATGGGTCATGCCGGGTGCCGGCGTGTCCAGGTGCCGGCCGGCCTGCTCCGCGAGCGCGTCCGCGAGTTCGACGATCGCCGCCGCCAAGCCGCGCGCGTGGTCGCGCAGGTAGAGCCGAAGGTCGGTGGCGACCTGGTCGTTTCGGGACCGGCCGGCCCGCAGCCGGCCGCCCAGCGCGCCGAGCCGTTCCAGGAGGCCGCGCTCGAGAGCGGTGTGCACGTCCTCGTCGTCGACCGTCGGTCGGAACCCGCCCGACGCGCAGGCCGCCTCGAGGTCGTCGAGCGCCGCCAGCATCCGGCCGAGCTCGTCGGCGGTAAGGAGGCCGGCCCCGGCCAGCACCCGTGCGTGCGCCCGGGACGCGGCCAGGTCGTACGGGGCGAGCCGCCAGTCGAACTGCACGCTGACCGCCAGCCGGGCGAGGGCCTCGGCCGGCCCCCCGGCGAACCGCCCGCCCCAGAGCCTGGTCGGGCCGCTCCGGTCGGTCACGGCCGCCATTCTCCCCACCGTGGGGGTCAACCGCCTAGCCGGGTGTCTCGGGCGGCCGCGAGCCGGCTCGGCAGTCCCCACAGCTGGACGAAGCCCTTGGCGAGGCTCTGGTCGAACGTGTCGCCGGTGTCGTAGGTGGCCAGCCCGAAGTCGTACAGGCTCGCCTCCGACCGCCGCCCGGTGACGACCGTCCGGCCACCGTGCAGGGTGAGCCGCACCTCGCCGCGGACCTGCCGCTGGGTCTCGGCGATGAACGCCTCTAGCGCGCGCTTGAGCGGCGAGTACCACAGCCCGTCGTAGACCAGCTCGCCCCACCGCTGGTCCACGGTCCTCTTGAACCGGGCCAGGTCCCGCTCGACGGTGACGTTCTCCAGCTCCTGATGCGCGGTGATCAGCGCGACGGCGCCGGGCGCCTCATACACCTCGCGGCTCTTGATGCCGACCAGCCGGTCCTCGACGAGGTCGAGCCGGCCGACTCCCTGAGCGCCCGCCCGCCGGTTGAGCTCGGCGATCGCCCGGGCCGGGGTGACCGTTTCACCGTCGATCGCCACGGGTACGCCGGCGTCGAAGGAGATCACCACCTCGTCAGGGTCGCGGGTCGCGGCCGGGTCGGCCGTGTACGCGTACAGGTCCTCGGTTGGTGCGTTCCAGATGTCCTCGAGGAACCCGGTCTCGACGGCGCGCCCCCACAGGTTCTGATCGATCGAGTACGGCGACGAGTGCGAGACGTCGAGCGGCAGGCCCTTCTCGTCGGCGTACGCGATTGCCTTGTCCCGGGTCCAGGCGAAGTCCCGGGCCGGCGCCACCACGCGCAGGTCGGGCGCGAGCGTGCCGATGCCCACCTCGAACCGCACCTGGTCGTTGCCCTTGCCGGTGCAGCCGTGCGAGACCAGGGTCCCGCCGTGCTTACGTGCCGCGGCGACGAGGTGTTTGACGATCAACGGCCGGGACAGCGCCGAGATGAGCGGGTAGCGGTCCATGTACAGCGCGTTTGCCCGGACGGCCGGCAGGCAGAAGTCCGCGGCGAACTCGTCGCGGGCGTCGACGACCTCGGCCTCCACCGCTCCGCAGGCCAACGCCCGCCGGCGGATCGTGTCCAGGTCTTCGCCATCCTGGCCGACGTCGAGGGCGACCGCGATCACCTCGGCTCCGGTCCGCTCGGCGAGGTACGGGATCGCGACGGAGGTGTCCAGCCCTCCGGAGTACGCGAGGACGACCCGGTCGGTCATGTCGTGCTGCTCCCTTCGGTGGTGGCGTCGTCGGCGCCGACCCAGCCGGCGAGCCGCGCCGCGAGCGTGGCGCCGGTCAACGGCTCCCGGGCCACGACGAGGATGGTGTCGTCGCCGGCGATGGTGCCGACGATCTCGGGCAGACCGGAGCGGTCGAGGGCGCTGGCCAGGAACTGAGCGGCGCCGGGGGGCGTACGCAGCACCGCCAGGTTGCCACTGGCGTCGGTGCCGGTAAGCAGCTCACGCAGGAGCCGCACGAGGCGGGCGGGCGCCTGCTCGGCATGCCGCAGCGGGGACTGGCCGTCCTCGGGGATCAGGTACACGGCCGGCCCGCCGTCCGCCCCGCGCACCTTGACCGCTCGCAGCTCCTCCAGGTCCCGGGAGAGCGTCGCCTGGGTGACCTGGATGCCGTCGGCGGCGAGCAGCTCGGCCAGCTCGGTCTGCGAGTGGACGGGCTTGATCCGGATCAGCTCGACGATGCGCGCGTGCCGCGCGGCCTTGGTGATGGGCGCGGTCATCGCGGGCCCTCCGCGGCCCTGCCCACCAGCCAGGCCAGGAGCGCCTTCTGTGCGTGCAGCCGGTTCTCCGCCTCGTCGAGCACCGCGCTGTGCGGGCCGTCCAGCACCTCGTCGGTGATCTCCTCGCCGCGGTGCGCGGGCAGGCAGTGCAGGACGACCACGTCCGGGGCGGCGAGCCCGATCAGCTCCTTGTTCACCTGGTACGGCCAGAACGGCGTACGCCGGTCTTGCCCGTCACTCTCCTGCCCCATGGACGTCCACGCATCGGTTGCGACGACGTCCGCACCGGCGACCGCCTCGACTGCGTCACGCAGCACCCGGACGGATCCGCCGGTCATCGCGGCGATCTCCTCCGCCCGGGCCACCACGGCGGGCGACGGGTCGTGCCCGGCCGGCCCGGCGACCCGCACGTGCATGCCCGCGGTCGCGCCCGCGACCAGGTAGGAGTGGGCCATGTTGAACCCGGCATCCCCCACGAACGCGAGCGTGCGCCCGGCCGTGCCGCCGCAGCGCTCCCGGATGGTCAGCAGGTCGGCGAGCAGCTGGCACGGGTGGAAGCCGTCGGTGAGCGCGTTGACGACGGGCACCGTGGCCGCCGATGCCACCTCGGCGAGGCGCTCGTCGCCGTATGTGCGGAACACGATCGCCGAGACGTAGCGGGACAGCACCCGCCCGGCGTCCGCGAGCGTCTCGCCGCGACCGAAGTGGGTCCCCTGCGATTCGACCACGATCGGGTTTCCGCCCAGCTCCGCGATCGCGGCATCGAACGACACCCGCGTGCGCAGGCTCTGCTTGTCGAACACCACGGCGACGGAGCGAGGGCCGGCCAGCGGGCGCGCGGCGTACCGGTCGGCCTTCATCGCCTCGGCCAGATCCAGCACCTCGGCCTGCTCCGCCGGGCCGAGATCGTCGTCGCGCATGAAGTGCCGGATCATGCGGGGCGGGGTGCTCATGCGACCACCTCCGCGGCGTCCCCCGCCCGATCGAGCGCGGCCGGGAGCGCCACCAGGAAGTCGTCGGCCTGCCCGGTCGACAGGACCAGCGGGGGCGCGAGGCGCACCACGTCGGGCCGCGGCGGGTTGACGAGGAATCCCGCGTCGCGCAGCGCGACCGCCGCCTCGGCGGCCACCGGCGCGGTGAGGACGATGCCGAGCAGCAGACCGGCGCCGCGCACCTCGCCGACCAACGGGTGGTCGAGAGCCTCGATGCCGCGGCGCAGCCGCTCGCCGACGCGCTTGACGTGATCGAGCAGCCCGTAGGACGCGATCGTGCGGAGCACCGCCAGCGCGGCCGCGCAGGAGACCGGGTTGCCACCAAACGTGCTGCCGTGGCTGCCGGGCGGCAGGAGCGCCGGCAGGTCGGGCATCGGCCCATCGGCGAAGACCAGGCAGGCGCCGATCGGCAGCCCGCCGCCGAGACCCTTGGCCAGCGTCATCACGTCGGGCGAGACCCCTTCCGCCTGATACGCGAACCAGTGACCGGTACGCCCGATGCCGGTTTGTACCTCGTCGAAGACGAGCAGCGCGCCGTGCCGTGCCGTTATCTCCCGGGCCGCGGCCAGGTATCCCGGTGGCGGCACCACCACGCCGGCCTCGCCCTGGATCGGCTCGAGGATCACCATGGCGGTGCGCTCGGTCACCGTGTCGGCGAGCGCGGCGGCGTCGCCGTACGGCACGTGCGACACGTCTGGCGGCAGCGGCCGGAACGGGTCGACCTTTGCCGGCTGCCCGGTGAGCGCCAGCGCACCCAGCGTCCGGCCGTGGAAGGCGCCGTCCGCGGCCACGACGTGCGTGCGCCGGCCGGCACCGCGGGGCCCGCGCAGCCCGCGGGAGAGCTTGAAGGCCGCCTCGTTGGCCTCGGCGCCCGAGTTGGCGAAGTAGACCGCGCCCGGTCGACCGGTCAGCGCGAGCAGCAGCTCGGCCAGCGCGACCGACGGCTCGGCGACGAACAGGTTGGACACGTGTCCGAGGGAGCTCACCTGCCGCGTCACCGCCTCGATCACCGCGGGATGGGCGTGGCCCAGCGCGTTGACGGCGATGCCGGCCAGCATGTCCACATAGGACCTACCCGCCTCGTCCCATACGATCGCGCCCTCGCCGCGGACCAGCGCGAGCGGCGGCGTGCCGTAGTTGTTGAGCATGGACCTCGTCCACCGGTCGGCAAGCGTCATGCGACGCCTCCGACCCCGTTACCGGTCACCATCGTGCCGAACCCCTCCGACGTGAAGACCTCCAGCAGCGTGGAGTGCGCGACCCGCCCGTCAACGACGTGTGCAGCCGGCACTCCCCCGCGCACCGCGCGCAGGCACGCCTCCATCTTGGGCACCATGCCGGACTCGAGGCGAGGCAGCAGCGCTGCGAGCTCGTCCGCCCCGATCCGGGAGACCAGGCTGTCGGCGTCCGGCCAGTCGGCGTAGAGGCCGGGCACGTCGGTGAGGACGACGAGCTTGCGGGCGCCCAGGGCCACGGCGAGCGCGGCCGCGGCGGTGTCGGCGTTGAGGTTGTACAGGACCCCGTCGGCGTCCGGCGCGACCGTGGAGATGACCGGGATCCGGCCGGCCGCGATCAGGTCGGTGACCGCCGAGGCCTGGACGGTCGCGACGTCGCCGACCTGCCCGACGTCCACCGGCTCGCCGTTGACGTACGCGGGTCGGCGCACCGCGGTGAACAGCCGCGCGTCCTCGCCGGACAGTCCCACCGCGTACGGCCCGTGCTCGTTGATCCGGTTGACCAGCTGCCTGCCCACCTGCCCGACGAGCACCATCCGGACGACGTCGGCGGCCTCGGCGGTGGTCACCCGCAGTCCACCGCGGAACTCGCTGGAGATGCCGAGCCGGCCCAGCATCGTGGAGATCTGCGGCCCGCCGCCGTGCACGACGACCGGCCGCAGCCCGGCGTACCGCAGGAAGACCATGTCCGCGGCGAACGCCCGCTGGAGCTCGGGGTCGACCATCGCGTGGCCGCCGTACTTGACCACGACGGTGGCGCCGTGGAAGCGCGCGAGCCACGGCAGCGCCTCGATGAGCGTCGCCGCCTTCGCCTGTGCCACGGACAGGTCGCGGGTCAGGGTCACGCTCATGTGGAGTACGCCGAGTTCTCGTGCACGTACGCCAGCGACAGGTCGTTGGTCCAGACCGTCGCCCCGGCGGGTCCGGCGTGCAGGTCGACGGTGATGGTCACCGCGGGTGCGCCGAGGTCCACCTTGGAGCGGTCCTCCGCGGCGGCGCCGGACCGGCACACCCACACGCCGTTGATCGCGACGTCGACCGCGTCGGGTTCGAAGAGCGCGTCCGTGGTGCCCACGGCGGCGAGGATGCGGCCCCAGTTCGGGTCGTTGCCGAACAACGCGGTCTTGACCAGGTTGTTGCGGGCGACCGCGCGGCCGACCGCGACCGCGTCGTGCTCGTCCTCCGCGCCGACGACCTCGATGGCGATCTGTTTGGTCGCGCCCTCGGCGTCGGCGAGCAGCTGCTGGGCGAGGTCGTGGCAGGCGGCGGTCACCGCCACGGTGAGCTCCTCCGGTGAGGGCTCGATGCCGGACGCCCCGCTGGCCAGCAGCAGCACCGTGTCGTTCGTGGACATGCAGCCGTCGGAGTCGACGCGGTCGAACGTCACCCGGCACGCCTCGCGCAACGCGGCGTCGAGGGTCGCGGTCCCGGCGACCGCGTCGCTGGTCAGCACGCAGAGCATCGTCGCCATCGTCGGGGCGAGCATGCCGGCGCCCTTGGCCATGCCGCCGACGGTCCAGCCGTGGCCCGCCACCGTGGTCGTCTTGGGCCGGGTGTCGGTCGTCATGATGGCCTCGGCGGCGCGCGCACCCCCGTCGCGGGACAGCGCCCGCACGGCGGCCGCGACGCCGGGCAGCAGCCGGTCCATGGGCAACCGCTCGCCGATCAGTCCGGTCGAGCAGACCGCGACCTCCCCGGCGCCGAGCATCATGCGCTTCACCCCGGGGCTGCGCAGGGCGGCGGCTGCGTGCTCGGCCGTCGCGTGGGTGTCCTGAAAGCCCTGCGGGCCGGTGCAGGCGTTGGCGCCGCCGGAGTTCAGCACGACCGCGCGCAGCACGCCGCCGCGGACCACCTGCTGGCTCCACAGCACGGGCGCGGCCTTCACCCGGTTCGCGGTGAAGACACCGGCCGCGGTGGCATCGGGGCCGTCGTTGACCACGAGCGCGACGTCGGACGCCCCGCTCGCCTTCAGTCCGGCCGCGACGCCGGCGGCCCGGAAGCCCTTCGGGGTGGTGACTGTCATGGTGCGATCCCGTTCACGGACAGGCCCGCCGTCTCCGGCAGGCCGAGCATGAGGTTGGCGCACTGTACGGCCTGCCCGGCGGCACCCTTGCCGAGGTTGTCGAGGGCGCTGACCACGATCACCCGACCGGAGTCGCGGTCGACGGTAGCCTGCAGGTGGCACGCGTTGGACCCGAGGGTGGCCGCGGTGTGCGGCCAGGCGCCGTCGGCCAGGACGTACACGAACGGGCTCTGGGCGTACGCCTGGATGAGGACCTCGCGCACGGCGGCGGCCGACGTCGGCGCGGCCGGCACGGCGGTGACCGTCGCGAGGATGCCCCGCGGCATCGGGGCGAGCATCGGCGTGAACGACACGCTGCGCGCGCCGGTCGCCTGCTTGATCTCGGGTACGTGCTGGTGGGCGCCGACGCGGTACGGCGAGACGTCGCCCATGACCTCGCTGCCGAGCAGGTGCGGTTGGGCGGCCCGGCCCGCGCCCGAGGTGCCGGACGCGGCGACCACAACGACGTCGTCGGCCGCGGCGACGCCGGCGGCGAGCAGCGGGGCCAGCGCGAGGATCGTGGCGACCGCGTAGCAGCCGGTCGCCGCGACGCGGTCGGAGGCGGCGATCGCCACGGCCTGCCCGGGCAGCTCGGGCAGGCCGTAGGTCCACGCGCCGATGTGCCGGTGGTCGGCGCCGAGGTCCACGATCTTGGTGTCCGCCGGCAGGGCCGCGGCGAGGCCCGCCGACTCGCCGTGCGGCAGCGCGAGGAACACCAGGTCCGCGTCGGCCAGGGCGGCCGGTTCGGTCGCGGTCAGCCGGTGGTTCAGCGCGACGAGCTGCGGGTGTACGCCGAAGAGCGGCTCGCCGGCGTGGCCGTGCGCGGTCGCCGCGGCCAACTCGAGGTCGGGGTGGCCGTCGATCAGGCGCAGCAGCTCGCCACCGGAGTACCCGCTCGCCCCGGCGACCGCCACCCGCACACCCACAACGCCCTCCCCAAAAGTATGCAGGCCACTGTATCAACATGCAGAGAGTGCTGGCAAACCGTAACCGCTTCATCGGTCGGGAGATGTGTTGATGCGTCCTACGAGACCTGATTCACAAACGAATCACGGGCGGTGCCCCGCTGGGGCCTCGCGGCGGATCCGCCGCGCCCGATCCCGCCGCGCGATCCCGCCGCCCACGGCCTCGCGGCCCGATTCATATCTGAATCAGGTCTCGTAGGACCCATCCGCATCACCCGTCAGGCGCGAGCCGCTATGACGATCTTGGCTCAGCCCTTGACTCGACGGCCGGCCTTCCAGACGCCCGTGACGTGGGCGGGGTCGGCCAGGACGTCGAGGTCCGCGAGCGGGTCCGCGTCCAGAACGAGCACGTCCGCGTCGAAGCCGGCCCGGAGCTGGCCGGAGTGTGGGGCCTGCGGGCCGAGCGTCGCCGGGCCGGTGGCCGTGGCCGCCTCGATCGCCTCCAGCGGGGTGAAGCCGCACTCGGCGAGCAGCGGCAGCTCGCGCCCGTGCCGGCCCCAGGAGACGGGCAGGCCTGCGCCGGAGATCGCGAGGTCGGTGCCCATCGCGACGGTCACCCCAGCGTCGCGGGCCAGCTCGATGGCCGCGGCGTGTCGGTCCGCCATCGCCTCGAGCTTCGCCACGGCGTACGCCGGCGCGCTGCCACCGTCGAGCACGTCCCGCACGATCGTGCGCGTGCTGACCAGGATCGCGCCGGACTCCCGCATCGCCGCGGCGGTCTCCTCATCGAGGAACGTGCCGTGTTCGATCGTGTGGACGCCGGCAGCGAGCGCGGCCAGCATGCCCGGCTTGCCGTGGCAGTGGGCCGCCACCACCCGATCCGCCATGCTCGCGACCTCGACGATCGCCCGCAGCTCGGCGTCGGTGAACTGCTGATGGATGGGGTCGTCCACCTCGGACAGTACGCCGCCGGAGGCGCACACCTTGATGAGCTTCGCGTTCTTGCGTAGCTGTTCGCGGACCGCCTTCGCGCACTCGGCGGGGCCATCGGCCAGCCGCAGCTCGCCACCCGTTTGTCCATAGTCGACGATCCACGGTAGCGGGTAGCTGTGCAGGTCGCCGTGCCCACCGGTGGTCGACAGGATCGACCCGGCGGCGTAGATGTGCGGCCCCTCCACGGTGCCCTCGACCACCGCGCGGTTCAGGTAGACGCCCATGCCGCCGACCTCACGCACGCTGGTCACGCCCGCGTCGAGCGCGGCGCGCAGGTCCATAGCGGCCCGCGCCGCGCGCAGCGGCACGGGGTCTTGCGGGAGCCGGGCGAGATCGGTGCTGCGCGCCCCGATGAGGTGGACGTGACAGTCCCACATGCCCGGCATCACCGCGGCGGCGCGCACGAGCTCGGCGTCGGGTGTGTCCGGTGCGGTGGCCGCCGGGCCGGCGTACGCGAGGGCTGCGCCGTCGGTGACCACGACCCCGTCCCGAACCGGGTCGCCCCGGCCCGGGATCAACAGATCCGCCTCGATCCGATACGTCACGGGCGGACGATATCGGAGTTTCTCAACCGAGTGATCGCCAGTCCGGCCACTTCGGTGGGCCGGACGAGGAGAGTGCGTCTAGCATGATGTGCTCGACCTGACCGGGTGTCAGGGCCTGGTCGTCGGCCGCGCCGGGGGGAACGGCGTACCACGAGTTCTTCCCGTCGGACATGACCACGGTCACCGGGCGGTGGTCGCCGGCGACCGCGGCCACCGTGCCCCACGACCGGTGGACGAGGACCTGCTGGTCGCGGTCCGGCCGCAGCTCGCGCAGCCAGCCCTGGACGGTCCGGCGATCGGCGAGCGTGGCCTCCTCGCGGGAGACCCGGAACGGGCCACGTCCCGTCAGCCGCTCCGCGACATCCGTCGGCATGCGTTGCTATTGCCCGCGGAGCACCGCGCCCACACGACTCGAGGCCTCGGCGACCGCGGCGTCGCGCGCGGCGACCGCCTCCTCGACCGTCAGCGTGCGGTCCGGGGCCCGGAACGTGAGCTTGTACGCCAGTGACTTGCGCCCCGGCCCGACCTGCTCGCCCGCGTACAGGTCGAATAGCCGCACCGACTCCAGCAGCTCCCCCGCGCCGTCGACGAGGGCGCGGCACACGTCGGCGGCGGGCACCTCGGCGTCGACGACGAGCGCGACGTCGATCAGGGCGGGCGGGAACCCCGAGATGGTCGGCGCCGGAGAAACCCCGGGCAGGGGCAGTGCGTCGAGGGTCAGCTCCATCGCGCAGATCCGCCGGGGTAGCTCCAGCGCGGCGCACACGGCCGGGTGCAGCTCACCGGCGTACCCGACCACGGCCCCGTCCACCACGAGCTCGACGCACCGGCCGGGATGCCAGGGCGCCCGCTCGGCGCGGCGCAGGTCGAGCCGGTCGCCGGGTACGCCGGCCGCAGCGATCGCCGTCCGGCCGGCCTCGATGGCATCGGCCCAGCTCGCCGGCCGACCCGCGCCCCACCAGCCGGTCGGCTCGAACTCGCCGGCGAGGACGGTGGCGACGTGCCACGGCTGCTCCGGCACGACCGCGTCCGCGGCCGCGAACTCCTCGTCGGACGGTCGGTCCTCGACACCCATCGCGGGCGGGGCACCGGCGCCCGGCCGCAGATGGAACACCAGGCCGATCTCGTACAGCGCCACGTCGCGGTGGCCACGACCCAGGTTGCGCCGCAGCGTGCCGAGCAGGGGCGGCAGCAGCGAGGTTCGCATCAGCGGCTCCTCCTCCGACAACGGGTTCGCGAGCCGGACCGCCGCGCGGCGCGGGTCGTCCGCGGGCAGGCCGAGCGCGTCGGCGACGCCGGGCGCCACGAACGGGTACGAGAGCACCTCCACGAAGCCGTTCTCGGCGAGTGCGCGGCCGACCGTACGCCGACGGCGCTGCTCGGCGGTCAGCCCGCGTCCGGCCGGGGCCAGCGGCAGCTGGCTCGGCACCTTCTCGTACCCGTCGAGGCGCACCACCTCCTCGACGAGGTCGGCGGGGGCCACGAGGTCGGGCCGCCAGGTCGGCGGCGTGACGACGAACCGGTCGGGCTCCGGCGCCTCGACGGCGCAGCCGACGGCGGTGAGCGTCTCGACCACCCGGTCCGGCGGATAGTGCACGCCGACCTGGCGCGATGGCAGGTCGGGCGCGAGGGTGATCGGCGCCGGCGGGCGCACATGGTCGATGTCGACGACGCGGCCGTCGTCGGACCCGCCGGCGTGCTCGGTCAGCAGCGCGACCGCCCGGTCGAGGGCGACCAGCGGCAGGCACGGGTCCACACCGCGCTCCCAGCGCTTCGCCGCCTCGCTGAACAGCCGGTGCCGACGCGCGGTGCGCCCGACCATCGCCGGCTCCCAGTGCGCGGCCTCGAACAGCACGTCCACCGTGTCCGGCGCGACCTCGCTGGTCTGTCCGCCCATAACCGCGGCGAGCGAGATCGGGCCGGTGTCGTCGCAGATGACCATGTCCTCCGGGTCGAGCGTGCGGATCACCCCGTCCAGGGTGGTCAGCGCCTCGCCGGGCCGGGCGCGCCGGACCACCAGCGAGCCGGCCAGGAGGCCGAGGTCGAACGCGTGCATCGGCTGGCCAAGCTCGAGCATCAAGTAGTTGGTGATATCCACGGCCAGGGACAGCGTGCGGATCCCGGCGACGGTCAGCCGGCGCCGCATCCATTGTGGAGAGACGGCGGTGGGATCGATGCCGCGAACCACTCGGCCCGCGAACCGGTCGCAGCCGATGATGTCCTCGACGGTCACCGCGTACGCCGGCTCCGGTGTGGCACCGGGCGCGGCACCGAGCCCCGGATCCCGGAACGGCACACCGAACGCGTGTGACAGCTCGCGGGCGATGCCGCGCACCGACATGGCGTACCCACGGTCGGGGGTGATCTCGAGCTCGAGCACGACGTCGTCGATGCCGACGACGGGCCGCGCGTCGTCCCCGGGTCGGGCGCCGGACGAGGGCGGCAGCACGATGATGCCGGTGTGGTCGTCGCCGAGGCCGAGCTCGCGCTCCGAGCAGATCATGCCCTCGGAGTTGTGTCCGTAGGTGCGCCGCGAGCCGACCTCGACTCCGCCGGGCAGGACGCCGCCGGGCAGGATCACGACGACCTCATCGCCGACCGCGAAGTTGGTGGCCCCACACACGACCTCCTGTGGGTCCCCGGTGCCGTTGGCCGACCCGACGTCCACCCGGCAGAACCGGATCGGCTTCTTGTACCCGGTCAGCTCCGCGATCTCGAGCACCCGGCCGACCACCAGCGGGCCCTGCACGGTCTCGCGCAGGTCGACGACGCCCTCGACCTCGATGCCGAGCCCGATCAGCGCCCGCTCGACGTCCGCCGCGGACGCGTCCGGGGGCAGGTCAACGTGCTCCCGCAGCCACGAGATTCCGACCCGCACGGCTAGACCTCCATCCCGAACGCGCGGGTGAACCGCACATCGCCCTCGACGATGTCACGCATGTCGCTCACGCCGTGCCGGACCATGAGCGTGCGCTCGATGCCCATCCCGAACGCGAACCCGGAGTACCGGTCCGGGTCGATGCCGCAGGCGCGCAGCACCCGAGGGTTGACCATGCCGCAGCCGCCCCACTCGACCCACTGCGGTCCGTCGCGGTGCTGCGGGAACCACACGTCGAACTCCGCGGACGGCTCCGTGAACGGGAAGTGGTGCGGCCGCCACCGCGTACGCGCGTCGGACCCGAACATGACGCGGGCGAAGTGGTCCAGCGTGCCGCGCAGGTGCGCCATCGTGACGCCCTCGTCGACGACGAGCCCTTCCACCTGGTGGAAGACCGGGGTGTGTGTCGCGTCGAGCTCGTCGGTGCGGTAGACGCGCCCCGGCACGATCACGTAGATGGGCGGTCTGCGGGCGAGCATCGTGCGCGCCTGCACGGGCGAGGTATGGGTACGCAGCACCAGCCCCGGCACGTCGACGTAGAAGGTGTCCATCGTCCCGCGCACCGGGTTGTCCGGACCGATGTTCAGCGCGTCGAAATTCGCCCACTCCAGCTCGACCTCGGGACCCTCGGCGACCTCGTAGCCCATGCCGACGAACAGGTCCTCGATGCGTTCCGTGAGCGTGCTGAGCGGGTGTCGGGCACCGCGCGGGCGGCGGTCCCAGGGGAGGGTGACGTCGACCCGCTCCTCGGCCAGCACCCGGTCGGCCCGCTCCCGCTCCAGCTCGGCTCGCCGCTGCTGGAAGGCGTGCTCGATGAGGCTGCGCGCGCGGTTCACCCGCTTGCCGGCGTCGGCCTTCGCGGCCGGCGGCAGCGCGCCGATCTCGCGGCGCGCCAGCGACACGGGCGCCCGGTCACCGAGGTGCGCCGGCTTGGCGGCGGCCAACGCGTCGAGGTCGCCGGCGGCGGCGAAGGCCTTCTCCGCCTCGGACACCGCGTCGTCGAGCGTGCCCTGGTCGAGCAGGGCCACCTGCTTGGGGTCGTACGGATCGTTGCGATACGTCATGTCATCGTCTCCCACGGGGGCGGCGGGGCCAGTCTAGAGACGCGCGGCTGGGCCGCGGCCCGCCGGTGCGGGGAGAGAGCGACAGAGGTCAGCGCCGCCGCCCGCCACCGGCGGGCTCGGTAAAGATCCGCGTGTGCGTCATGCGGGGCGCTCCTCGGCGTGTGCTCTCGCCGAAGAGTACAGGCACACCGCGGCGGCCGCCGCCAGGTTGAGGCTCTCGGCACGGCCGTGTATCGGCACCCGGACCCGCGCGTCGGCCGCGGTCAGCAGCTCCGGCGGCAGGCCGTGCGCCTCCGAGCCGAACAGCCACGCCGTCGGTTCCGCCAACCCGCCCGAGCCGGCGAGCGCATCGAGGTCGGTCTCGCCCTGTCCGGTCGCGGCGAGCACCCAAAGTCCAGCGGCGCGCAGGGCCGCGACCCCCCGGGCGGGATCCCGCTCCCGAACGACGTTCACGTGGAACAGGCTGCCGACCGAGGCGCGGACGCACTTGCCGTTGTAGGGGTCGACCGCCTCGCCGGCGAACACCACCGCGGCCGCGCCGGCGGCGTCGGCGGTGCGCAGGACCGTGCCGGCGTTGCCGGGGTCGCGGATCTCGACGAGCACCGCGACGAGCCGCGGCACCCCGCGCAGAGCCTCGGACAGCGGCACGTCGACGTGCCCGCAAACCGCGACGAGACCCTGCGGCGACACAGTCTCCGCGAGCGCCGCCAGGCCGTCGTCGGTGAGCGGAGACACGGGTACGCCGGCGCGTGCGGCCGCGGCGGCCAGCTCGTAGTACCGGTCGAGGCCGCTCGGCGTACCGAACAGTTCGTGGACCGCACCGGGGACGGCGAGTGCCTCGCGAACGGCCCGCGGTCCCTCGGCGAGGAACCGGCCGGCCCGGTCGCGTTCCCGCCGGCGGCGCAGCCTGCGGGCGGCAACGACCCGGGGCGTCCGCGGCGTGAACGTCACATCCGCTCCGGCCGCTGCCCGCGGGGAACGACGGTCAGGTCGGTCTGTGCGAAGTCGTCGCCAAGGCACAGGACCGGCTGGCCGGCGAGTTTCGCGACGGCGTACGTAAGGCAGTCGCCGAAGTTGAGGTCGGCCGCGTGCCGGCCATTGCCGAAGCGGTTGTACGCGTCGACGGCGGCGGACCAATGATCTGCCGTGAACCCGATGACGGTGAGGTCGGCCTCCTGGACGAGCCGGGCGAGCAGGGTCTTTCCCGGCAGGCCGAGGCGGGCGGTCAGCACGATCCCGGTCTCGACGAGGGTGGGCGCGCCCACGCCGGCTGTGGCCGCGTCGGCGAGCGCGTCGAGCACCGACTCGTGCCCGGGCTCGCGGAGGATGATCGCAACGAGCGCTGAGCTATCGACGATCACGCGCCCTCCGGGCCGTACCCGAGGATGCGCTGGCGCTCGTCCCTCGTGACCGGGCGTCCGACCTGGTCCGTCGGTACCTGCGGCCACGCCTCGTCCGTGAGGAAGCGGCGCAGCCGCTCCCCGCGCGGCTGGCCCGACCGGGCCAGGAGCAGCTGCTCACGCATCGCCCGCAGGGCAGCGCGGATCGCCCCGGTCTTGGTCTCGTTGGCCAGCGCCGCAACCTCCGCCGCTAGTCGCTCCGTCTCGGCGTCCTTCACGTTGAGCGCCATGGTGTAAAGCTACCACAAAGGTACCTCACGAAATCGGCGCGGACGCCGAAAGGCCGGGGCGCAAGCCCCGGCCTCCTGTTCCTATCGCTTCGCTTTCCTATCGATCCGATCAGGCAGCCTGCGCGGCGGCGCCGCCGGTGCCCTCGGCCTCGACGGCCTTGCGGGCGACCTCGACGATCGCCGCGAACGCGGCCGCGTCGGTCACCGCCAGGTCGGAGAGGATCTTACGGTCCACCTCGACGCCGGCCAGCCTGAGGCCCTGGATCAGGCGGTTGTAGGTCATCCCGTTGGCGCGGGCGGCCGCGTTGATCCGCGTGATCCACAACTGGCGAAAGTCGCCCTTGCGGTCCCGGCGGTCCCGGTAGGCGTACTGCATCGAGTGGAGGACCTGCTCCTTCGCCTTGCGGTACAGCCGGGAGCGCTGACCGCGGTAGCCGCTCGCGGTCTCCAGCATCGTGCGGCGCTTCTTGTGGGCGTTCACTGCCCGCTTGACGCGTGCCATGTCAACTACTCCTCTGGGTCAATGCGGCGCGCGTCAGCGGCCCAACAGCTTCTTGATTCGCTTCAGGTCGGCCTTGGCGACCTGAACTGTGCCGGTCAGCCGCCGGGTACGGGTGGACGGCTTGCCCTCGAGCCGGTGCCGCTTGCCGGCCTGCTCCGCAAGGACCTTGCCGCGGCCGGTCACCCGGACCCGCTTGCCCATGCCCGTGTGGCTCTTCATCTTCGGCATTCGAACGCCTCTCCTCTACTCGCCGGTGTCGCCGGCCTGGACGGCCGGGCTGGCCGGCGGCGCGTCGACCGCGTCGGCCCCTCGCTCCCCCCGTGAGCCAGCGCGGGCCGCGGACGCGGCGGCCTTCGTGGCCCGGTGCGGAGCCAGCACCATGATCATGTTTCGGCCGTCCTGCTTCGGAGCGGCCTCGACGTATCCGAGGTCCGCGACCTCCGACTCGAGCTTGCGCAGGAGCCGGTAGCCCAGCTCCGGCCGGCTCTGCTCCCGACCGCGGAACATGATCGTTACCTTTACCTTGTCGCCCGCCTTCAGGAACCGCACGACGTGGCCCTTCTTGGTCTCGTAGTCGTGCGAGTCAATCTTCGGGCGGAGCTTCATCTCCTTGATGACCGTCTGTTGCTGGTTACGCCGGGCTTCGCGCGCCTTCAGTGCGCTCTCGTACTTGAACTTGCCGAAGTCCATGAGTTTGCACACCGGTGGGCGCGCCATGGGCGCAACCTCGACCAGGTCCAGGTCTACGTCCGCGGCCAGCTGCAGGGCTCGCTCCAGCGGGACGATCCCGACCTGCTCACCCTCCGGCCCGACCAGTCGGACCTCACGCGCCCGGATCTGGTCATTTACGCGTGGCTCAACGCTGATGGCGCCTCCTTGAGTCGTACTCTCGGTCGTCGTCGACCCCGGCCCGGGCGCGGCCACCCGGGCACCGGGCAAAGCGAAGGCCCCGGCGTATGCCGGGGCCTGCTCGACCGGTCGGGTACGCCCAAGGCGTACGCCCGCCGTGGGCGCGTGCCCAACGTCAGGTGACCGGAACCCGGCCGCTGCCGAGCCAACCGGCTCGGTACAACACGGGTGGGAGCAGGCGCTCCGCTTCGCAGCCGTCACGATGAGTAACGGCGTGGTCGACCGCACAAGGTTAGCAGGCCGCACGTTGAAACGCGAAACGGACACTGGACGACGTCCGAGGTGGCCCGCGGCCACCGGTCAGCCGTTCGCCGCGGCGCGGCTGGCGTCCAGCAGGGCGCGCAGCGCCTGCACCGCCGCCACCGCCCGGTCCTTGTCCGCGGCCTGCACGGCCATGACCGCGACGATGTCGTCGTCCTGCAGCTCAAGCGTCACCCACGGCGCTCCCCGCTCGAACCGCACCGCCCGCACGACCTCCCATGGCAAGTCGTATCCACCGACCACGTTCCGGATCCGGATGTGCCGCGTGTCGGCGATCACCCGCGGTCGGGTCAGCGACAGGACGCCGAGGGCCAGGAGCACACCTAACCCGATCATGGCCCACTGGTCCCCCGCCTGGAACGTGGCGGCGCCCTCTCCGATCGGCCCGCGCAGCGAGGTGGCCACGGCCGTGAACACGATCACGACCAGAGCGGCCGCCACCCAGCACACCAGCCGGATGCGGTGCGGACGTACGCGGAGGACGTCGGGTTGCGTCACGTTCACCGAGTCTGCCACCGGCCGCCGGTCAGGAAGTTGCCACCCCGTTGACAGCGTCCTCACATGTCTGGCCGACAGTCTCATGGGCGTCCCCCGGATCTCACGCCGTCCCCCGGACGAGGAGGTTTCATGCACAGGCCCCACAAGCGCGCGGTCGTGCTCGGGCTCAGCGGCCTGGCGGCCGGCGCTCTCGTCGTGCCCGCAGCGGCCTGGGCCACCGGCGGCACGCCCAGCCCCGGTCCGTCCGGCTCCGCGACCCAGTCGTCGGCTCCCGGCCACCCTGGCCCCGGCTTCCGCCACGGGCCCGGCGGCCAGGAGCTGGTCAAGACCCTCGCGAGCGAGCTCGGCGTGTCCGAGCAGAAGGTCCGTGACGCGCTGGACGCGGTCCGAGACGGGTTGCGGGGTTCCGGGCGCCAGCCGGGCGAAGGCCCGCCCAGCGAGGCCGATCGGAACGCCCACCGGGCCGAGTTCGTCAAGGCCCTGGCCGCCAAGCTCGGCGTGACCGAGGAGAAACTGACCGCGGCCCTCGACAAGGCCCGCGTGGCGGCGGAGGCCGACCACACGGCGCGACTCAAGGACCGGCTCGACGCCGCGGTGAAGGCCGGCAAGATCACTCAGGCGGATGCCGACGCGGTGCTCCGCGTCGAGAAGGCCGGCGTGCTGGGTCCCGACCGCTGACGGCCCCGCTCCCTCCGGCATTGGACGGTTACCGTGCCGAATCCCGGCCAGCGGCACGGTAACCGTCCAATGTCGGGGTCGGGTCGTGCCCGGGTCGTGTCACGGCGTCACCGGCATGCGGTGGTCGGGCGGGTTGTCGCGATCGAGCACCCAGTGTCGGGTCACCGTCGCCCGGTACAGCCGGTACGGCGCGGGCTCCCGGACGTCCGCGGCCGTGAACGCGCGACCGCCGTGCCTCACGGCCGTCCGCGAGTAGAGCTCGAGGCCGCGGTCGAGCTCGGCGCCGGCGAGCTGCTCGGCGGTGCCGGACATGTAGACCGCCTGCCCGGCTCCGATCGGCACCGTCGAGTCGAACACCACGAGGTAGACGTCCGGCCGGGCGGCGAGGTTGCGCGAGTGCTGCACGTCGGGCGAGGAGACCCAGTAGAACCGGTGGTACCCGTCCGCCGCGAAGTAGACCGGCGACGCCCAGGGCCCTCCGGTCTCGTCCGCGGTCGCGATGACCATGTACATGTTCGCGTCGAGGATGTCCCGTGCGACCGCGTCGAGGTTCATGCCGTGTCCCCCTGACTGGTTACAGCCGGCAGGCGTGGATGTCGGTCACCAGGATCGCACGGGCGCCGAGGTCGTACAGCTCGTCCATGATCCGGTGTACGTCGGCGCGGAGCACCATCGCCTGCACCGCGACCCAGCCCTTCCGCTGCAGCGGCGAGATGGTCGGGGACTCGATGCCCGGGGTCAGGCGGCACGCGTCGTCGAGGTGGTCGGCGGGTACGTCGTACGCCAGCATCACGTACCGCCGCGCCACCAGGACGCCCTGCAGCCGGCGTACGAGCTGGGCGACCGAGCCGTTGGACGGCGCGCCGACGCGGCGGATGAGCAGCGCGGACGACCGGAGGATCTCCTCGCCGACCGGAACCAGCCCGGCCTGGCGCAGGGTGGCGCCCGTCGCGACGACGTCGGCGATCACGTCCGCGACGCCGAGCCGGACCGCGTTCTCCACCGCGCCGTCCAGCCGGATCACGTCCGCCTTGATGCCGAGCCCGGCGAGGTGCCGCTCCACCACGCCGGGGTACGCCGTCGCGATGCGCCGGCCGGCGAGGTCCGCGGTCGTCGCCAGCGTCTCCGGTCGGGCGGCGTACCGGAAGGTCGCGCCACCGAAGTCGAGGTCGAGCACCTCCTCGGCCGGGTAGCCCGCGTCGACGAGCAGGTCCCTACCGGTGATGCCGACGTCAAGATCGCCTGACCCGACGTAGGTGGCGATGTCGCGGGGGCGCAGGTAGAAGAACTCCACCCCGTTCGGGGCGTCGCGGCAGATCAGGTCGCGGTCGTCGGTGCGCTGTTGGTACCCGGCCTCGCGCAGCATCTGGCTGGCCGGAGTGGACAGGGTGCCCTTGTTGGGAATGGCGATGCGCAACATCGTCCGCGTGCTCCTCGCGGTCTCGTGGGGATCGGCGGTGGCACGTCAGAGATGTCGGTACACGTCCTTGAGCTCCAGCCCGGTGGCGAGCATCAGCACCTGCGCCTGGTACAACAGCTGCGCGATCTCCTCGGCAGCGCGCTGGGGCCCCTCGTGCTCCGCGGCCATCCACGCCTCGGCCGCCTCCTCGACGACCTTCTTCCCGATTTCGTGCACGCCGCGGTCGAGCGCCGCGACCGTTTCCGAGCCAGGCGGTCGGGCCGCCACCCGCGCCAGCAGTTCGTCGAAGAGCTCGTCGAACGTCTTCACGGCCGAGATTCTCCCAACCGCTCGGCGCCCGATCGACCCTGGGCCGCGCCTGCTCACCAGGTGGACCCGCCGCTTCATAGACTTGTCGGGTGTCGGACTGGTACGAGTCCAAGGTCGACCGCGAGATCCGCGAGGCGCAGGAGCGCGGCGACTTCGATAACCTGCCCGGGTGGGGCAAGCCGCTGCCGGGTCGGGGCGAGCCGTACGACGAGAACTGGTGGCTCAAGCAGTGGGTACGCCGGGAGAACCTCACCGGGCTCGTGCCAACCTCTCTGAAGATCCGCAAGGAAGCGGACGACCTGATGGAGACGCTCGCGACGGTGCCGTCGGAGTCGACGGTGCGCGACATCGTCGCGCGGCTCAACGAGCGGATCGAGCGGGCTCGGCGCGGGCTGGTCGACGGGCCGCCGATCGTCATCCACACGTTCGACGTGGACGCGGTGGTCGACGCCTGGCGCCGGGGCGGGCCCGCGCCTAGCGCACCGTGATCGTGTGATCGTCGAGGTGCTGGATGCTGCCGTCCTTCGCCGACGGCTCGTACGCCTCCACCGTGTACGTCCCGGGAGACAGGGTCAGGCTTACGTGCGCGTCGCCCAGGCTCGGCGGGCCGGCGTTCAGCAGAACGCCCTCTTCGTGCACGATCCGGTCGCCCTGGCGTACCCGCAGGTGAACGGTCGCCTCGAAGACCACGCCCGCGATGTGGACGTCGAAGGTCGGCCCCACGGTCTGGCCCTGCTGGGGGCTGATGAGCCAGACCAGGCCGGCGGCGTCGAGGTGCGACTTCCGGTGCAGCTCGCCCGACACGTCGACACCCCAGAGCGTGCCGACCGGCGCGCCGTCGAGCAGCAGGCGTACGCCGGGGTTGCCGCCGACGACCGCGCCCACGGTCCACACGAGCTGCTGCACGGCCTGGGACGCGGCGCCGGTGGGGACGCCGGTCGGGCTAACGTTGGTCAGGTCGACGGTCACCGCGTCGCCGACGACGGCCACGTCGCGTACGCGTGAACCGGTCGGCCACGCGGAGCGGTAGTCCGGGTCGTACGCCGGGCCGCGGAGCATCTCGGTCAGGGCGGAGCGGGTCTTCGCGGCGGGCGAGCCGTCGCCGAGCGGCAGCGGGTGGAACTCCCGGTACAGCCGCAGCGTGCCGCCGTCGTCGGCGAGGAAGTAGACGGGCAGGCTGCCCGTGCCGCCCGGTGCCGCCGGCGTGCCGGTGGGCGTGGTCGTGGCCGTGCCGGCGGCACCGGGCGTGGCGCTGGCCGGCGCGGCGGACAAGGGCGACACGGTGGCGCCGGCGTCGCTCGGTGCGGTGGCCCGTGGTGGCGGCGCGCACGTGGCCACCGCGATCACGGCTGCGGCGGCGGTGGCCACCGTGGCACCGATCGCGAACCAGGTGCCTCGGCGCGGAAACCACCGCGCGCGGCGGTCCTTGATGCGGGCGCGGATCGTCGCGAGCGCGTCGCGCTGGACCTCGACCCGGGCCGCCTCGGCCTCGAGCGCCCGGCGGAGCATGTCCTCGTTCATCACCGCTCCACCGCCTCCCGGAGCGCGGCGATGCCCCGCGCCGCGTGACTCTTGACGGAACCCCGGCTGATCCCCATCGCCTCGGCGATCTCCGCCTCGGACAGGTCCGCGTAGTAGCGCAGCACGATCGCCTCCCGCTGGCGGGCCGGCAGCGCGCGCACGGCCGCCACGATGGCGGCCTGTTGCAGCGCGTCCAGCGCGCCGGCCTCGGCGCTCGGCGCGTCCGGCATCGGTCGAGCCGCCGCCAGGTGGGCGAGCACTACGCGCCGGTGCCGCAGCGCCGACCGCGAGCGGTTGACCACCGCCACCCGCAGGTATGCCAGCGCCTTGTCGGTGTCGCGCAGCCGGCGCCAGCGGGCGTGCAGCCCCACGTACGCGTCCTGGACGATCTCCTCCGCCGCCCCCTGCTCGGCGAGCAGCAGGGTCGCGAGCCGCACGAGCGAGCGGTAGTGCGCGCCGAACAGGTGTGTCACCGCCTCGTCGGCGGTCCACACCTCCGCCGGCGATGTGTACGTCATCGCGCTCCCACGGCAGGTCTCGACGACCAGTCCCGGTGCCACGCGGATACGACGCGGAGCCACCCGGATCGGTTTACCGAAATGATCCGGACAACCGCGGCGAGGCGCTATCGGCGGATCGTGCGGATGGCCAGCGCCGCGTCGAGGGCGGCGACCGTGGCCGCCCAACCCTTGTCCTCGGCGGAGCCGGGCAGCCCGGCCCGGTCCCGCGCCTGCTCCAGCGTCTCGACGGTCAGCACGCCGTGCGCGACCGGCGTCGACTCGTCGAGCGCGACCCGGGTCAGCCCCTCGGTGACCGCCTTGCACACGTAGTCGAAGTGCGCGGTCTCGCCCCGCACCACCACGCCGAGCGCGACCACCGCGTCGCACCGCCGGGCCAACGCCTGCGCGACGACGGGCAGCTCGACCGACCCGGCCACCCGCGCGACGACGACATCGTCGACCCCGCACTCCTTGGCGGCCGCGACGGCCCGGTCCAGCATGTGGTCGACGAGGTCGGCGTGCCAGCGCGTCGCCGCGACCCCGACCGTGAGGCCGGCGGCGTCGACGGTCCACCCCGACGGCTCCCCGAAGCCAGCCACTACGCCAACCCCTCCGCCACCTCGTCCAGCTCGTCGAGCAGGTGGCCCATCCGGTCCCGCTTCGTACGCAGGTAGCGCACGTTCTCCGGGTGCGGCCGCACGGGCAGCCCCTCCCGGCCGACGATGTGCAACCCGTACCCCTCGAGGCCGGCCCGCTTGGCCGGGTTGTTGGTCAGCAGCCGCATCGTGCGCACGCCGAGGTCGTAGAGGATCTGCGCCCCGGTGCCGTAGTCCCGGGCGTCCGCGGGCAGGCCCAACTCGAGGTTCGCGTCGACGGTGTCCCGGCCCAGATCCTGCAGCTGGTACGCCTGCAGCTTGTGCAGCAGGCCGATGCCGCGCCCCTCGTGACCGCGCACGTAGAGCACCACGCCGCGGCCCTCGGCGGCGACCCGGGCCAGCGCGGCGTCCAGCTGCGGACCGCAGTCGCAGCGGAGCGACCCGAACACGTCGCCCGTCAGGCACTCGGAGTGCACCCGGACCAGCACGTCGCTCCCGTCGCCCAGGTCGCCGTAGACCAGCGCCACGTGCTCGGCCGCGTCGTGCTCGGCCCGGTACCCGACCGCCCGGAATACCCCGTGCCGGGTGGGAATGCGGGCCTCCGCGATCCGCTCGACCGACCTCTCGGTGCGCCGCCGGTACTCGATCAGGCTCGCGATGCTGATCAACGCGAGGCCGTGCTCCGCGGAGAACCGCTCCAGGTCGGGCAGGCGCATCATCGTGCCGTCGTCGTTGACCAGCTCGCAGAGCACCCCCGCCGGGCGGAGACCCGCCAGAACGGCCAGGTCGACCGCCGCCTCGGTGTGCCCTGGCCGGCGCAGCACGCCGCCCGGCTTGGCCCGCAGCGGCACCACGTGGCCGGGTCGGGCCAGATCGGCGGGGCTCGTGGCCGCGTCGGCGAGCAGCCGGATGGTCCGGGACCGGTCGGCCGCGGAGATGCCGGTGCTCACGCCCTCGCGCGCGTCCACCGTCACCGTGTACGCGGTGCCGCGCCGATCCTGGTTGGTGTGGAACATCGGCGGCAGCTCGAGCCGGTCGCAGTCGGCCTCGGTCAGCGGCGCGCAGATGTACCCCGACGTGTACCGCACCATGAACGCCACCAGCTCGGGCGTCGCCTTCTCCGCGGCAAAGATCAGATCGCCCTCGTTCTCGCGGTCCTCGTCGTCGACGACCACCACCGGCCTGCCGGCGGCGATCGCCTTGATCGCGTCCTCGATCGTCGATAGCGCGGCCGCTCCCGGCCGCCGGGCCGCCGTCATGACCGCACCTCCGTCACCATCTTCTCCACGTACTTTGCGATCACATCGACCTCCAGGTTGACCAAGTCTCCGACGCCCTTGCGGCCCAGCGTGGTCAGCTCGAGCGTGGTGGGTATCAGGCTTACCGTGAACCACTCGTCGGTGACGGCGACCACGGTCAGCGACACGCCATCGACCGCGATCGAGCCCTTCTCAACCACGTACCGGGACAGGCCGGGCGGCAGCGCGATCCGCACGTCGTCCCACCGGTCCCCCCGCGTACGGGCCAGGATCGTGCCGACGCCGTCCACGTGACCCTGCACGAGGTGCCCGCCCAGCCGGGTCTCGACGGTGGCGGCCCGCTCCAGGTTCACCGGCTCCCCGGGCCGGACGGCCGCCAACGCGCTGCGGTCGAGGCTCTCCTTCATCACGTCGACGCGGAAAACGTCTCCGTCCACCCCGACGACGGTCAGGCACACGCCGTTGACCGCGATCGAGTCGCCGTGCCGTGCGTCGCCGGTGACGAGCGGGCCGCGGACCGCCAGCACGGCCCCCTGGCCATGCGGGTCCAGCCGAACCAGTTCGCCCAGCTCCTCGACGATGCCGGTAAACATGGCTCAGCCCTCCCGGTTCCGGGGTACCGCGGTGATCCGCAGATCCGGGCCCACGCGGGCGACGTCGACGAACTCGAGGTCGATGACCTCGGAGATGGTGTGGACGCCGGCGTCGAGCAGGGCGCTCACGCCGGCGCCGAGCAGCTTGGGCGCGAGGTAGCCGACGACGCGGTCGACGAGCCCGGCGGCGAGGAACGCGCCCGCCAGCGTGGGACCGCCCTCGAGCAGCGCGGCGCGTACGCCCCGCTCGTACATGCCGATCAGGAGCTTGCGCAGGTCGACCCGGCCGTCGTCGGCCGCGCCGACGTCCGCCACCGTGGCCACCCAGGTGCGCGCGGCCCCGTCGCGGACCCGGGCATGGTCGGGGGTACGCCCGGTGCTGTCGACCACGACCCGCAGCGGTTGGCGGATCGCCAGCGTGCCGTCGCGAAGGTTCCGGGCCGTCAGGCGTGGGTCGTCGGCGAGCACCGTGCCGACCCCGACCATGACCGCGTCCGCGGTTCCCCGCAGCGCGTGCACGTCCATCCGAGCCGCCTCGGAGGTGATCCACTGGCTGGTGCCGTCGGCGGCGGCGGCCCGTCCGTCGATCGTCGCGGCGTACTTCCAGATGACGTACGGCCAGCCGCGGCGCACCGCGGTCAGCCACGCGAGGTTGCCGGCCTCGGCCTGCGCCTCGCGTACCCCCATCTCGACCTCGACGCCGCCCGACCGCAGCCGGTCCGCACCGCCGGCCGCCATCGTGTTGGGGTCGCTCACGCCTATCACGACGCGGGTGATCCCGGCCCTGATCAGCGCGGCGCTGCAGGGTCCGGTGCGGCCGGTGTGATTGCAGGGCTCGAGCGTGACCACCGCGGTGCCCCCACGGGCGCGCTCGCCCGCCTGGGCCAACGCCACGATCTCGGCGTGCGGGCCTCCGGCGTACGCGTGGAAGCCCTCGCCCGCCACGGCGCCGTCGGCGTCGAGGAGCACGCAGCCGACGACGGGGTTCGGGCTGGTGGTGCCCAGGCCGCGCGCGGCGAGTTCGATGGCGCGATCCATCGCGTGGGTCTCGGCCTGGCTCGCCATCTCGCGCCTCCCGGGCGGCTGCCTCGTCGTTGTCGACGCGCGGGCAGGGCGAAGGCGGCGGCGGAGCCAGGAACGGCGGAGCCGACCCCGGCGGTGACCCGAGGGTCTGTCCGTTCCGCGCGCTGCCTCCCATCCGGACTGTCACCGTCGGCCCTGGGGTCTCACCAGAGTCCACCGGCCCCGCCTCATTGGGTGAGTCGGACCGGGTCGCGGGCTACCACTGCCGTGGATCACCGCCGGTTCGGAGTTTCACCGAGTCCCGCCAGCGCGTGGTGGGTTACTCATGAGTGTTGCACGGCACAGGAGCGTCGATACCGGCGGAGTCCGGGATATGTGTCACACCACCTAGACCGGGGCCGGCTCGGGGCCGCCGCGGCGGCGGTCCACCGCGACGTACGAGCCGGGTTGCGTCTTGGCCACCGTCTTCATCTCCGCCGCGACGGCGATGACCTCGCGGGGGTCGGCGAACCGGCGGGCCGTGGAGAGCGCGACCCCGATTGAGATCGTGACGAGATTCGCGCGCTGCACGGTGCCGCGGCGGTCGGTGAGCTCCAGATAGCCGCGTTCGGCGTCCGTTGGGTCGTACAGCTCGTCCGCGTTCGCCTCGAAGTCGCCGACGGCCTTCTTGGTGAGCGGGCGCACCTGCTGGGGAGCGCACACGACCACGAAGTCGTCGCCGCCGATGTGCCCGAGGAACGCCGGCGGCAGGCCGACGGCGACGACCGCGCGGTGCAGGGACCGGGCCAGCGCGGTGATGAACTCGTCGCCGCGCACGAAGCCGTACGCGTCGTTCACGCTCTTGAACCGGTCGATGTCGAAGTGGCAGACGGCGTACTCGGCGCCGCCGCGTACCCGGTTCGCGATCTCGCCCAGGATGCGGTTGTTGCCCGGCAGCCCGGTCAGCGGCGAGACCTCTCGGAACTCCTGGTTGCGCCTCAGCGTCGAGCGGACCCGGGCGATTAACTCGAGCGTGTCGAACGGCTTGACGAGATAGTCGTCGGCGCCCGCGGTCAGCCCGACGACCTTGTCGACGGTCATCCCCTTCGCGGTCAGCATGACGATCGGCAGCGCCGCCGTCATCGGGTCCGCCCGCAGCCGGCGCGTCAGCTCGAGACCGTCCATCCGCGGCATCATCAGGTCGACGACCGCGAGGTCCGGGCGGTGCTTCTCGACGAGCTCGAGGGCCTCCTGGCCGTCGTGCGCGACCAGCACCTCGAAGCCGTGCAGCCGGAGGTTGACCTCGACGAACCGCACAATGTCGTCGTCGTCGTCGACGACGAGCACGAGGTCAGCCGGAACGGCCGGTTGGGGGTTCACCGCGAACCGCCCGCCGCGGCCCCCGCCAGGCGGCGCAGCCGGCGCACCGCCTCGGCCGGGTCGTCGGCGCCGTAGACCGCGGTGCCGGCGACAAACGCGTCGGCGCCGGCGATCGCGGCCCGCTCGATGGTGTCCTCGGCGACGCCGCCGTCGACCTCGAACCGCAGCTGAAGGTGGCCGGCGTCGGCGTGCCGACGCGCGGTGCGCACCTTGTCGAGCAGCTCCGGGATCATCTCCTGCCCGCCGAAGCCGGCCTTGATCGTCATGATCAGCAGAACGTCGAAGTGCGGCAGCAGCTCCAGGTAGGGCTCGACCGGCGTGTCCCGATCGACGGCGAGGCCGGCCAGGCTGCCGGCGGCCCGCAGGTCCTTCGCCAGCGCCGGGGGGTCGTCGCACACCTCGGCATGGAACGTGACGTTGTACGCCCCGACCTGCGCGTACCCGGGCGCCCAGCGCACCGGCTCGTCGATCATGAGGTGCACGTCCAGCGGCAGCGTGGTAGCCCGGCGCAGGCTCTCCACCACCGGCAGGCCGATCGTCAGGTTGGGCACGAAGTGGTTGTCCATGACGTCGACGTGCAGCCAGTCCGCGTCGTTCTCGACGGCGTGGGCCTCGTCGGCCAGCCGCGCGAAGTCCGCGGCGAGCAGGCTCGGCGCGACGATCGGCGATGGGGCGCTCACCGCGTCAGTCTACTGAGCTGCTGGCGCTCGCTCCCCCCGGCGCAGGAGGGCCAGGAACATCGCGTCGGTGCCGTGCCGGTGCGGCCACAGCTGCACGGTGGGGCCGTCGCCCAGACCAAGCATGCCGGCCGGGAGCAGCGGTCGGGCGTCCTCCAGCTCGACCGCGTGCGGGGCGCGCCGGGCCGACTCCGTCACCGTCACCCGGGTCTCGACGACGTGCGGCGAACAGGTCACGTACGCGACCACGCCGCCGGGGCGGACCGCCCGGATCGCCGCCGTCAGCAGCTGGCGCTGAAGCCGCGTGAGCGGCGGCAGATCCGAAGGCCGCCGGCGCCAGCGCGACTCCGGCCGGCGGCGCAGCGACCCGAGGCCGGTGCAGGGGGCATCCACCAGCACCCGGTCGAACGCGTCCCCCGGCAGCTCGCGGCCGGGGCCGACGCTCCGGCCGTCGGCGTTCAGGACGTCGACGGGCAGTCCGCGCACGGCCCGCTCGATCAGCCGGGCCCGGTGCTCGGCCACCTCGACGGCGGTCACCCGGGCGCCGCGCTGCGCCGCGAGCGCGCCCAGCAGGCCCGCCTTGCCGCCCGGACCGGCGCACAGGTCGAGCCACCGCGCGTCCGCGCCGTCCAGCGGCGCGGCGGCCATGGCGAGGGCCACGAGCTGCGAGCCCTCGTCCTGGACGTGCGCCCGGCCGTCGGCCACCGCGGGCACGTCGGCGGGCGCGCCGGAGGGCAGGTAGACGGCGTACGGCGAGAAGGCACCCGGTGCGCCGGCCACCTCGTCGGCCAGGTCGACGGCGTCCACGAGGCCCGGCCTGGCGCACAGGTGCACCGATGGCCGCTCGTTGTCCTCGATAAGCAGCCGGGCCGTCTCGTCGAGGTCCCCGCCCAGCGCGTCGGCGAACGCTCGCACGATCCACTGTGGATGGCTGTACGCGACCGCGAGGTGGCCGACCGGGTCCTCGGCGTACGGCGGTGCGACCTCGGCGACCCAGTCGTCGAGGGGGCGCTCGGCCACTTGGCGCAGCACCGCGTTGGCGAAGCCGGCGGCGCCCGGCGCCACCGACCGAACGAGGTCCACGGTGGACGACACCGCGGCATGCGGCGGCACGCGCGTGTAGAGCAGCTGGTACGCCCCGAGCCGCAGCGCGTCGCGCGCCGGCGGGTCGATGCGCGCGACCGCCCGGCCGGCCGCCTCGGCCAGGATGGCATCGAGGGTGCCGACCGTGCGCAGCGTGCCGTAGGTCAGCTCCGTGGCGAAGGCCGCGTCCCGGCCCGTCAGCCGCGCGTCGCGCAGGATCGCCGGCAGGACCAGATTGGCGTACGCGCCGTCCCGGTTCACCGCGGCGACGGCCTCGTACGCGGCGTACCGGGCCGAGTCGCCGGGTGTCCGCCGCGCCCGCCCGGTCGGCGGCGGTCGGCGCTCCCCGGCGGCCGGTCCGCCGTGCCGGCCGGGCCGCCCCGGCCGATCCTGGCCGGGGTCGCTCAACCGAGGCGTTCTTCCGCCATCGGCCGGACGCCGCGCGCCCAGTCGGTCGCCGGCATCGCCTTTTTGCCGGCGGGCCGTACGTCGCCGAGCTGGACCGGGCTCGTCCCGGTGCCGGCGAGCACGCGATCCCGCTCGGCGAGCAGCTCCCCCGGTCGCAGCTCGGGGCCGTTGGCCACCGGCCGCACCGGGCCGATCTTCATCCGGTCGGTGCGGAAGAACGTCCAGGCGCCGGGCGCGGGCGTGCATGCGCGGATGCGCCGGTCGACCGCGAACGCCGGCTCGTCCCACCGCAGCTGGGCGTCCTCGACGGTCACCTTCGGTGCCTGGCTGACCCCCTCGGCCGGCTGCGGCTCGGCCCGAGCGGTGCCGTCCGCGATCGCGTCGAGGACCGACACGAGCAGCCCGGCGCCGGCAGCCGCCAGGCGTTCGAGCAGGTCGCCGGCGGCGTCCGCGGGACGGATCGGCTCGGTCAGCGTCCCGTACACCGGGCCGGTGTCCAGGCCCTCCTCGATCTGGAAGACGCTCGCCCCGGTGATCTGGTCGCCGTGCAGGATCGCGCGCTGGACAGGCGCGGCGCCGCGCCAGGCGGGCAGCAGCGAGAAGTGCAGGTTGATCCAGCCGTGCTTCGGGATCTCCAACGCAGCCGGGGGAACGAGGGCGCCGTAGGCGACGACCGGCACACAGTCCGGTGCGATCTCCCGGAGCCGATCGAGGAAGGCGGCGTCGCGCGGTCGGCTCGGGGTGAGCACCTCGATGCCCCGCTCGTCCGCCCAGGCGCCGACCGGCGATCGGACCAGATGCCGGCCGCGACCGGCCTGGGCGTCGGGCCTGGTGACCACGGCCGCCACGTCGTGCGGGGAGGCGAGTAGCGCCTCCAGCGACGGCAGCGCGACGGCCGGCGTACCGGCGAACACGAGGCGCACGACCTCACCCACCGAGGCCGAACGGGCTGGCCGCGGCGTGCGGGCTCACCTTGACGACCGGCGGGCGGGCTGCGTCGTACCACTCGGCCGCCCGGATCGCCTTCATCGCCTCCTTGCGCCGCGCCGCGTCGAGCCGGTCCAGGAAAAGCACGCCGTCGAGGTGGTCCGTCTCGTGCTGCAGGCACCGCGCCATGAGGCCGGTGCCGACGACCTGGACTGGGTCGCCGTACTCGTTGAAGCCCTTCGCGACCACGTTCAGCCGGCGTTTGGTGTCGAAGTACAGGCCGGGGACGGACAGGCAGCCCTCCGGGCCGTCCTGCTCCTCCTCATCGGGGAAGCTCAGCACCGGGTTGACCAGGTGTCCCACGACGTCGTCCACGTCGAAGGCGAACACCCGCAGCCCGACGCCCAGCTGCGGCGCGGCCAGGCCGGCCCCGCTCTGGTCCTGCATGGTCTCGGTGAGGTCCCGGACGAGGGCGCGCAGCTCCCGGTCGAAGTCCACCACCGGCTCGGCGGGCGTACGCAGCACGGGGTCCCCGAACAGTCGTATCGGCTGAACGGTCACGCGCGCTCCTCACGGTTTGGATTCGGTCCCCTGCGGCCCGGATGTACCAGTCTACGGAGACCCGGGCCGGCCATACCGTAACGCCGGTTCCCTCCGCCGCGTTGATCCGCTTGAACATGGCTCACGCCATTACGCAGTGAATCGCCGTTATCGGGATGGCCGTCCCGTCCGGCGCGAATTGAGGGGGAACGCCAGATGGCCGGAACGTCGAAGGCCAGACACCGCACGACAAGAATCACCGTTCTGCTTGGCGCCGGGGCGGTCGCCTCCGCCATGGTCGGGGCGGCCGGGCTCGTGCTCGCGAGCGGCATCGCCAGCGCGGCACCCGCGCCGACGCCACGCGTGGTCGAGGGCAACGTGACCACGTGCGAAGAAGCCGGGCTGACCGGCACCATCCTGTTCAGCGACGAGATGAGCGGGCCGGCCGGCACCGGGACGGTCCGGCCGGACGGCAAGACGCTGGACATCACGGTCAACGCCGGCTTCACCGTGAGCGGTGTCGCAGTCAAGGGTGGCCCGGACACCAACGTGTACGACGGCCCGTTCACTGGCCCGACGACGGTCGAGGGCATGGTCTCGCCGTCGAACCCGGGCGAGCAGCTCCCGACCATCAGCCACTGGCTCGTGTGCGGTGGTCCGAGCCCCACGCCGCCGCCCACGACCACGCCGCCGCCCACGACCACGCCGTCGGAGAGCCCGTCGGCCTCCCCGTCGGAGTCCCCATCCGAGTCGCCGTCGGCCTCGCCGTCGGAGTCGCCTACCGCGTCGCCGTCCGAATCTCCGTCGAAGTCCGCGACCGCGGCACCGCCGACGACGCCGACGACGCCGCCCGGCGGCCTGCCGACGACGGGTACGCCCACCGCCCTGATCATGGGTAGCGGCGCCGCCCTGTTCGTCGCGGGCGTCCTGCTGCTGCTGTTGCTGCGCCAGCGCCGCCGCTTCGATGTCTGACGCCGCGGCCTGACCCAGCCGGGTGATGGGGTCGGCGCCGACCACGGCGCCGGCCCCAGGCGTACGCCTGGCGGGGTCGGCTTTTGGACGAACCTGCCGCATCGGACCGCGGGGTCGGTGGGAGGATCGGCGTCGGGCAACCCGACCGACAGCGAGAGGGGTACGCCGTGAGCTTCATCCAGATCGTCGAGTACGAGACCGACCGCGCCGACGAGATCGCCGCCGCCATGAGCGAACAGTCGATGCCGTCACCCGAGGAGGTCCCCGGGTTCCGCCGAATGGCGTTCGCCCAGGATCGGGACAACCCGAAGCGCTACTTCGTCATCGTGGAGTTCGACTCGTACGAGCAGGCGATGGCGAACAGCGACAAGCCCGAGACGGACGCGATGGCCAAGCAGCTCGGCGCGATGGTCACCAAGGGCCCGACGTACTACAACCTGGACGTGGAGCAGACCCAGCCGTAGCGGGTCAGAACAGGTCGAGGGGGTCGACCCGGATGCGAACCGGGTCCGGCGCCTTGCGGGCGCTGCGTACGCCGGCGGCGGCGTGTAGCGCGGCGGCGAGCGCGGGCGCGTGCGTCCGGGACACCCGCACGAGCATCCGCTCGACGGGCCCGCCTGGGTTGGTGTCGCCGGACGGCGCCGAGGCGGCGACCGGGACCGGGCCGAGCAGCTCGGCACCGGCCGGGAGACTGGCCGCCGCCAGCAGCTCGGCGACCGCGTCGGGCGTGCCCGTAACGCTCGCCATCCGCACCGTGGGCGGGAAGCCCAGTTCGCGCCGTTCGGCGAGCTCCCGCGCGGCGTACCACGCGGGATCCCAGCGCAGCAGCGCCTGGACCGGGGCGAGCCCGCCGTCGGCGACGATCACCACGCGGCCGCCGGCGGGGCCGGGCCTGGCCAGGGCGGCCGCGCCGAGCCAGCGCCGTAGCGCCTCCTCCGCCGCCCGGAGGTCCCCGCGAGTCAACAACGCCCACGTGTCGAGCAGCAGCACCGCGCCGTACCCGCCGTCGGCGAGCGGCTCGGCGCCGGGCGTGGCGACCACGACGGCCGGACCGGCCGATACGCCGGCGAGAACCTGGTCGCGTCCGGACATCCGCACCGGCACGCCGGGGAACGCCCGGCCGAGCTCCTCGGCGGTACGCCGGGCGCCGGTCACCGACGCGCGCAGGCGCTGGCCGCCACAGGTCGGGCACGTGTAGTCGGCCACGACCCGGCCGCACCAGCGGCACGCGGGGACCGCGTGCGACGAACGCAGCTCGAGTGGGCCGGCGCACCGGGCACACCGGGCCGGGGTGCGACAGTCCACACACGACACCGCGGGTAGGTAGCCGCGCCGCGGCACCTGCACGAGCACGGGCGCGTCGGCGGCAAGGGCGTCCCGGGCGGTCTGCCACGCCAGGCTCGGCAGCCGGGCCGACGCGGCCGCCGGGTCGCGGGCGAGCTGCGGGTCGTCGCCCGTCGGCGCGACCGCGGGCGCCCGGAGGCGGACGACCTCCCGCCCCGCGGCGACCTCCCGGGCCCACCCGGTCTCGAGCAGCTGCTCCGCCTCCGCCGTTCGGGCCCATCCGCCGACCAGCACGCCGGCGTCGGCGAGCCGCGCCCGGGTGAGAAGCACCTCGCGGGCGTGCGGGTACGGGGCCCGCGGCTCGGCGTACAGGTCGTCCCCGTCGTCCCAGATCGCGACCAAGCCGAGCCGCTCGACCGGCGCGAACATGGCGGCCCGGGTGCCGACGACGATCCGGACGAGCCCGCGCCGCGCGGTCAGGAAGCGCCGGTACCGCTCCGCCGGCCCGAGCGCCGCCGACAACGAGACGTGCCCGTCGGGCCCGAGCCCGGCGTCCAACGCGGCGTCCAGCCGGTCCAGGTCGCGGGCGTCGGCCACCACCGCGACCACCCCGCGTCCACCCTGGACGGTCGCGGCGGCGGCCTCGGCGAACCGCGTCGGCCAGTCCTCGCCGGGCAACGCCGACCAGACCGCCCGTGGTGCCCGCCCGTCCGCGAGCGCGCTCAGGAACGCCGGCCCGGCCGGGTAGTCGCGCCACCCGGCCGCCGCGCCGGCCCCGCCTGGGAATGGTGGCGGGGGCGTGGCCATCGCAGCCGCCTCCGCGCGGGCGTGCCGTGGCGGCACGGCCAGCCGCAACACGTCGGCGAGGTTCCCGGCGTACCGGTCGGCGACCGCGCGGGCCAGGCGGGCGACCTCGTCGGTGAGCACCGGCTCGGGCGACACGAGCCGCTCCAGATACGCCAGGCGCCCGTCATGGTCGGAGCCGGCCGCCCGTTCGAGCAGCCAGCCGTCGACGAGCTGGCCGGCGAAGCGCACGCGCACCCGGGTTCCGGGCCGCGCCTCGGCGGACAGCTCGGCCGGCACAAGGTAGTCGAACGGCCGGTCCAGGTGCGGCAGGGACACGTCCACGCACACCCGCGCGATGGGCAGCTCATCCGCCGGCTGCCGGTCGCGCGCCGGGCGTTTGGTCAACGAGACCTGCCGCTCCCGGCCGCTAGGCCGCGGCGGACTTCAGGTCGGCGACGCGGTTGGTGCGCTCCCAGGTCAGGTCCGGCAGCTCGCGGCCGAAGTGGCCGTACGCCGCGGTCTGCTGGTAGATCGGGCGCAGCAGGTCCAGGTCCCGGATGATGGCGGCGGGGCGCAGGTCGAACACCTCGCCGACGGCGCGCTCGATCCGCTCGACGGGCACGGCCTCCGTGCCGAACGTCTCGATGAACAGGCTCACCGGGTGCGCCTTGCCGATGGCGTACGCCACCTGCACCTCGCACCGCTCGGCGAGGCCGGCCGCGACGACGTTCTTGGCGACCCAGCGCATCGCGTACGCCGCGGAGCGGTCAACCTTCGACGGGTCCTTGCCGGAGAACGCGCCGCCGCCGTGCCGGGCGTACCCGCCGTACGTGTCGACGATGATCTTCCGGCCGGTCAGCCCGGCGTCGCCCATCGGACCGCCGATCTCGAACCGACCGGTCGGGTTGACCAGCAGCCGATAGCCGTCGAGCTCCAGGCCCAGGCCCTCCACCTCGGGGGCGATCACGTGCTCGCGCACGTCCGGCGTGAGCAGCGAGTCCAGCGAGATGTCGGCCGCATGCTGGCTGGAGACCACCACGGTGTGCAGCCGGACGGGCTTGAGCCCGTGGTACTCGACCGTGACCTGGGTCTTGCCGTCCGGCCGCAGGTACGGGATGGTGCCGTCCTTGCGGACGGCGGCCAAGCGCTGAGCGATTCGATGCGCCAGCGCGATCGGCAGCGGCATGAGCTCGGGCGTCTCGGAGCACGCGAAGCCGAACATCATGCCCTGGTCACCGGCGCCCTGCGCGTCCAGGAGGTGGTCCGACTCGCCGGTCCGCAGCTCAATCGCGCTGTCGACACCCTGGGCGATGTCCGGCGACTGGGAGCCGATCGAGACGCTCACGCCGCACGACGCGCCGTCGAAGCCCTTCTTCGAGGAGTCGTACCCGATGCCCAGGATCGTGTCCCGCACGATCGCCGGGATGTCGGCGTACGCCGTCGTCGTCACCTCACCCGCGACGTGCACCTGGCCCGTCGTGATCAGCGTCTCCACCGCGACTCGGCTGCGCGGGTCCTGGCCGATCAACGCGTCGAGAATGCCGTCGCTGATCTGGTCTGCGATCTTGTCCGGGTGGCCCTCCGTCACGGACTCGGAGGTGAACAGGCGGCGTGCCACGGTGCTCCTTAGCGTCGGTCGTGCGGTCCACTCGGCGGCAGTGTAGCGGGGCTCGCCGCCCGGTACCCGGCAAGTATGACCGGGCTACCGCAGGCGGGCGACCACAAGGTCCCACACGGCGTCGGCGAGCTCCTCCTTGGGCCGCTCGCCCAGCACGGCGGTCGTCCCGTCCGCGCCGAGGACGGTCGCCGCGTTCGCCTCGGCTCCGAACACCTTGTCGACACCCACCTCGTTGACGACGATCAGGTCGGCGCGCTTGCGCGCGAGCTTCTCGCGTCCGTTCGAGATCGCATCGCCCGTCCCGGGCCCGCTCGTCTCCGCCGCGAACGCGACCAGGACCTGCCCGGGCCGCTTCCGGTCGCCCAGCTCGGCGGCGATGTCGGGGTTGGTGACCAGCTCGAGGTCGGGCGCACCGCCGTCCGGTGTCTTCTTGATCTTCTCGGCGGCGACGGAGGCTGGGCGGAAGTCGGCCGGAGCGGCGGCCATCACCACGACGTCGGCGTCCGCGGCCGCCTCCAGCACCGCCTTGCGCAGCTCCTCGGTGGTTCCGACCGGGACGACGTCGACGCCGGCCGGCGCGGGCAGGGTGACGTTCGCGGAGATCAGCGTCACCCAGGCGCCCCGGGCGACGGCGGTACGCGCGAACGCGTACCCCTGCTTGCCGGACGAACGGTTGCCGAGGAACCGGACGGGGTCGAGCGGCTCACGGGTTCCGCCCGCGGTGACCACGACGTGCCGCCCGCGCAGGTCGGTCTCGGCGGCGGCACCGCGGGCGAGCACCCGCCGCGCGACCGCGAAGATCTCCTCCGGCTCGGGCAACCGACCCTTGCCGGTGTCGACGCCGGTGAGGCGTCCGGTGGCCGGCTCGATCACGATGGCCCCACGCGCGCGGAGCGCTGCGACGTTCGCGGCGGTCGCGGGGTGCTCCCACATCTCGGTGTGCATGGCCGGGGCGAACATGATCGGGCAGCGCGCGGTGAGCAGCGTGTTGGTGATCAGGTCGTCCGCGAGACCGTGCGCGGCCTTGGCGAGCAGGTCCGCGGTCGCGGGGGCCACCACGACGAGGTCGGCCTCGCGACCAAGCCGGACGTGTGGTACCTCATGCGCGTCGGCCCACACGTCCGCGGCGACGGGCTCGCCGGACAGCGCGGCCCAGGTGGGCGCGCCGACGAACCGCAGCGCCGCGGCGGTGGGGATCACGCGCACCCGGTGGCCGGACTCGGTGAACAGCCGTAGCAGCTCGCAGGCCTTGTACGCGGCGATGCCGCCGCCGACTCCGAGGACGACCCGGACGGGCGGTGGCACGACGGTCATCGGCGCGACGGCCGAGCTAGGCCTCGACCGGCTCGGCGGTCAGCAGGCCCTCGTTGATCTCCCGCAGCGCGATCGACAACGGCTTCTCCTGCGGCGTGGTCTCAACCAGCGGCCCCACGTACTCGAGCAGGCCCTCGCCGAGCTGGCTGTAGTACGCGTTGACCTGCCGAGCCCGCTTCGCCGCGAAGATAACCAGCGCGTACTTCGACGTGGACTTCTCGAGCAGCTCGTCGATCGGGGGGTTGGTGATGCCTTCCGGGTTGGCGGTGGTGCCCACTATCAGACCTTCTCAGCCGTGTCGGGGATGTGCGGGTGTCAATAATGAACCGAGCAATCCTAACAGTTCGCCGGCGGCGCGCTCGACGTGGTCGTTGATCAAGGTTACGTCGAACTCCGGCTCGGCGGCGAGCTCCTCGCGGGCATGCTCCAGCCGTCGGCGTACGGTCTCCTGGTCGTCGGTGCCGCGGCCCATGAGGCGCCGCTTGAGCTCGTCCCAACTGGGCGGCGCGAGGAACACCAGCTGGGCCTCGGGCATCGCCTCCCGCACCTGGCGGGCCCCCTGAAGGTCGATCTTGAGCAGGACGGGGATGCCGGCGGCCAGCCGGGCCAACACCGGGCCGCGCGGAGTGCCGTAGAGATTGCCCGCGAACTCCGCCCACTCGAGCATCGCGCCGCTGTCGACGAGACGTTCGAACTCGGCCCGGTCGACGAAGTGATAGTGCTTGCCCTCCACCTCGAGCGGCCGCTGCCGGCGGGTCGTGTAGGACACCGAGAGCCAGACCCACGGCGCGCGCGCCCGGATCAGCTCGATCACGCTGTCCTTCCCGACCCCGGAGGGGCCGGAGAGGACCGTGAGCCGAGCCGCCGGACGCGCGTCGTCATCCATGCTCACTGCTTTGTTTCTACACTGCCTCGAATCAGTTCGCGGCGAACTCCCCGAGCAGTGCCTTGCGCTGCTGATCACCGAGGCCCCGCAGGCGGCGGCTCTCCGCGATCTTGAGCTTCTCCATGATCTGGTTTGCCCGGATCTTGCCGATGCCGGGCAGCGACTGCAGCACGGCCGATACCTTCAGCTTGCCGACGACATCGTCGGACTCGGCACGGTCGAGCACGGCGGCGAGGGTGGTCTTGCCCTGCTTGAGCTGCTCCTTCAGCTCAGCGCGGGCCTTGCGGATCTCCGCGGCCTTCTCCAGCGCGGCGGCGCGCTGTTCGGGGCTCAGTGACGGGAGCGGCACCAGGTTCTCCTCAGGTCCCTCATCGCGTCGGGCGGGCCGACGCTCGGTGTGAAACATGTTTCCGCTGCAACCAGAGGTGCAACGGTTCCGGCGCCGGGAAAACTAGCGGTCAGCGGCGGTTTCGGCAACGTGACCACGCCATGATCGCGCCAATCGTGATTCGACCCGGCGTCACCGCGCCCGAGCCAGCGCCGCCGAGCACGCGGCCAGGGCCCGGTCCGCCGCCTCCCGCAGCGCGGGCACGCCCGGTCCCCGGCCGAGCACCTCGCGCGAGTACGAGGGCAGCACGGCGCCCGGCGCCGCACCCGCGACGGTACGCAGAGTCTCGGGCGTGCCACCCTGGGTACCCATCCCGGGCACCAGCACCGGGCCGCCCAGCTCGGAGAGGTCCACTGGGTCGCCGGAGACCGTCGCCCCGACCACGACGCCGAGGCTGCCCAGGGGCCGCGCACCGGCGTTGAGCTGGGAAATCTCGTCGATCACGGTCTGCCCGACGGTCCGTCCCCCGGCGGTGACCGCGCGCTGGAACCGCGCGGCCTCGGGGTTGGAGGTGAACGCCAGCACAAACACGCCACCGCCGTGCGCGGCCGCCGTGTCGAACATCGGAGCCAGGGATCCGACGCCCAGGTACGGGCTCGCCGTGATCGCGTCCGCGCACAGCGAACTGCCCGGATCGAGGTACGCCGAGGCGTACGCGGCGACGGTCGAGCCAATGTCGCCGCGCTTGACGTCCAACAGGACCAGCGCGCCGGCGTCGCGCAAGTGTCGGATAGTCGACTCAAGCACGGCGATGCCCCGCGACCCGAACCTCTCGTAGAACGCCGACTGCGGCTTGAACACCGCGACCCGGTCGGCCAGCGCGGTGACCACGGTCTCGCTGAACCGGGCGCACCCCTCCGCGTCGTCGGTCAGCCCCCAGGCCGGGAGCAGGCTTGCGTGCGGGTCGACGCCGACGCAGAGCGGCCCGCGCTCGGCCACGGCGCGGACGAGTCGCGTACCGAACGTCTCCATGACTCGCAACCTCCTTTGACGGCCTTAGCCCGCCGCAGTCGCCGCGGCGACGGCCCGGCAGATCACCGCGACGTCGTCGTCGGCGGCCACATACGGCGGCATCGTGTAGATCAGGTCCCGGAACGGCCGCAGCCACACCCCGTGCGCCGCCGCGGCCCGGGTGGCCGCCGGCACGTCGACCGGATGGTCGAGCTGCACCACCCCGATCGCGCCGAGCACACGCACGTCCCGCACGCCGGACGCGCCGGCGAGGCCGGCCAGGTCCTCGGCCAGTCGGGCCTCGATCCGTTTCACGTCGCCGCGCCAGTCCCCCGCGCGCAGCAGCCCGATCGAGGCGTTCGCGACCGCACAGGCCAGCGGGTTGCCCATGTAGGTCGGCCCGTGCGCCAGCACCGGCACCTCACCGCCGGAGATGCCCTCGGCGACCTCCGGCGTGCAGAGCGCCGCCGCCAGCGTGAGGTAGCCACCGGTGAGCGCCTTGCCCACGCACATCACGTCCGGGCTCACGCCGGCGTGCTCGGCGGCGAACAGCTCGCCGCTGCGTCCGAACCCCGTCGCGATCTCGTCGAAGATCAGCAACACGTCGCACGCCTCGGTCAGCTCCCGTAGCACCCGCAGGTAGCCGGGGTGGTGGAAGCGCATTCCGCCGGCGCCCTGCACGACCGGTTCCACGATCACGGCGGCGAGCTCGTCGGCGTGCCGCTCGATCGCGTCGGCGAGCCCGGCCACGTAGTGCTCGTCGACCGGCGTGTCGAACCCCGGCGGCGGCGGCGGCGCGAACACCTGTCGGGGCAGCACGTCGGTCCACAGGCGATGCATGCCGCCGTCCGGGTCGCAGACGCTCATCGGGTGGAACGTGTCACCGTGGTAGCCGCCCCGCCAGGTCGCCAGCCGATGCTTGCCCGGCCGGCCACGAGAGCGCCAGTACTGCAGGCACATCTTGATGCCCACCTCGACACTCACCGAGCCGGAGTCGGCGAGGAACACGTGCCGCAGCGGGTCGGGTGTGATCTCGACTAGGGTGCTCGCCAGGCGGACCGCCGGCTCGTGGGTGAGACCGCCGAACATCACGTGGCTCATCCGCTCGAGCTGGTCACGCACGGCGGCGTCCAGCACCGGGTGCCGGTAGCCGTGGATCGCCGCCCACCAGGACGACATGCCGTCCACCAGCTCGCGGCCGTCGGCCAGCCGCAGCCGTACCCCGTCCGCCGACTCGACGACGTACGGCTCCGTGCGGCCGGGCATCGGGCCGTAGGGGTGCCAGACGTGGGCCCGGTCCAGCGCGAGCAGCTCGTCTGGCGTCATCGGGCCGGCACCCGGGTCGCGGCCGACCTCGCCGCGTCCCGGACCAGCGCGGGCCCGCGGTAGACGAGGCCGGTGTAGAGCTGTACGAGGCTCGCACCCGCGTCGAAGAGCCGGGTCGCGTCGTCCGCGTCGAGAACGCCGCCCACGCCCACGACGGGCAGCGCTCCGGCGGTCTCCCGATGCACGAACGCGACCACCTCGCGGGCCCGCGCGGCGAGCGGCCGACCCGACAGGCCACCCGCCTCGCCGGCGAGCGCGGCGTCGGCCGACGCCAGCCCGGGGCGGCCGAGCGTCGTATTCGTGGCGATCACGCCGGCCGCGCCGCGGTCCAGGCACACCCGCAGCGCCTCGGCGATCGCGTGCTCGGTCAGGTCCGGCGCGATCTTCACGAGCACCGGCTTCTCGCCGACGAGGGCCTCCACGATTGCGTCCAGGTGCGCCCGGTCCTGTAGCCGTCGCAGGCCGGGCGTGTTCGGCGAGGACACGTTGACCGCGAAGTAGTCGCCGTGCTCGCGCAGGGCGCGGTACGACGCGAGGTAGTCGTCCACGGCCTCGTCGAGCGGCGTCTGCGTCGACTTACCCAGCGAGATTCCCAGCGGTACGCCGAGCGGCGGGCCCGCGGCGCGCAGCGCGCGCAGGCGTCCGGCCAACGCGCCGGCGCCCTCGCTGTTGAAGCCCATCCGGTTCACGATCGCCTCGCTGCTCGGCAGCCGGAACAGTCGCGGCCGTGGGTTGCCCGGCTGGGCGTACCGCGTGACGGTGCCGACCTCGACGAACCCGAACCCGAGCGCGGGCCAGGCCCGCAGCGCGACGCCGTTCTTGTCCATGCCGGCGGCGAGCCCGACCGGGTTCGGGAAGTCCAGCCCGAAGACGGTACGCGGGGCGGCCGTGGCGTACCGGCGGTGCAGCGCGGCGAGCGCGGCAGGCCGGGCGGACAGGGCGGCGAGCCGGCGCAGCGTCCACTCGTGCGCCGCCTCCGCGTCGCCGCCGCCGATCCGAAACAGCGCGGGGCGGACCGCCCGCTCGAAGAACGTCACGGTCGTGCCCGCAGCGCCGCGTGCAGCTCCTGCAGCGGCCGCACCGACATGTCGCCGCGGATGAGCGCCTCGATGCCCATCACCGCGGCCGCGGCGCCCGGGACTGTGGTGATGCAGGGGATGTCCGCGGTCACCGCCGCGCTGCGGATCTCGTACCCGTCCGAGCGGGCGCCCGCACCCGAACCCTGCGGGGTGTTGATGACCAGCGCGACCTCGCCGGATCCGATCATCGACACCGCTTCCCGGCCGTCGCCCGGCTCGTAGTGCTTGCGGATGACCTCGCACTCGATGCCGTGCCGCCGCAGCACCGCTCCGGTTCCGACCGTGGCGACGATGTCGAAACCCAGGTCGGCGAGGCGCTTGACCGGGAAGATCATGCCGCGCTTGTCCCGGTTGGCGACCGAGACGAAGATCTTCCCGGCGGTGGGCAGCGACCCGTACGCCGCGGACTGCGACTTCGCGAAGGCGTGCCCGAACGCGACGTCGATGCCCATCACCTCGCCGGTGGACTTCATCTCGGGCCCGAGCAGCGAGTCGACGCCCTTGCCGGCCGACGTGCGGAACCGGGTGAACGGCAGCACCGCCTCCTTCACCGCGATCGGCGCGTCCGGTGGCAGCGCTCCGCCGTCGCCCTCCGCGGGCAGGAGGCCCTCCGCGCGGAGCTCCGCGATCGTCGCGCCGAACATGATTCGGGCCGCCGCCTTGGCCAGCGGCACGGCGGTCGCCTTGGAGACGAACGGCACGGTCCGCGACGCCCGCGGGTTCGCCTCCAGCACGTACAGTGCGTCATCCTTCAGCGCGTACTGGACGTTCAGCAGCCCGCGTACGCCGATGCCGTTCGCGATGTCGGTCGTGTACCGGCGGATCAGCTCGATGTGGCTCGCGCCGAGTGTGATCGGCGGCAGCGCGCAGGACGAGTCTCCGGAGTGGATGCCGGCCTCCTCGATGTGCTCCATGACGCCGCCGAGGAAGATCTCCCCGGTGGCGTCGCAGAGAGCGTCCACGTCGATCTCGATGGCGTCGTCGAGAAAGCGGTCGACGAGCACCGGATGCTCCGGGGAGATGTCGGTGGCTCGCCCGATGTAGTCGCGCAGCGTCGGGTCGTCGTACACGATCTCCATGCCCCGGCCCCCGAGCACGTACGACGGGCGCACGAGCACCGGGTAGCCGATCTCGTCGGCGATGCGCTTGGCGTCGGCGTACGACGTGGCCATGCCGTACGCCGGGGCCCGCAGCCCGGCGCGGGACAGGAGCGCGCCGAACGCGCCCCGATCCTCGGCGAGGTGGATCGCCGCGAAATCGGTCCCGGCTATCGGCAGGCCTGCCTCGGTCAGCCTGCGGGCGAGGCCCAGCGGCGTCTGCCCACCGAGCTGCACGATGACGCCGACGACGCCCGGCCCGCCGGCCGCCCGGCCCGACGCGTTCTCGGCGTGGCAGACCTCGAGCACGTCCTCGAAGGTGAGCGGCTCGAAGTAGAGCCGGTCGGCGGTGTCGTAGTCGGTGGAGACGGTCTCCGGGTTGCAGTTGACCATGACGGTCTCGAAGCCCGCGGCGCGGAGGGCCATCACCGCGTGCACGCACGAGTAGTCGAACTCGATGCCCTGGCCGATCCGGTTGGGACCCGAGCCGAGGATCAGCACCTTGGCCCGGTCGGACGGCGCGACCTCCGATTCCTCCTCGTACGTCGAGTAGTGGTACGGCGTGCGCGCGGCGAACTCGGCGGCGCAGGTGTCGACCGTCTTGTACACGGGGCGCAGCCCGAGCCGATGCCGCAGGCTGCGTACGCCGTCCTCGCCGGCGAACTCCGGGCGTAGCGCGGCCAGCTGCCGGTCGGACAGGCCTTCCCGCTTGGCGCGGCGTACCAGCGGCTCGTCGAGCACCGGCGCGGCAACGATCTCCGCGCGGAGGTCGACCAGGGAACCGATCTGGTCGACGAACCACGGGTCGAGGCCGGACGCGTCGGCGACCTCGCCGGCGCTCGCGCCGAGCCGCAGCGCCCGCTCGACCGCGTACAGCCGGCCGTCGTGCGGGGTTCGCAGCGCCTCGATGGTGTTCTCCAGCGTCGCGCCGTCGGGGTCGGGCACGGTCCAGAACCCCGCGGCCTTCGTCTCCACCGAACGCATGGCCTTGTTCAGCGCCTCGGCGAAGTTCCGGCCGAGCGACATCGCCTCGCCGACCGACTTCATCGTCGTGGTCAGCTCGCGGTCCGCGGCCGGGAACTTCTCGAACGCGAACCGCGGCACCTTCACCACGACATAGTCGAGGGTCGGCTCGAACGCGGCCGGCGTCTGCCGCGTGATGTCGTTCGGAATCTCGTCGAGGGTGTAGCCGATCGCCAGCTTGGCGGCGATCTTCGCGATCGGGAATCCCGTGGCCTTCGACGCCAACGCGCTCGACCGGGACACCCGCGGGTTCATCTCGATCACCACGAGCCGTCCGGTACGCGGGTGCACCGCGAACTGGATGTTGCATCCGCCGGTGTCGACGCCGACCTCGCGCAGGACCGCGATGCCGAGGTCGCGCATGCGCTGGTACTCCTGGTCGGTGAGCGTCATCGCCGGCGCCACGGTCACGCTGTCGCCGGTGTGTACGCCCATGGGGTCGACGTTCTCGATCGAGCACACCACGACCACGTTGTCGTGCCGGTCGCGCATGAGCTCGAGCTCGAACTCCTTCCACCCGAGCACGCTCTCCTCGATCAGCACCTCGCGCACCGGGCTCGCGGCGAGGCCGGCGCCGGCGATCCGGTCCAGGTCCGCGCCGGTGTGCGCCATGCCCGAGCCGAGGCCGCCCATCGTGAATGATGGGCGGACGACCACGGGGAGCCCGAGCTCGCCGACCGCCCGCCGGACCTCGTCGATCGATCCGCACACCCGCGACCGCGGGGTCTGTCCGCCCGCACGCGCCACGATCTGCTTGAACAGCTGCCGGTTCTCCCCGCGGCGG
>DASXRC010000167.1:0-12569 GCA_036506795.1 Micromonosporaceae bacterium
ACAAAAACCTGTCAAAGAAAACCCCAGCAAAAACACACCCCAAAAACACAGAGGTGCATGCCAAAACCCCAAACAGAGGCCAAAACAATAGCACTGGCATATCAAACACCCTGTTGAGTTCTCAAAAAACAACCACACACCACAGCCAGCCACCACAGCAGCCAGCCACGGGGCGCAACCTCACTAACCTACCCGGCCGGTTTCGCGGTGTCAAGCCCTGTTTTTCTGCTTTATACCGCACCGCCCGGATCCGACCGCATGACACACACCGTCATTCGGTGCTCGTCGATCGGAGGATTCTGCAGGACCGGCCGACTCACCGCTCCACGGCTCGCCTGCCCGGCTCCCTGCCGGCCCAGCCACCCTACCCGCTCGGTCTCGCCATCACAAATCGGCTGGCGCGCCGGCGCCGACCGCCGGCCGTGTCAGAGTGGTCGCATGGCCAACCCGTCCGCGCCGGCCGCCGACGCGCTGCTCGACCTGCTCGCGCCGTTCTGGCAGTTCGTGATCGCGATCTGCGTCCTGCTCGCGGTGCTCGCGTCGCTATGGCGACTGGCGGCGCGCGGCCCGTCGCGGATGACCACGGCGCTGCTGGTCACCGGCGCCGCGGTGATCGGGTTCGCCGTCCTCGGCGTCCTGCTCGAGGGCCACTGATCCGGGTCGTTCAGCCAAGCGGAAGGCGGCGGTTGACAAGGCTCGGCAGCTCGGCCCTGATCGCCGTCTCCTGGTCCAGGTCCAGGTCCGCGACGGCCACGCCGACGACGTCCGGGACCTGCGCCAGCACCGTCCCCCACGGGTCGATCACCATGCTGCGTCCGAAGCAGGTGCGTCCCGGCTCGTGATCGCCGATCTGGCCGGCCGCCACGACGAAGCACTGGTTCTCTATGGCACGCGCCCGCAGCAGCACTTCCCAGTGATCACGCCCCGTGTGGAGCATGAAGGCCGACGGCACGAGCAGCACCTGCGCGCCGTCGACAGCCAATCTCCGGTACAGCTCCGGGAAGCGCAGGTCGTAACAGATCGACAGACCTACGCGTACGCCCTCGATGTCCACCACGACGGTGTCCGCACCCGGCGCGATCGTTCGCGACTCCCGGAACGCAACGCGGCCGGGGATCTCCACGTCGTACAGGTGAATCTTCCGGTACGCGGCGGCGAGCCCACCCGCGCGGTCAAATACCAGCGAGGTGTTGTAGCTGTGCGCGGGGTCGGGGCCGACCTCGTGGAACGACCCCGCGACGACCCACATGCCGAGCTCGCGGGCGGCGGCCGCGAAGAACGACGCGTACTCGCCGTCGATCGGCTCCGGCTTCGGTGCCCGGTCCGCGGGGCCGAGGTAGTCGGTGTACTCCGGCAGCACCGCGAGGTCGGCACCACCGGTGGCCGCGCGATCCAGCAGCGCGCGGGCCTGCGCGAGGTTGGCGGTACGGTCGTCGCGCGCGTTGAGCTGGCAGACGGCGACGCGCATGCCCGCAGCGTACGGCTCGATCTCAGGCCGTGGCGAGCACGAGCGCGGTCGCGGCCAGGCCGAGCCCGGCGACCTGGACGGGCCGTAGCCGTTCCCGGTCCACTGCGAGCGCGAGCAGGACGGTGCTGGCCGGGTAGAGGGCCGCGATCGGCGCCACCACGCTGAGGTGCCCGCGGGCGGCGGCGGCGATGTAGAGCGCGTTCGCGGCGATGTCGAACGTCCCAGCGAACGCGACGAGTGGCAGGAGCCGCCGCTCGAGCCGGAAGGAGACGCGGCGGCGCAGCATCACGCCGACCCCGACGCCAACCGACCCGAGGCGCACGGCGACGAGCGTCCACATCCCGGAGTCCACCGAGGTCTGGCCGAGCAGGCTGAAGAAGATCCCGAAGAGCGTTCCGGCAGCGAGCGCGAGACCGATCAGCCGAGGGTGCACCGCACCCCGCCCGCGGGGGCCGAGGCTGACCAGCGCGATGGCGGGGATCGCGCAGCCGGCGCCGACGAGCGCGAGCGTGCCGGGCACGTGGTCGGTGACGAGGCCGACCGCCATCGGCACGATGGCGGCGGTCACCGCCGTAACCGGGGCGACGACCGACATCGTGCCGGCCGACAGCCCCCGGTAGAGCAGGACGATGCCGCCCAGACCGGCCACGCCGGCCAGCGCACCCCACACCAGATCGGCCGCTCGGGGTACGCCCGGCACCAGCAACACGCACAGCGCCAGCACGGGCAGGCCAAGGAGCTGCGAGACCACCGTGACCGCGAGCGCGTCCGCTCGCCGGGAGGCCTTCCCCCCGGCGAAGTCCGCGGTACCCCATACCGCGGCGGACGCGGCGGCGAGCAGAATGGTCAGCACATGCCCTTCGTACCACAATATTGACCACAAGGAGCAGTGTGTTGACCGACACGTCGAGCCGGCTGGGCGAGATCACGGCAGCGGTAGCAGCGCGGGTACGCGCGCTGCGTACCGCCCGTGGCTGGTCCCTGGATGAGCTCGCCGGCCGGTCCGGGGTCAGCAAGGGCATGCTGGTGCAGATCGAGGCGGCGCGGACGAATCCCAGCGTGGGCACCCTCTGCCGGATCGCCGACGCCGTCGGCGTGACCATCGTCAGCCTGCTCGAGCCCGAACACGAGCGGACCGTTCACATCACCGCGGCCGACTTCGCACCCGTGCTTTGGCACGGCGCCGCGGGTGGCCGGGGCAGGCTGCTTGGCGGCCTCAACGAGCCGTCGTTCGTGGAGCTGTGGGACTGGGCGCTGGCACCCGGCGACCGGTACGCCTCGGCCGACCATCCGCCCGGCACGCGGGAGCTGCTGCACATCCTCGACGGCGAGGCGGTCATCAACGTCGATGGCGAGGACCACGCCGTCGTGGCCGGCCAGACGATCGAGTTCCGGGCGGACCGCCCGCACGGCTACCGCAACGACGGCAGCGTGCCGACCACGCTGGTGATGGTCGTCGTCACGCCGTCCGGCGAATGGGACCGTCGGCGTACGCCGGGGCGCGCGTCACGGGACGATTAGGCCGCGGGCGTCACGCGCTCTTTTCCTCGGACCGCTCGCGACGCCGGCGGCCGCCGAAGTCGCGCGGCACGATCGTCGGGTTGACGTTCTCGAGGACGACCTCCCGAGTGATCAGGACGCGCGCGGCGTTCGGGTTGCTCGGCACCTCATACATGACGCTGAGCAGGACCTCTTCCATGATCGCGCGAAGCCCGCGCGCGCCGGTCCCGCGCAGCATGGCTTGGTCGGCGATCGCTTCGAGCGCGGCCGACTCGAACTCCAGCTCGACGCCGTCGAGCTCGAACAGCCGCTGGTACTGCCGGACGAGCGCGTTGCGCGGCTCGGTGAGGATGCGGACGAGAGCCCCCCGGTCGAGGCTGCGCACGCTCGTGATGACCGGCAGCCGGCCGATGAACTCGGGGATGAGCCCGAACTTCAGCATGTCCTCGGGCATCACCTGCGCGAACACGTCGTCGGTCGACCGCTCGGAGACCGCCCGTAGGTGCGCGCCGAAGCCCAGGCCGCCGCGGCCGACGCGGGCTTCAATGATCCGGTCGAGACCGGCGAACGCGCCGCCGCAGATGAACAGCACATTGGTGGTGTCGATCTGGATGAATTCCTGGTGCGGGTGCTTACGCCCGCCCTGGGGCGGAACATTCGCGACGGTCCCTTCGAGGATCTTCAGTAGGGCCTGCTGGACGCCCTCACCGGACACGTCGCGGGTGATCGATGGGTTCTCCGACTTCCGAGCGATCTTGTCGACCTCGTCGATATAGATGATCCCGGTTTCGGCGCGCTTGATGTCGTAGTCGGCCGCCTGGATGAGCTTGAGGAGGATGTTCTCGACGTCCTCGCCGACGTAGCCGGCCTCGGTGAGCGCGGTGGCGTCGGCGATGGCGAACGGCACGTTGAGCATGCGGGCGAGCGTCTGCGCGAGGTGGGTCTTGCCACAACCGGTAGGGCCGATCAACAGGATGTTCGACTTGGCGAGCTCGACGGCCTCACCGCCGGCCGCGTTCGAGCCGCCCGACTCGGCCTGGATGCGCTTGTAGTGGTTGTAGACGGCGACCGCGAGCGCCTTCTTGGCCTGGTCCTGCCCGACGACGTACGAATCGAGGAACTGGCAGATCTCCATTGGCTTGGGGAGCTCTTCCCACTTGACTTCGCCGGACTCGGCGAGCTCCTCCTCGATGATCTCGTTGCAGAGATCGATGCACTCGTCGCAGATGTAGACGCCTGGACCCGCGATGAGCTTCTTGACCTGCTTCTGCGACTTTCCGCAGAAGGAACACTTGAGTAGGTCACCGCCGTCGCCGATCCGTGCCACCTACGTTCTCCCTGCGCTCATCGGGCGGTGCTGGACCGACCCTCGCCTGAGGACTGACTGCCCGTGGATCTGGATTTCGCCTGCCGACGTGGCCGGCCAGACAGTGCAGCCTCGACGTTACCCGGTGCCGGCCATTTCTCCGACCCCTAAACATGGGTGTGTCAAGGAACCGCCTCCGAGGAGGCGGTTCCTTGATCGCGGTGTGTCAGCCCACCGCCGCGACGGCCTTTTGTGCCGACTTCTTGCGGCTCGAGAGGACGGTGTCGACGAGGCCGTACTCCTTGGCCTCCTCGGCTGTCATGATCTTGTCACGGTCGACGTCCCGCCGGACCTGGTCGACGGGCTGGCCGGAGTGGCGCGAGATGATCTCTTCCATCTGAGAGCGCATCCGCATGATCTCGCGGGCCTGGATCTCGATGTCCGAGCCCTGGCCGTACCCGCCCTCGGTGGCCGGCTGGTGGATGATGATCCGCGAGTGCGGCAGTGCCATCCGCTTGCCGGGCGTGCCGGCAGAGAGCAGGATCGCCGCGGCGCTGGCCGCCTGGCCGAGGCAGACGGTCACGATGTCCGGCCGGACGTACTGCATGGTGTCGTAAATCGCCGTCATCGCGGTGAACGAGCCGCCCGGCGAGTTGATGTACATGGTGATGTCGCGGTCCGGGTCGGTGCTCTCCAGGGTCAGCAGCTGGGCCATCACGTCGTTGGCCGATGCGTCGTCCACCTGCACGCCGAGGAAGATGATCCGGTCCTCGAACATCTTGTTGTACGGGTTGGACTCCTTGATGCCGTACGAGGTCCGCTCGACGAACGACGGGATGATGTACCGATTCTGGATCTCGAGACCCACCGGCAGCTTCAGTTCTGTCATCGTCGCCTTCCTCAGTTGCGAGTGCCGGCGCCGGCCGGGACCTGCGCAGCTCCCGTGATCACGTGGTCGATGAAGCCGTAGTCCTTCGCCTCGGTGGCGGTGAACCAACGGTCCCGGTCGGAGTCGGCCTCGATCTGGTCCTGCGCCTGCCCCGTGTGGAACGCGACCCGCTCCTGGAACATCCGCTTGGTGTAGAGCATCTGCTCGGCCTGGATCGCGATATCCGACGCCGTGCCGCCCATGCCGCCGGACGGCTGGTGCATCATGATCCGGGCGTGCGGCAGGGCGTACCGCTTGCCCTTGGTGCCGGCGCAGAGCAGCAGCTGACCCATCGAAGCGGCCATGCCCATCGCGATCGTCGCCACGTCGTTCTGGACGAACTGCATCGTGTCGTAGATGGCCATCCCCGAGTACACGGAGCCGCCCGGCGAGTTGATGTAGAGGTTGATGTCCCGGTCCGGGTCCTCCGCCGCCAACAGCAGCAGCTGCGCGCAGACCCGGTTCGCGATCTGGTCGGTCACCTCGCTGCCGAGGAAGATGATCCGCTCCCGGAGCAGCCGGTTGTAGACCGTGTCGTCGAGGCTGCCGCTGAGCTGTTCGCCGCCGCGGGCCTCCTGCCCCGGTAGGGGCATCGCTGGAATATGCAGATCGGTCATGGCAGCCCTTCGTCTCCACTCGTCGTACGACTGACCCTAACCGCCGGGAAGGGCCGCAGCTTCCCTGGCCGCCACCTGTTCGCTCATAGCGCAGGGGCAGGGCGGCGGGCGCTCAGCGGTCGTGCGCCTAGGCGTTCTCGTGATCGTGGTCGTGCTCGTGCTCGGCCTCGTCGAGGTCGCCCGCCGCTCTCAGCGCCTCGAGGCTGACCTCGTCGCCGGCGGAGTCCACGATCTTGGCCCGCTCCATGACCAGCTGCAGGGCCTTGCCGCGGCGGACATCGCCGAACACCGTGGCCGCGCCGCCCGAGCGGACGAGCTCGTCGTAGTACTGCTGCGGAGCGATGCCCGCGCGCTGAGCGCGGTGCACGATCTCGTGCCCGAACTCGTCGTCGGAAACCTGCACGTCCTCGGCATCGGCCAGCGCGTCGAGGACGAGTTGGATCTTGACGCCCTGGGTAGCGGCGTCGGTCAGCTCGGCGTCGATCTGCTCCTCGGTCTTCTTCTCTACCTCGAGGTACTCCTCCAGCGAGGCGCCGATGCGCTCGAGCTGGTCGGTCATGGCCTCCTTGCGGTGCTCGACCTCTTCGCGTACGACGCCGTCCGGCGCGGGCACGTCGGCGCCGGCGACCAGCTGCTCGAGCGCCTTGTCGCGGGCCGCGTAGACCTGCTCGACCCGCTTGACGCGCGTGAGCCGCTCGCGCAGGTCGGCACGGAGCTCCTCCAGCGTGTCGAACTCGCTGGCGAGCTGGGCGAAGTCGTCTTCCAGCTCAGGGAGCTGCTTCTCCTTGACCGTACGCACCGTTACGGCCACGTCGGCGTCGCGGCCGGCGAAGTCGCCACCGACCAGCTGCGTCACGAACGTCGCGGAGTCGCCCGCAGACATGCCGACGAGGACGTCGTCGAGCCCAGGCAACAGCTGCTTGCTGCCAACCTCGTGCGAAATATTGGTGGCCGTGCCGCCCGGAACCTCGGCGCCGTCGACGGCCGCCGCGAGATCGATCTGCATGTAGTCGCCGACCTGGGCGGCCCGCTCGACCGTCTTGAGCGTGGCAAAGCGCTCCCGGAGCCCGCTGACCTGCTCATCGATCTCGTTCTCGCCGATCTGAATCTCGTCCACCGTCACCGAGATCGTCGACAGGTCGGGCAGCGTGATCTCGGGCCGGACATCGAGCTCGGCCGTGAACCGCAGCGGCTCGCCGTCGCCGAACTCGGTGATCTCCACCTCGGGCCGGCCCAGCGACTTGACGTCGTGCTCGCGTATGGCGGCGAGGAGTTGGTCAGGGATCGCCTCCTGGACGGCCTCGTTCAGCACCGCGCCGCGGCCAACCCGCTGGTCGATGACGGCCGCGGGCACCTTGCCACGGCGGAAGCCCGGGATCGTGACCTGGGCCGCGATCTCCCGGTACGCCTTCTTCAGGCTCGGCTCGAGCTCGGCGAACGGCACCTCGATGGCGAGCCGCACACGGGTTGGGCTCAGAGTCTCGATGGTGCTCTTCACAGGCGTACTCCTCGATGGATCTGGACCAGTGCGGCGCGTGATTTCGGCCCGGTCGAGTGTAGGCGAGCCGGTACGCCGAGTGTGCGGGCGGGCATGGTTCTCCGCCGTCCGCACGCCTCGCGGCGTGAATCACGGTCGGGGTGGCGGGATTTGAACCCACGGCCCCTCGCTCCCAAAGCGAGTGCGCTACCAAGCTGCGCCACACCCCGTGGCTCGTGAAGTCTATGCGGTCGAGTGCGGCCGTCGCCGCTGCGGCCGCCGCCAGTCGGCGCCGGCTCGGCGGCACCCGGTACGCTTGGACCCGCGCCGCGGGCAGCCGCGGCGCCTGCGGGCGTAGCTCAATGGCAGAGCTTCAGTCTTCCAAACTGACGGTGCGGGTTCGATTCCCGTCGCCCGCTCTCCGCTCTTCTCAGGCCGGCACTCTCGCTCGGCGGGAGCGCCCCTACTCCATTTCGATCGCAATCTTGGAGAGATTCCGTTGCGAAATGACGGAAAGTCTCCAAGATCTACGCGCGCTGGCGCTTGAGCCGGTCGACCTCACCCCAGAGGCCCCGTGGCCTGACAACGACCCGCGCACCCCTTGACACAAGCGCCCCGACGAGACATGCTCAACCTATTGGTTGATTAACTAGGTGGTTGAACACCCATGACAGACCGGCTCAGTACGGTGTTCGCGGCGCTCGCCGATCCCACGCGCAGGGCGATCCTGGCTCGCCTTGCGGACGGCGCGGCGACCGTGAACGAGCTGGCGGCGCCGTTCCCGATGAGCCTTCAGGCGATCTCCAAGCACCTGAAGGTCCTCGAGCGGGCCGGTCTGATCACCCGCGGCCGCGAGGCGCAGTGGCGCCCATGTCGCCTCGACGCGGGACCACTCCGCGACGCAGTGGAGTGGATGGAGCGATACCGCCGGTTCTGGGACGAGCGGTACGACCGGCTGGGCGGTTACCTCCGCGAGCTGCAGGAACAGACACCAGAGAAGGACACAGACACCACAGAAGGAGCAGAACGATGAGCAACCAGGCTAGCGACGGCCTGACTGTGACGTTGCCGTCCGACCTCGAGATCGAAATGACCCAGGTCTTCGACGCACCGCGCGAGCTGGTGTTCGAGGCGATGACCAAGTGCGAACACATCACCAAGTGGTGGGGGCCGCGCGGGACCGAACTCACCTGCGAGCTGGACTTCCGGCCCGGGGGCAGCTACCGGTTCGTGCAGCATGCGCCCGATGGCCAGGAGTACGCGTTCCGCGGTGAGATCCGCGAAATCGCCCCGCCGGAACGGGTCGTGCAGACCTTCGAGTTCGAGGGGATGCCGGGCCACATCGCGGTGGAGACCGTGGTGCTGGAGGAGAAGGACGGCCGGACGACGGTGACGAGCACGTCGGTGTACCAGTCCAAGGACGACCGCGACGGGATCATCGCCTCCGGCATGGAGGCGGGAGCGGCCGAGTCGTACGAGCGGCTCGGGGAGCTCCTGGCCACGCTGGCGTGACGCCCGCCGGCGGGACGCCCGCAGGCGGCACGCCCGCCGGCCGCGACGCCCGTCGGATCGAAACAACCAGGTCGCCGGCCCGGAAGCTACCGGGCCGGCGACGTCGTTCTGGGTCGGGCGTTGCGCAGCCGGATCCCGCTCCATCCGAGAGTGCTGGCGGTGACGGCGTCCCAGAACGGCCATAGGTTGGGTAGCACGCGCAGCTGGATGCCCGCCTCCTCGTGCAGCCGAAGCAGGTCGCCCACCGGCTCGGCCGGGCCGAGGGGGACGACCGGCTCCGTCGCCACGTGTGCATGCGGATCCCGCTCGCCGATCGGCCGGAACCGGTCGGCGGACAGCCGGTACGCGTACAGCCGGACGGTCCGCATCGCGTCGAGCCACCCGTACTCGACGCCGTGGACCCTGTCGCCGCAGCCAGGTCCGATGATGAGGTCACGGTCGCCGGGCGCCGTGTCGGGGACCACCCACGCCATCGCCCGCGGGCACTCCCGCGGGAACCAGTAGTCGGGCGCCCGGTCGCCGTCCACCGCCCACACGTACGGATCCGACTCGTGCGCCGTTGCCGCCACATGGGGCGCGAACCGACGGATGGTCGGATCCTCGGAGAAGTGCAGCACCTGCCCGGGCTCGGGTCGCATTCCGAGGGTTCTACCAGACCCTCAGCCGAGCGCGCGCAGCCACGTCCACGCGTCGACGACCCAGTCGGTCTGGCCGAGGTACGCCACGCCCGCCGCCGCCAGGAAGACGCCGGTGACCAGGTGCGACGGCCAGGCGGTGCGGCGGGCGCGCCCGAGGCTGCGCTCGAGCACAACGCGGCCGAGCAGGCGCGACAGCGCAAAGACGCCGGCTCCGACGAGCAGGACGAGCACGAACGCGAGGATCGGGATGGTCAGGTTGCCGCCGCGCAGCGAGATCACCCAGATGCCCCAGCTGACGAACGCGACGAGGGCGCCGATCGCGGTCCATTCGCCACCACGACGCAGCCGGCTGATCCGGTAGCGCAGCGGCGGCCGCGGCACCATGATCTGCCGTTGCCCGCGGGGCGGCTCGACCAGCGTGTCGGGCCCGGAGGCGACCGGCCGGCCCACCGACGCCACGCCCCGTTGGTACGGCGAGAATGGAGCGGACCGGCCAGGTGTCCCGTCAACGGTCTGCTCCGTCCGGGACTTGATCCGATCTGGCATCTGCCCTCCCCCGTATCCGCGGCCGCCTTCGAGGGTAGCGAGCCCGACATAACCGGTCGACGGACCGTGTCGCATCCGATACACAGAACGAATGAGCCACGACGAGCTGCCCATCCGTGCCGGCCGGACCGACGACTGGGACGGTGTCGGACCCCTCCTGACCGAGGTGTTCCATGACACCCCGGATCCCGACGTTCCGGACCTGGACCGGGAGGTGTTCGAGCCCGAGCGCTCACTGATCGTCGAGGATGACGGTCGGGTGGTCGGACACGCCGGCGCGTTCACGCGCGAGCTCACGGTTCCCGGCGCGGTCGTCCCGGCCGCGCACGTCACGATGGTCGGCGTCGCACCCACTCATCGTCGTCGGCGGTTGCTCACCCGGCTGATGCACCGGCAGCTGAGGGATGTGCGGGACACCGGTCGCGAGCCGATCGCGGTGCTGTGGGCGAGCGAGGGCCGCATCTATCCACGGTTCGGGTACGGGCTGGCCTCCCAGCTGCTGAAGCTAGCCATCGACACCCGCGAGGTGCGCCTCACCGGCCAGGCAGCCGCCGCCAGGGACAAGCTCCGCGCCGGCGCGCCGGCCGCGCTGCAGGTCGAGCTCGCCAAGGTGTACGACCAGCTGCGGCCCGATCGTCCGGGCTGGTCCAGTCGCGACGACCGGTGGTGGCGGTACGTGCTCGCGGATCCGCCCTCGCGCCGGCACGGCGGCACCGAGCGGCGCGCGGTCGTGCACGAGGGCCAGACCGGAGTCGACGGGTACGCCTTGTGGCGCACCAAGAGCGCCTGGGATGACGCCGGGCCGAAGGGCGAGGTCATCGTCCAGACCGTGGTGGCGGGCAGTCAGGAGGCGTACCGGGCCCTGTGGGGGTTCCTGTTCGGCGTCGACCTCACGCGTACCGCTTCATATTGGGCCGCGGCCGTCGACGAGCCGCTCCAGTACCTGGTGAACGAGCCGCGCCGGCTCAACGCGAGGCTGTCCGACTCGCTGTGGGTGCGCGTCGTCGACGTCCCCGCCGCGCTGTCCGCCCGGCGGTACGCGGTGGGAGTCGACGCGGTGCTCGAGGTGACCGACCCGCTGTTGCCGGAGAACCAGGGCCGGTGGCGAGTGGTCGGCGACGCCGGCGGGGCGACGTGCACGCATACCGACGCGGAGCCGGATCTCGCCTGCGATGTGGTCGACCTCGGCGCGATATACCTCGGCGGGACCTCGCTGGCAGCGCTGGCCGGAGCCGGTCGGGTCCGCGAGCTGCGGCCGGGTCGGCTCGGCGCGGTCAGCGCGGCGTTCGGTTGGCACCGCGCACCGGCTGCGCACGAGGTGTTCTGACCGGTAGGTTCCTCGCATGGCGAGCACTCCCGGCGACAGTCGGTCCGGCGAGCGGAGCGAGTCGGACCGCGTTCGTGCCGCGGCGAACGCGGAGCGCCGGCGCCGCCGCCAGCGGTCCGGCCCGGTGCCGGCGCCGCCGCCCGGCCCACCGCGGGTCGGGCGCGACACGTCCGCCGACACCGCGCCGATCCTTGATCCCGACCTCGAGCCGATCTCCGGCCCACCGACGGCTGCCGCTCCCGCCGCCGCTCCCGGCGAGGACCGGGAGGCCGAGCGCGGACTTCGGGGGCTGGTCGGCTCGGGCGCAACGCAGGTCGCCGTCGGTGCGGCGCTGCGGGCCCGGGACGCGACCCGGCCGACGGAGGCGGACCTCGCCGCGACGGAGGAGCAACTCGTCATCGTCCGGCGAGGGTGGGTGCCGCGCGATGAGCTCCCCCGCCGATAGCATGCTCCCTCGCCGGTAGCGCGCGGGCAAGGCTCAGCCCGGCAGCTTGTGACTTCGTTCGTACGCGGCGATCTGGGCGATTCGGCGGGAGTGCCGCTCGCCGCCCGAGAACGCGGTGGTCAGGAACGCCTCGACGATCGCCGTTGCCTCCTCGGGCGCGTGCTGACGGGCCCCGATGCCGACGACGTTCGCGTCGTTGTGCTGGCGCGACAGTTGGGCCGTCTCGAGATTCCAGGCCAGAGCCGCGCGCACGCCGATCACCTTGTTCGCGGCGATCTGCTCGCCGTTGCCGGAGCCGCCGATCACCACGCCCAGGCTGCCCGGGTCGGCCACCACCCGCGCCCCCGCGTCCAGGCAGAACGTCGGGTAGTCGTCCTCCGGATCGAGCGCGTGGGCCCCGACGTCTACCACCTCGTACCCCTGCTGGGCGAGGTAGCCAGCGAGGTGCACCTTCAACTCGTATCCGGCGTGGTCTGCTCCGAGGTAGACGCGCATGCGCGCAGTCTGTCAGGCCGGCGCGCCGCGTACCCGCCATCCGCCGCACGCACGGTCACCACAGCTGCGCAAGGACGAGGCCCGCCCGTGCCTTCGGCGTGAACCACGTGCTCTTTCGCGGCATCTTGAGCCGCGCCAGGGTCACGGCGATGAAGTCGGCGACCGTCACCGGTGCAATGAGGATCGCGAGCTCGGCGCGGCCGGCGTCGACCTCGGCGCGCAGCCAGTCCGCCGGGTAGTCGCCGCCGACGCAGGTGACCCGCTTGTCGCCCGGGTCCAGGCCGAGCGCCTCGCGCAGCAGGACCCGCTC
>DASXRC010000168.1:0-58441 GCA_036506795.1 Micromonosporaceae bacterium
ACGAGCCGCTCGTTGTTCTCCGTCAGCCGGGCGAGCTGGGCCTGCGTCGTCGCAAGCCGCTCCTCGAGCTGGCGTACGTGTCGGGGGCCTTCCGTCAGCTTGCGCCGCACCAGAGCGAGCTCCTCAGAAAGGAACGCGACCTGGGTGGAGAGATCGTGGGCCTCCTTCTCCCACCGTGCGGCGCGCGCATCCGCGTCGTCGCTGCGTGCCACGTCCCACCTCCCCGGGGGCTTGAACGTCTTGCCATAACACTAGCCGCTGATGCCCTCGAGCGAACCCACCCGACACCCGGTCCCTGATCGTGATCGGTACGGGACCGGAAGGTACCCCGGGGGTCACCGGTCAATCGCGGCCGGCGGCGGGTACCTTCGGCGGAGACGGCGAGGGAGGCGTGGCGTGTCGACGGAGCCGGACCGGACGGAGCGGCTGCGGGTCTGGGTGGATCAGGACCTGTGCACCGGCGACGGGCTGTGCGTGCAGTACGCCCCCGAGGTCTTCGAGTTCGACGTCGACGGCCTGGCCTACGTCAAGGACGGCGGCGGGGACCTGCTCACCGCCCCGGGCAGCCGCACCGACGTGCCCGCCCACCTGCGGCTCGAGGTGATCGACGCCGCCAAGGAATGTCCGGGCGAGTGCATTCATGTGGTACGGCACGGCGACGGTGCCGAGGTCGCTGGTCCGGACGCGCGGGACAAGGCCGCCTGATCTTCTTATAGCGTCGGCCGGCCCACCAGCGAGGCGATAAGCCGGGCGAACTCCTCGAGGCGGGCGATCTGCCCCGGCCCGCCGTCCTCGAGCGTCTTGCCGAACCGCAGCGCGTCGTGGCGTACGGTCGGCCCGCGGTCGTCCGGGCCCGTCGGATGCGCCTCGTCGATGGAGCTGAGCAGCACGTATACGTCGACGCTGTCGACCCTGGGCTGGCCACCGGTCGTGCGGGCCAGCCGCCGCCGCGTGCCCACCTCGGTCACCGTGGACAGCGGCACGACCCGGATCGACGAGGTCATCGACCCGACCGGGCCGCCGCCGGGCGGCATGTCCTCGCCGTGCCAGAGGATCAGCCGGTTGCCGTCGCAGACGACGACCTCCTGCCAGACGCCGTTGACGTCGTTGACGAAGCGCTCGAGGGAGAAGCCGAGCACCGCGGCGCCGCGCAGCACACCGCCGAGCGCCTCGAGCGCCATCTCCGGGTCCCGCAGGTACGCCCGGGCCGCCGCGTCCAGCTCCTGGTAGGGCGACCAGTCGGGGAACACCGCGGGCAGCTCCCCGCCGCCGTACGCCGGGCTAGTCAACGTCGCCCCCGGTCACCTCGGTGGCGGCACGCCGGCGCAAGGCGTACGCCTCGGCGCCCTTGCTGGGTTTGCGGCGCCGAGGCGGTGCGGTGACGCCGGGCGCGAGGCGCCGGGTCGAGACGAGGAACGCGGTATGCCCGATCATCCGGTGATTCGGCCGGACCGCGAGCCCCTCGGCATGCCAGTCGCGCACGAGCGACTCCCACGCGCGCGGCTCGGTGAAGCCGCCCCGCTCGCGCAGCGCCTCCACGAGCTCGGACAACTGCGGCGTGGTCGCCACGTACCCGATGAACACCCCGCCCGGCACGAGGGCGCGCTCGACCACGTCGACGACATCCCAGGGCGTCAGCAGGTCAAGGACGATCCGGTCGAAACCGGTCTCCGTGGAGTCGACCACGTCGCCCAAGTGCAGCCGCCACGCGGGGTGCGGCGCGCCGAAGAACGCCTCGACGTTACGGCGCGCGATCTGGGCGAAGTCCTCCCGCAGCTCGTACGAGTGCACCTCGCCGTCGGCACCGACCGCGCGGAGCAGCCAGCAGGTCAACCCGCCCGACCCCGCACCCGCCTCGAGCACCTTGGCGCCCGGGAACACGTCGCCCATGGCCACGATCTGTGCGGCGTCCTTCGGGTAGATGACCTGGGCGCCGCGCGGCATCGACAGCACGTAGTCGGCCAGCAGGGGCCGGAGCGCCAGGTACGGCGTGCCGCCCGTCGAGGTCACCACGCTGCCCTCGGGGAGGCCGATCAGCGCGTCGTGTTCCAGCGCGCCGCGGTGAGTGTGGTGCGACCTGCCGGGTTTCAGCGTGATCGTGTGTATCCGGCCCTTCGGGTCGGTGAGCTGGACCCGGTCACCGGGGTGGAACGGTCCGCGGTGGGTCGGCGCCGAGTCCGGCGGCGCGGCCATGGCGGTCAAGGTAGGTGGCCCCCTCTCACCGGCTGGCGCCCGGCTCCAGCACCTGGGCCAGGTCGGCGACGTTCAGTACACCGATGACATCTTCGCCCGCCGTTACGAGGTACTCCGCGCCCGGGTTGGCCTGCACGGCACGGATCACGTCTTCCCCGCCGAGGCCGACCGGGATCGCCGTGATCCCGTCGATGCCGCGGGATACCGCGTCGACGGTCACCCACGGCCGCCGGTCGGCCGGCACCGCGGCCGCGGACGCGGGGTGGACGAGGGCGACCAGCCGCCCGGCCGAGTCGCTGACCGCCAGCGCGGCCGTCGGCTGACCCGCCTCCCCGACGCGGCGCTGGGCCTCGGCCAGCGGTGTTCCGGTCGGCACCGCGAACAATGGACGAGCCAGGCGCCGCAGGTCGATCAGCGGGAATCGCCGGCTGACCTGAGCCAGCCGCACCGACTGGCCGGCGCCTCGCCACAGCGTCAGGGCCACCAGCAGCAGGAACGCGAGGCCGACCGCCGACAGGGCCCCGTACGCGGCGAGCACGGCCGCGCCGACACCCGTCAGCACGGCGACGCCGCGGCCGACCCAGCCCGCGACCTCGGTGCCCAGGTGCCGGTCCTTGCTGATCGCCCACACGCCGGCTCGCAGGGCCCGGCCGCCATCCAGCGGGAGGCCGGGCAGCGAGTTGAAGATCGCCACGACGATGTTGCTGAACGCCAAGTAGAACGCGACCTCGTGCGGCAGGCTGCGGTCCGGGAACACCATCGTGCCGAACACGGCGCCGACGCCGAGCACGAACGAGACCGCCGGGCCGGCGAGCGCGACGAGGAGGTCCACTGTGGGCGATGGCGCGTCCCGATCCATCTCGGTGTAGCCGCCCAGGAGCTCCAGCGTGATGCCGCGCACGCCGATGCCGAACCGGCGCGCGGTCAGCGCGTGGCCGAGCTCGTGGAGCAGCACGGAAAGCATGAGGCAGAGGACGAAACCGAAACCCACCACGTACCCGGCCGTTGGCGTCAGGTTGAGGCGCTGCTGGGCGTACCCGCCGTAGACGACCGTGATGAGCGCGGCGAGCAGCAGCGTCGACGCGTTGAGGTAGAGCGGGAAGCCGAGCACCCGCCCGACGGCGAGGCCGGTGCGGCGGTCGGCGGGACGCTGAGGTTCGGAACTGTCCTCCATCGTGACGATGCTACGGAACGGCCGCCCGTCGGGCGGGCCTCGGCGTAACGGCCCCGCCGTGCCACGCCGCGCCGCGCGGCGCGTGCGGCGGTTTCGTCGGACCCGTGCCCTAGCCTGAGGACTCATGACGGCAGAGACAGTGACGCCGGCACCCACCGTGGAGCCGATCGAGGTCGGCGACGAGACCCGGCCGGCGTACCCCTCGCTGTCCCCGTCACGGGCGGCGGACTTCAAGACCTGCCCGCTGCTCTATCGGTTCCGCACGATCGACCGGCTGCCCGAGGTCCCCTCCGCCGACCAGGCCCGCGGCACGCTGGTGCACGCGGTGCTGGAGCGGCTGTTCGACCTGCCGCCCGGCGACCGCACGCCGGCGGCCGCGGCCGAGCTGGTCGAGCCCGAGTGGCGGCGGCTGGCCGAGGAGGCTCCGGAGCTGGCCGAGCTGTTCGGGGCCGACGGCGAGGCGTCCGGCGCCGATGAGCTGCTGACGTCGGCCCAAGGTCTGCTCGCCGGGTACTTCACGGTGGAGGACCCGCGGCGCCTGGAGCCGGCGGAGCGGGAGAGCCTGATCGAGGCGGTCGTCGACGACCGGCTGCTGATCCGGGGCTACGTGGACCGCCTCGATGTCTCGCCGGACGGCCACCTGCGGGTCGTCGACTACAAGACCGGCGGCGCCCCGCGGGAGGCATTCGAGGCGCGCGCGCTGTTTCAGCTCAAGTTCTATGCGCTGGTGCTGTGGCGCACCCGCGGCGTGGTCCCCCGCGTGCTCCGGCTGGTCTACCTCAAGGACGCCGAGGCGTGCGACTACGCACCCGATCTCGAGGAGCTGGTGCGGTTCGAGCGGACCGTGCTGGCATTGTGGCGCGCTATCGACCACGCCACCGCCGCCCGCGACTTCCGGCCCAAGCCGAGCCGGCTGTGCGCCTGGTGCAGCCACCAGGAGCGCTGCCCGGCGTTCGGCGGCACTCCCCCACCGTTCCCCGACCCGATCCCGGAGCCGGCCCTGGAGCCGGAGCCGGCGAGCACCCCAGGAGTGACACCCCCTCATCCGCCAGGATGAGAAGGGATTCACCATCGGCGACGACCACGACGGCGTCCGGCCGGCTACCGTCGCGAGCATGGTGACCGCCCACGGCGTCCGGGGCTGGCTGCGCGCCCGGCCGATGCTCGCGGACGGCCTGCTGGCGCTGGTCCTGTTCGGCGCGTACCTGGTGCTGATCGTGGGGACGCCGAACGAGCGGCGGCCGGATTCGTGGTGGGTGACGGTCGGCCTCGCCCTGCTCGGCGTCGTACCCGTGGTCATCCGTCGCCGCTGGCTCTGGCCGGCGGTGTGGCTCATGGCGCTGCTCGGCGCGATCCTCCTGCCGTTGAAGGGCGGCAGCCTCGCCGTGTTTGTGCTGGCGTACACGGCCGCGGCGACGCTGCCGCTGCGTCGGGCGATCGCGGCCAGCGCGGTGGTGTGGTCGCCGGCCGTGCTCCTGCTCTGGCCGTCGCTCGCCGAGCGCATCAGCCCGGACGAGCCGCGGTGGATCGTGCTGCTCATCGATGGCCTGCTCGCGCTGGTCTGCTTCTTCATCGGCCGCACCGTGCACACCCGACGGGCGTACGTGGCCGCGCTGGAGGAGCGGGCAACCACGGCCGAACAGAACCAGCGCCAGGTGGCCGGCCAGGCGGTCGCCGACGAGCGCCGGCGCATCGCCCGGGAGCTACACGACGTGGTCGCGCACCACGTGAGCGTGATGGGCGTGCTCGCCACCGGCGCGCGCCGGATCCTGCGCCGCGACCCGGACACCGCGGACGAGGCGCTCGGCACCATCGAGGAGACCAGTCGCACGACGCTGCGCGAGATGCGGCGACTGCTCGACGTGCTGCGCACGGACGCCGAGCCGGCCGCGGAGCTGTCGCCCCAGCCCGGCCTGGCCGGCATCGGGGCGCTCGTCGAGCAGGTCCGCGATGCCGGCCTGCCGGTCGTCCTGGAGGTCGACGGCGAGCCGACGGGTCTTGACCCTGGGGTGGCCCTGACGATCTACCGGATCATTCAGGAGGCGCTGACGAACGCCCTCAAGCACGCCGGGCCGGCCACCGCGGAGGTGCGGCTGTGGTTCGGGGCGCAGTGGCTGAGCGTGGAGGTGTCCGACACCGGCCGCGGGCCCCGTCCCAACGGCGCCGCGCTCGGGCACGGCCTGGTCGGCATGCGCGAACGTGTCGCGCTGTACGGTGGCACGTTGCGCACCGGCCCCCGTCCGGGTGGCGGATACCGGGTGCACGCGAAGATTCCAGCGGACTGGGTCGGTCAGGGGGTCGCATGACCGCGGGCAGCGACCCCGACGACCGGCCGGTGCGGATCCTGCTCGCCGACGACCAGCCGCTGCTGCGTACCGGGTTCCGGATGGTGCTCGGGGCCGAGGACGACCTGGACATTGTCGGTGAGGCCGGAGACGGCGCGGAGGCGGTCGACCTCGCCCGCCGGCTGCTGCCGGACGTCGTGCTGATGGACATCCGGATGCCCCGGATGGACGGCGTGGCCGCGACCAAGGCGATCGTGGCCGCCCGGCTGCCGGTGCGGGTGCTGATCCTGACCACGTTCGATCTCGACGAGTACGTCGTCGGGGCGCTGCGGGCGGGCGCCAGCGGCTTCCTGGCCAAGGACGTGCCGGCCGAGGACCTGGTCACCGCCATCCGCACGGTCGCGCGGGGCGAGGCGATCGTGGCCCCACGGATCCTGCAGCGACTGCTGGACCGGTTCGCGACCTCCCTGCCCGACCCGAACACGGCGCCGCCCAGGGCGCTCGACGCGCTCACCGACCGGGAGCGCGAGGTGCTCGTCCAGGTGGCCCGGGGCCTGTCCAACGCCGAGATCGCCCGGACGCTCTCCGTCAGCGAAACCACGATCAAGACCCACGTTGGCCACGTGCTGACCAAGCTCGGCCTGCGCGACCGGGTGCAGGCGGTAGTGCTGGCGTACGAGTCGGGCCTGGTCCGGCCGGGCGGCTGACCCCGTGCGGCTACGTCGGGGGACGTAGGCCAAGACCCTCCCGGGGGATGACGGCGGGAGTGCGGCCGCCACCTACCGTGCGTAGGGACGGCAACCATCACAGAGGGGGGCGGACGTGACCACGGATGGCGTGGCCGCGCGAGCGGTGGACGTATGGAAGGTGTTCGGCAGCGGCGAGGCGCAGGTGATCGCGCTGAGCGGGGTGACCGTCGACCTGGAGCGCGGCAAATACACCGCGATCATGGGTCCGTCGGGGTCCGGCAAGTCCACGCTCATGCACTGTCTGGCCGGGCTGGACTCGGTCACTCGGGGCAACGTGTGGGTGGGCGAGACACAGGTGACCGGGCTCGGCGACGCCGGGCTGACCCGGCTCCGCCGGGACAAGGTCGGGTTCGTCTTCCAACAGTTCAACTTGCTGCCGACCCTGTCCGCCGAGGAGAACATCACGCTGCCGCTGGCGATCGCCGGCCGCAAGCCGGACAAGCAGTGGTACGACACGGTAATCGACACGATCGGGCTGCGCGACCGGCTGGGGCACCGGCCGTCGCAGCTATCCGGGGGGCAACAGCAGCGCGTCGCCTGCGCCCGGGCGCTCGTCTCCCGGCCGGACGTCGTCTTCGCCGACGAGCCGACCGGCAACCTCGACTCCCGCTCCAGCGCCGAGGTGCTCGGCTTTCTGCGCAACTCGGTGCGCGACTTCGGCCAGACGATCGTCATGGTCACGCACGACCCGAACGCGGCCAGCTACGCCGACCGGGTCGTCTTCCTCGCCGACGGTCGGATTGTCGACGAGATGCGGGACCCGACCGCGGAGGGCGTGCTCGACCGGGTTAAGCGCCTCGACGTCAGCGCCGGTTTCGCCGGCGAGGAGTCGTCTCGGTTCGCCCGCGAGGAGCGGTGATGTTCAGGGCGATGCTGCGCGGTCTGCTCGCGCACAAGCTGCGCCTGGTGCTCTCGGCGCTCGCAGTCGTGCTCGGCACCATGTTCATGTCCGCCGCGTTCGTGGCCGGCGACACGATGGCCAAAGGCTTCGAGAACCTCTTCACGACCGTCAACGAGAACCTCGACGTTCAGGTCACCGCCGAGAACGACGCGCCAAAGAGCGAGCAGGGCAACGAGGTGGTCACGGCCTTCGTCGACCAGGCCACGGTCGACAAGATCGCCGCCGTGCCGGGCGCGGCTCGGACGACCCCGCAGGTCGGCACCGACGGCGCGCGGGTGGTCGGCAAGAACGGCAAGGTGGTCGCGTCCAACGGCCCGCCGCGGTTCGGGATCGGCTGGGTCGAGGACGACTCCCTCGTGCGGCTGCGCGACGGCCGACCCCCGACCGGGCCCGACGACATCGCCATCAACGCCGGCCTCGCCAAGACGACCGGCTACCAGGTCGGCGACCGGGTCGATGTGATCACCTTGAAGCCACGCAAGACGTTCACGCTAGTCGGGATCTTCGGGTACGAGGGCGGCCGCGATTCGCTGGGCGGCGAGACGACGGTGGCGTTCTCCATGCCGACCGCGCAGGACTTGCTGATCGGCGCGCCCGGCAAGTTCACCAACGTCGACGTGCAGGCCGCCAGCGGTGTGTCACAGGCCGAGCTCAAGACCCGGATTGCCGCCGCGGTCGGCCCCAACTACACCGTGAAGACCGGCGAGGAGACGGCCAAGGACCAGGCGAGCGAGACCGCGAGCTTCGTCAGCATCCTCAAGGGCGGCCTCACCGGGTTCGCCATCATCGGGTTGTTCACCGGCGCGTTCCTCATCTTCAACACCTTCTCCATGCTGGTCGCGCAGCGGACCCGTGAGCTCGCCCTGTACCGGTCGTTCGGCGCCAGCCGAGGGCAGGTCAACCGCTCGGTCCTGCTCGAGTCGGTGCTGCTCGGTCTGATGGCCTCCCTCGTCGGGCTCGGCGTCGGCGTCGGCGTCGGATACCTGTTGCGTCAGCTCCTGGAGAGCTTCGCGAACGCCAACCTGCCCGTCTCCGGGGTGGTGCTCCGGCCGTACGTCGTCATCGTGACGCTGCTCGTCGGCACGGCGTTCACCGTCGTCGCGGCGCTCATCCCGGCGCTTCGCGCGTCGCGGGTGGCGCCCATCGCGGCGATGCGGGAGGCCGCCACCCCCGACAAGCCGCTGGGCCGCCTCACGGCGATCGGCGGCGTCGTCTTTGGCGCGGGCGTGCTGCTGCTCGCACTCAAGCTGACCGACGTGGTCAAGGACGCGCTGTGGTGGATGCTCGGCGGTGGCGCCGCGCTGGCCTTCCTCGGCGTGGCGATGCTCGCTCCCTCGGTCGCCCGACCGGTGACGAGCGTGCTCGGGCGGGCCCTGTCGTGGGCGGTCCCGGGCCGTCTCGGCACCCGCAACACCGGGCGCAACCCGCGGCGGACCGCCGTGACCGCGGCCGCGCTCATGATCGGAGTTACGCTGGCCACCGGCGCGGGCGTCTTCGCGGCCTCCGCCAAGTCTGGCATCAGCAACGTCTTCAACAACGACCTGGACGCGCAGCTGATCCTGTCGACCGACTTCACCGGCACCGGCCAGGCCGGGTTCGAGCCGTCCCTTGTGGACAAGATGAAGGCGATACCCGGGGTTCAGACGGCGCTGGCCGGACAGGCCGACAGCGTCCGCGTCGGCGGACGCACCCTCACCATCATCGCCACCGACGTGGGCGCGGCGAAGGTCATCTTCAAGATGACCCCGAAGGAGGGCGACCTACGCACGCTGAACGCCGGCGAGATCGTCGTCGACACGGACACGGCCAAGAAGCGCGGCTGGAAGCTGGGCGACACCGTGCCGGTGCAGACGGCCCGGGGCGGCGACTACGGGGAGAAGATCGTCGGAATCTACGAGACGAACAACATCGCGAATGGGCCGATCCTCAACACGGCCGATGCGACGACGTTCCGCTCGCCGTTCGCCCAGCAGGGCTATGTCAAAGTGGCCGACGACGGCCAGGTGGGCGCGGTGAAGAGCCAGCTGGACGCGCTGGTCAAGGACAACCCGGAGGTCACGGTCTCCGACCGTTCCGGGGTCATCAAGCAGAGCTCGCAGTTCCTGAACATCGTGCTGACCATCCTCAACGTCCTGCTGGGACTGACCATCCTGGTCGCCGTGCTCGGCGTGATCAACACGCTGCTGCTGTCGGTGTTTGAGCGGACCCGGGAGATCGGCCTGATCCGGGCGATCGGCATGAACCGCCGGCAGCTGGGGTGGATGGTCACGGTGGAGTCCATCCTGATCTCGGTGTTCGGGGTGCTGCTGGGCGTCGCCGCCGGCGTCGCGCTCGGCATCGCGATCGTGCAGGCGGTCGGCACCGACTTCCTCAAGCTGACGATGCCGTGGGGCTACCTCGCCGCGACGCTGATCCTGGCGCTGGTGGCCGGGGTGCTCGCGGCGATCCTGCCGGCCATCCGCGCCGCCCGGCTCAACGTGCTCGAAGCCATCGCGTACGAATGAGGCGGTCCGAGACCCGGCCGGCGCGCTCCGCCTGGCCTGGCGGTCGGGGACATCCCTGACCGCGGCTCAGGGAGTCCCCGCAGCCAGAAATCCGCGTCCGGCTCCGCCTCGGGGCGGACGCCCGGCGACGACACACAACCGACGATGGATCGTGCCGGCCGGACCGGGCCCAGCCGGATTCCGGCCGGTCCACAGGCTCGGGGGGCGATGTGGGGTGGCGCGCGACGTGCCACCCCACACCGCTGTCCGCCGCTAGGCGCCGCGGCCGGCAAGCTCCGCGAGCACTCTCACGTCCACGTCGGCGAGGCTTTCCCGCACGTGTACGCCGTGAAGCTCCGGGATCGCGACGTCGCACGGGACGGCCAGCACGACGGCGCCCGCCGCCAGGGCGCTGGCAACTCCGCTCGGTGAGTCCTCGATCGCGACACACCAACCGATCGGCACGCCGAGCGCGGTGGCCGCGACCGCGTACGGCATCGGATCGGGTTTCGGCCGGTCGACATCGTCGCCACAGACGACGACGTCGAAGCTGTCCCGGCCGAGGGTGTCTAGCGCGACGTGCACGAGCCGCCGCGAGGTCGAGGTGACCAGCGCCGTCGGCAGACCGGCGGCGCGCACGTCCCGCAGCAGCGCCATCGCGCCGGCGCGCCACTCCAGCCCGACCCGGAAGAGGTCGGCGACCCGGCGTTCGAGCCGCTCCGCGCCGATCGCCGCGTCGCGCCACGGTTGACCGAGGTCCGCGTGCAGGATGTCCATCGACTCAGCCATGCTGGTGCCGACCATCGCCACGCGAGCCGCGGACGACAGCCGCCCGCCGTACTCGGCGGCGAGCTCATCCAGCGCGACGTCCCACACCCGTTCGCTGTCCACGAGCGTGCCGTCCATGTCGAAGAGCACCGCGGCGATGGTCACGCCACGATCGTGCCCGCCCCACCGTCGCGACGCCGCGCCGCCCGGTCGCGGACGTGGCCACCGTCGCGCCGCACCCCCCGACGCAAGTCCGTCAGAGTTGGGCCATTGCGCGGCCCCGCAGGCACCGACTCTGACGGAGTTGGCCACTTGCGATCTGGTCAATCACCCAAGTCTGACGGAGTTGCGTGGGAAAGATCGCCTCGTGCGCGGTGTTCGACCAGCGGCGGAAGCGACGACCACGGGAAGTCGATCCAGCGGTCGGTACGCCGCCAGACGTACTCGCAGCGGACCAGGGAGCGGGACTTCTCATAGATGACCGCGCACCGCGCCTCCGCGACGTGGTCGGCGCAGAAGTCGCGGACGAGCCGCAGCGTCTCGCCGGTGTCGGCGACGTCGTCCACGATCAGCACCCGCGCCCCGGCGAGGTCGACCGAGTTCGGCACCGGCGGCAGCATCACCGGCATGTCCAGCCGTTCGTCGACCCCGGTGTAGAACTCGACGTTCATGAGGTGGACGTTCTTGACGTTCAGCGCGTAGCTGATAGCGCCCGCGACGAGCAGCCCGCCGCGGGCGATGCACAGGATGAGATCCGAACGGTACCCGTCGTCTACCACGAGCTGGGCGAGCTCCCGACTCGCCCGCCCAAACGTCTCCCAGCTCAGCCGTTCCCAGTCGGTCATGCCCGCGTCTCCGCCCTCCCCGTGGGCGCCATCGTCGCACGGTCGACTGAACTAGCTCGGGAAGATGCCGCCAGTGACGTTGACGAATGTGGCGGTGATGCCGCTCGGCCCGACCTCGGCCGCGGCTCGCGCCGTTCGTTCAGCGGTACGCCACGGACGTCAACGGGTCCGGATAGCGTCCGTGGTGTACCGCTCTCGAGATCACACGCGCCTGGGTAAGGTTCCCGGACCGAGGAGATTGCGAAGGAACGCGATGCGAGAGCTGACGGTGGACCTGTTCAGCACGGTGGATGGCTGGGCCTCGGGCCGCAACTCGCCCGCCTATTTCGGTACGCGGGTCCCGACCTGCAGGCGTGGATCGACGAGCAGTTGGCCCGACCGCACGTGATGCTGATGGGAAGCAACACGTACCGGGCGATGGCACAGATCACCGCCGGCGGCGGGGATCCGACGTTCACACGCATGGATGAGCTACCCAAGGTCGTGTTCTCCAAGTCACTGGTACCGCCGCTGCCCTGGACCAACACCACGCTGGTGCGAGACGACCTGGCAATGGCCATACCGCGATGAAGAACGAACCTGGCGATCCACTACGAGTGATCGGCAGCCTGACGTTGGTGCGTAGCCTGTTCCGGCTTGGCCAGGTGGATCGCCTGCGCCTGATGCTGTTCCCGCAGATACTCGGAGAGAGCGGACAGGAGCGCATCCTGCAGGGTCTGCCCGATGTCAACCTGCGACTCTTCTCCACCCAGATGCTTGACCAGCGGCTTGTCCTGCTGGACTACCAACCGGACGAGGGTTCCACGTCGCTCGACCTGGAAACGGCCTGATCATGCTTCTCGGGTCTCGGAACACCCCATCGCCGCATGTCAGGGCCGACGCGCCTGCTACTTGGCGTTGAAGTAGTTCGCGTCGCGATGGTGTACGACGATGGCGTCGGTCGCCTGTTCCGGGACGAGCTGGAACTCCTCGCTGAGCTGTACGCCGATGCGCTCCGCGCCGAGCAACTGGACAATCTTCGCGCGGTCCTCGAGGTCGGGGCAGGCCGGGTAGCCAAAGGCGTACCGGCAGCCGCGGTAGTCGGTGCGCAGCAGGCCCGCGAGATCGGGCGGGTCGTCGTCGGCGACGGTACGCCCGTCGGGCAGGACCAACTCGGAGCGGATGCGCTTGTGCCAGTACTCGGCCAGCGCCTCGGTCAGCTGCACGGACAGGCCGTGCACCTCCAGGTAGTCCCGGTACGCGTTGCGGGCGAACAGCTTCGCCGTGTACTCGCTGATCGGCTGCCCGACCGTGACCAGCTGGAGGGCCACCACGTCGAGAACCCCGGACGAGCGCTGTGCGAAGAAGTCCGCCAGGCATAACCGACGCTCCTGCCGCTGCCGCGGGAACGTGAACCGCGCGGCGACCGTGCCGTCGCCGGAAGCGGAGAGCACGACCAGGTCGTTGCCCTCCGAGTACGCCGGGAAGTACCCGTACACGACCGCCGCCTCGAGGACCTGGTCGGCGGTCAGCCGGTCGAGCCAGTATCGCAGCCGGGGCCGACCCTCGGTCTCGACGAGCTCCTCATAGGACGGACCCGTACCGCCACGGGACGCCCGCAGGCCCCACTGGCCCAGGAACGTGGCCCGCTCGTCCAGCATCCCCGCGTACTCGGCAAGAGGGATCCCCTTGACCACGCGCGTACCGAGGAATGGCGGCCGGGGAATGTCCACATCGGACGCCACGTCGGAGCGTACTGTCGAATCGTCCAACGACGGCAGCGCCTGCGTGACCACCGCCCGGTGCCGCTCACGCCGCGCCCGCCGCTCCGCAAGGGCGACATCGCGCGCGGCATCGACCACGGCGGCGCCACCGCGCTTGGCGGTCATCAACCGGTCCATGAGGGACAGTCCCTCGAAGGCGTCGCGTGCGTAGTGCACCTCGCCGGCGAACCGCGAGCGCAGGTCGTCCTCCACGTACGCCCGGGTCAGCGCCGCACCGCCGAGGAGCACCGGCCAGCGTGAGGCGAACCCTCGGGACGCGATCTCCTCGAGGTTCTCCCGCATGATGACGGTCGACTTGACCAGCAGCCCGGACATGCCGATGGCATCCACGTCGTGCTCCTCGGCCGCCTCGAGGATCGCGTTGATCGGCTGCTTGATGCCGATGTTGACGACCTCGTAGCCGTTGTTGGACAGGATGATGTCCACCAGGTTCTTGCCGATGTCGTGCACGTCGCCGCGGACCGTGGCGAGCACGATGCGGCCCTTGCCGGTCGAGTCGGCCTTGTCCATGTGCGGCTCAAGGTAGGCGACCGACGCCTTCATCACCTCCGCCGACTGCAGCACGAACGGGAGCTGCATCTGGCCCGAGCCGAACAGGTCGCCGACGACCTTCATCCCGTCCAGTAGCGTGTCGTTGATGATGTCGAGCGCGGGCCGCGTCGTGAGCGCGGCATCGAGGTCGGCCTCCAGACCGTTGCGCTCGCCGTCGATGATCCGCCGCTTGAGCCGCTCGTCGAGAGGCAGGGCGGCCAGCTCCTCGGCCCGCGTCGCCCGCGCCGACGCGATGTCGACCCCGGAGAACAGCTCGATGAGCCGCTGCAGCGGGTCGTACCCCTCGCGGCGCCGGTCGTAGACCATGTCCAACGCGACCTGGCGCTGCTCCTCGGGAATCTTGGACATCGGCAGGATCTTGCTGGCGTGCACGATCGCGCTGGTGAGCCCGGCCTGCACGCACTCGTGCAGGAAGACCGAGTTGAGGACCTGGCGGGCGGCCGGATTGAGCCCGAACGAGACGTTGGAGACGCCGAGCGTGAAGTTCACGCCCGGGTACCGGCGGGCGATCTCCCGGATTGCGTTGATCGTCTCCAGCGCGTCGCGCCGCGTCTCCTCCTGGCCGGTGGAGATGGGGAACGTCAGGCAGTCGACGAGGATGTCGGAGCGCTGCATCCCCCACCGACCCGTCAGGTCGTCGATCAGCCGGGACGCGACGCGTACCTTCCACTCGGCCGTGCGGGCCTGGCCCTCCTCGTCGATGGTCAGGGCGACCACCGAGGCGCCGTGCTCCCGCACGATCGGCATGACCCGGGCGTACCGGGAACCGGGGCCGTCGCCGTCCTCGAAGTTGACCGAGTTGACGATGCAGCGCCCGCCGAGGACCTCCAGACCAGCCTCGATCACGCCGGGCTCGGTCGAGTCCAGCATAATCGGCAGCGTGGACGCGGTCGCGAACCGGCCGGCAACCTCGCGCATGTCGGCCACGCCGTCGCGCCCGACGTAGTCCACGCACAGGTCGAGCAAGTGCGATCCGTCGCGCGCTTGGCTCCTGGCAATCTCCACGCAGGCCCGCCAGTCGCCGGCGAGCATCGCCTCGCGGAACGCCTTGGAGCCATTGGCGTTCGTGCGTTCCCCAACCATGAGCACGCTCGCGTCCTGAGCGAACGGCGTGTGGTTGTAGATCGAGGACACGCCCGGCTCGGGCGCCGGCGCACGACGGATCGGCGACGCGCCGCGCAGGCGCTCGGTGACTGCCCGGATGTGCGCCGGCGTCGTGCCGCAGCAGCCGCCAACCAGCACCGCGCCGTACTCGCGCACAAACCGGTCCAGCGCGTCGGCCAGCTCGTCCGCGGTGAGCGGGTACCGCGCGCCGTCCGGAGTCAGATCCGGAAGGCCCGCGTTGGGCATCACCGACAGCGGTACGCGGGCGTGTTGCGACAGGTACCTCAGGTGCTCGGTCATCTCGGCCGGCCCGGTCGCGCAGTTGAGGCCGACGAGGTCGACACCGAGGGGCTCGACGGCGGTCAGGGCGGCGCCGATCTCGCTGCCCAGCAGCATGGTGCCGGTGGTCTCCATGGTTACCTGGCAGATCAACGGCACGCGGCGGCGCGCGTCGGCCATCGCGCGTCGGGCGCCGAGGACCGCGGACTTCGCCTGCAGCAGGTCGTAGCAGGTCTCGACGATAAGGGCGTCCGCGCCGCCCGCGAGCAGGCCGGCGGCATTCTCCTGGTACGCCTGGCGGAGCGACGCGAAGTCGGTGTGCCCGAGCGTCGGCAGCTTCGTGCCGGGGCCCATCGACCCGATCACGAACCGCGGCCGGTCCGGGGTGGACCACCGGTCAGCCGCCTCCCGCGCGATGCGCGCCCCCGCCTCCGACAGCTCGTGGATCCGGTGCCGAATGCCGTACTCGCCGAGCCCGCCGAGGTTGGAGTTGAACGTGTTGGTCTCGACGCAGTCCGACCCGGCGGCGAGGTACGCGTCGTGGATGCCGGTCACCACGTCTGGCCGGGTCACGTTGAGGATGTCGTTGCACCCCTCGTGGCCCTGGAAGTCGTCGAGGGTCAGGTCCGCGACCTGCAACATCGTCCCCATCGCCCCGTCGGCGATGAGGACGCGGTCGGCCAGCAGATCCAGCAGCGAGTCGGACACGTCACCCAGGCTAACGGCTCGGTGGCGTCCACAGCGGCGACCCGAGTTCGCTCTCACATTCCGTGACGACATCCGATGCTCTCCGGCGTCGCGGCCGGCGCGGCCACCGGGCCGGATCGATCCCCGGCACGTAGGCTTGGGCGCGTGAGCGAGTGGAGCGCCGCAGGCGGTGTCTGGACCGAGCGAACCTGGAGACGCAGTGAGTGAGTTCGACGGCCTGCCGGTGCTGCGCTCCCCCGTTGCCATCGCCGCGTACGAGGGGTGGAACGACGCGGCGGACGCATCCACGGCCGCGGTCGAGCACCTCGAGCAGGTGTGGGAGGCCCGGCCGGTGGCCGCGCTGGACCCGGAGGACTTCTACGACTTCCAGGTCAGCCGCCCGACGGTCAGCCTCTCCGACGGCGAGACCCGTCGGATTGAGTGGCCGACGACCAGGTTCATGGTCGCGTCGCCGGAGGGCACCGAGCGCGACGTCGTGCTGATCCGCGGGATCGAGCCGAGCATGCGCTGGCGTACGTTCTGCGAGCAGGTTCTCGAGATGTGCCACAGCCTCGAGGTGACCCGGATCGTGCTGCTCGGCGCGCTGCTGGCGGACGTTCCGTACACCCGGCCGCTGCCGATCAGCGGGAGCGCCTCCGACCGGGACGCCGCCGCGCGCTACCAGTTCACTCCGACCCGATACGACGGCCCGACCGGCATCGTAGGCGTCCTGCAGGAGGCTGCCACCCGGGCGGAGCTCGACGCCGTCTCGTTCTGGGTGCACGTCCCGCACTACGCGAACAACCCGCCCTGCCCGAAGGCGACGCTGGCCCTGCTGCACCGCGTCGAGGACGTGCTCGATCTGCCCGTGCCGATGGCCGACCTGGCCGAGGAGTCCGCCGAGTGGGAACAGCGGGTCAAGGCCGCCGCCGAGCAGGACGCCGAGCTCGGCGAGTACGTCCGTGAGCTCGAGGAGCGGGCCGGCGACGCCGGCATCCAGCCGCTGAGCGGCGACGAGATCGCCAGCGAGTTCGAGAAGTACCTGCGTCGCCGCGGTGGATCCGCGGGACCGACGGCGGGCTCCTGGTAGCTGGTTCCTTTTTTACAGGGTGTCGTGTTACAGAATGTCGTGATTCTGGCGGCGTGTCGGGCGTCGCGGTCACACCCCGTACGGCATCCTAGGAACCTAGGTGTGATCGAGGAGGCCGCGAGGCATTGACCGTCAACCCGGGCGCCGCCGAGGCCCCGCATCGCCAGATCGCCGACCAGCTGCGGGCGCGCCTGCGCCGGGGCGACTGGGCGCCCGGGGAGCGCCTGCCGTCCATCCCCGCGATCGCCGAGATGTTCGGGGTTGCGAAGCAGACGGTCCAGCGGACGATCGACCAGCTCCGCGTCGAGGGTCTGTTGATCACCAAGCCGGGCTCCGGAACGTTCGTCCGCGGGACCCGCCGCCGGCTCAACCGGCTCGCCCGCGGCCGGTACGGCGCGTACCGCGGCTACCACACCGACCTCGCCGCCCGGTACCGGCAGTACCTGGCCGAGGTGGGTCGGGCCCCCGCGCCGCCCGAGGTCGCGGACGCGTTCGGCGTCGCCGACGGCACGGAGCTTGTGGTACGCCGGCACGTGGTGCGCACCGACGACGCGCCCGTCGAGGTGGGCGCGTCCTGGTTCCGGGTCGCGGACGCGGGCGGCACCAGCCTCGAGCGGGCCGAGCCGTTCGGCCGACCGGTCTACCAGGAGGTCGAGGAGGTCACCGGCCGGCGGTACGCCGCGGCGACCGACACGATCTCCGCACGGCAGCCGTCCCGGGCGGAGGCCGAGATCCTGCAGATCCGGCCGGACACGCCGGTGCTGCACCTGTTGCACGTCGCGTACGACGCCGCCCACCGGACCATCGAGGTCGCCCAGGCAACGTGGCCGGGCCCGATGACGACGCTCACCGAGGAGTACCGGATCCCGGCCCCGCAGCCCGACCCGGACGCCGACCCCGGTCTGGTGCTGGGCTGACGGCCCATCGATCAAGGACTTTGCCGTTGATCATGGACTTGTTGTCGTGCATTCGCGATCGACTGACGACAACAAGTCCATGATCGACGAGGAGGGCGAGGAGAGGGGCGACGGGCGAGGGGGCGGCAGCGCGCGTCAGAGGGCGATGCCCAGCAGTGCGTCGACGGTCGTGGCCACCAGGGCGGGCGCCGTCGGGTCGTCACCAGGGCCGGCGAACGCGGCGTCCGCCCACGCGTCGACGAGCCCGAGGGCGCCCGGGGTGTCCAAGTCGTCGGCGAGCCGCGCGCGTACGCCCGCGAGCAGGTCGGCCCCGGACGGGCCGGACGGTGCGGCGACGGCCTCGCGCCACCGGGCCAGCCGCTGCTCGGCGGTCTTGAGCAGGTCGTCGGTCCACTGCCGGTCCACCCGGTAGTGGTCGGCGAGCAGGGCCAGCCGGACCGCCATCGGGTCCACGTGGTCGGCCCGCAGGCGGGAGATGAACACCAGGTTGCCGTGGGACTTCGACATCTTCTCGCCGTTCAGGCCGATCATCCCGGCGTGCACGTAGTGCCGCGCGAACGGGCTGATCCCCGTGAGCCGCTCCGCATGCGCGGCCGAGCACTCGTGGTGCGGGAAGAGCAGGTCGTTTCCGCCGCCCTGGACGTCGATCGCGTCGCCGAGCAGGCCCAGCGCGATGACCGCGCACTCGATGTGCCAGCCGGGCCGGCCGGGGCCGAGCGGCCCTCCCGGCCACGCCGGCTCGCCGTCGCGAGCGCCGCACCACAGCAGCGGGTCGAGCGGGTCCCGCTTGCCCGGGCGTTCCGGGTCGCCGCCGCGCTCCGCGAAGAAGGCGAGCATCTGCTCGCGCGACAGGTTGGACTCGTACCCGAACCGCGGCGTCGTCGAGATATCGAAGTAGACGTCGCCGGTGCCGTCGTCGAGGCGGTACGCCGAGCCGTCGTCGACCAGCACCGCGATCTTGTCAACGATCGCCGGAATCGACTCCACAGCGCCGACGTAGTGCTCCGGCGGGATGATCCGCAGCGACTCCATGTCCTCGCGGAACAGCGCCGTCTCGCGCATGCCGAGCACGATCCAGTCCTCCCGGTCGCGCTGGGCGCGCTCCAGCAGCGGATCGTCGATGTCGGTCACGTTCTGCACGTAACGGACCGGGGTCGCGGCGTCCCGCCACGCCCTGTTCACCAGGTCAAAGGTGATCATGGTGGCGGCGTGGCCCAGGTGCGTCGCGTCGTACGGTGTGATCCCACAGACGTACATCCGCGCCGTGCCGGTGGGCCTGGTCGGTGCGATCCCCTGCCGCGCGGAGTCGAACAGTGCGAGCGGCTGACCGGTTCCCGGCAGCCGCGGCACCTGGTGTCCCGCCCATGAGTCCATGACCGCCAGCCTAGCCAGCGCACCCTCGGCGGCGGCCGGCGTCGCAAGATGATCAACCTACATCGGCGGCCAGGGCACCGCCGGCCAGTCGTCTGGCGGCGGTGGGAACCGACCGGCCGTCAGCACCCGGCGCGCGCGGGTCGCCGCCGCGGTCACCTCACCGGCGGTCAGGTGCGCCGTGAGCTGCTCACCCAGCACTCCGCCGAGATCGGCGGCGAGCCGCGTCAGCACGGGCACATCCTCCTCGGGCAGCGGCGCGTCGACCCAGCCCCAGAGCACCGTGCGCAGCTTGTCCTCGACGTGGAAACACACGCCGTGGTCCACCCCGAACACCCGATCGTCCGGGCCGACCAGCACGTGGCCGCCCTTCCGGTCGGCGTTGTTGAGCACCGCGTCGAGCAGGGCCATCCGCGCAAGCCTGGGATCGTCGGCGTGCGCGAGCAGGTACGGACGGCCCGTCTCGTCCCGCGCCGTGGCCACCCGGAACCAACCGTCGGGCAGGTCGTCCGCGGGCACGAAGCCGACCAGCGGCGACGCCTCCGCCGGCTCCTCGATCCACAGCTGGCAGGCGCCGGGGCCGAGCGGGCCGTCCCGCGGCACGGTCGGCGGCACCAGGTCCCAGCCGGTGGCCCGGGAGACCAGGTACGCGGCGATCTCGCGGCCGGCCAGCGTGCCGTCCGGGAAGTCCCAGAGCGGACGCTCGCCGCGCACCGGCTTGTAGACGCACCGGACGGTCACCCCGTCCAGTGTCAGGAAGGCGCGCAGCGTGGTGTTGGACGCGTCGACCAGCCGGCCCTCGAGCTCGAACTCTCCGAACCGCAACAGCCGCACGGCGTCGGCCTCGTCGAGCGTCGCGGCGGGGCCGACGGAACCGGCGGCCACGGTGCCTACCGGTGGTAGCCGTTGTGCCGTGGACACAGGTGCCCGCGCGGGTCGAGCGGCTGGCCGCACAGCGGACACGGCGGCCGACCCGCGGCGACCACCCGGCGCGCCCGGTCGATGAACGCGCGCACCTCAGTGGGCGTGAGCCGCACGCGCAGCCGGTCCAGGTCCTCGTCGGGCTCCTCCTCGTCGGTCACCTCGACCTCGGCCGCCTCGGCGTCGAGTTCCGCCTCGGCCAGCTCGTCGGCCTCGCCGGCCGCGATCGCCTCGATCACGACGGTCGCGCTCTCGACGTCGTACGCGAGGCCGAGCGTGCCGACCCGGAACTCCTCGTCCACGGGACTCTCGAGCGGTTCGTTGTCCGGCGACCCGGGCTCGATGACCTCCGGCAGCTCGATACCGAACCGACGATTCGCCTCGATCAGCAGCTCCTCGAGCTTCTCGGCCAGCAACGCCACCTGGACCTTCTCCAGGGCGACGCTGACCAGCCGGCCGCCGCCGCGGGCCTGAAGGAAGAACGTCCGCTCCCCCGGCGGACCCACGGTCCCCGCGACGAACCGCTCCGGCGGCTCGAAGGCGTACACCTGGTGGGTCATGTCATCGACCCTATCCGGCCCGCGGCGCCAACGCGCAACGCCGGATCATCGAGGCATTCGGCCGCCCCCGGTGCCGCCGCCCACCGGCGCGTCGGACTCGGCAAGCACCGACGGGCGGCCCGGACGCCGCCCCCGGCGCCGCGGCCGCTTCGGCGGAAGCAGCGCGGAGAGATCTCCACCGGTGTCGTTGAGCCGCAGCAGGAACGGCCGGGTCGGGGTGTACCGGATCGCGGTCAGCGACGCCGGGTCCACCACGATGCGCTGAAAAAGATCCAGATGTACGCCCAGCGCGTCCGCCACGATCGCCTTGATGACGTCGCCGTGGCTGCACGCGAGCCAGATCGCGTCCGGCCCGTGCTCCGCGCCGACCCGGGCGTCCCAGGCCCGCGCCGCGGCGACCGCCCGAGCCGACATCGCCGCCATCGGCTCCCCGTCGGGGAACGCCGCCGCGCTGGGGTGCAGCTGCACGACCGCCCACAGCGGGTCCTTGGCGAGCGTCTTGAGCGGCTGGCCCTCCCAGGCTCCGTACCCACACTCGATCAGCCCGTCCTCGACGGCGGGCGACGCGTCGGGCAAGGCTAGCGCGATGGTCTCCCGGCACCGGATCAGCGGGCTGGTGACGACCTCGGCGAGCGGCAGGGCACGCAGTCGCTCGCCCACCGCGGCGGCCTGGACCCGCCCGGCGTCGTCCAGTTCGACGGGCCGGCGGCCGGCCAGGCCACCCTCCGCGTTGGCGGCCGTGCGAGCGTGGCGCAGAAGCAGGAGCGTTGGCACCGCCCCAGACTAGTTGGCCGTGATCACCCCGGTCGCGAGCAGCGCGATGATCAACGCGCCCAGCGCGACCCGGTACCACACGAACGCCATCATCGTGTGGTGCGCCACGTATCGCAGCAGCCAGGCGATCGAGGCGTACGCGACAACGAAGCTCACCGCCGTGCCGACGACCAGCGCCACGCCGCCGACGCCGGTGCCGCCCACCGCGTCCTTCAGCTCGAACAGCCCGGCCGCCGTCAGGGCCGGCACTCCGAGGAAGAAGGCGAGCCGGGTGGCGCTGACGCGATCCAGGTCGCGGAGCAGGCCGGCGGAGATGGTGGCGCCGGACCGCGACACACCGGGGATCAGCGCCAGGCACTGGGTGAACCCGATGACGAGGCTGTCCTTGAGCGTCAGCTCCCGTTCGCCGCGGATCTGGGTCGCGGCGTACTCCGCGAACGCCATCACACCGCTCCACAGGATCAGCGCGCCGGCCACCACCCACAGGCTGCGCAGCGGGCCCTTGATCGCGTCCTGAAAAGCGAACCCGACGATCCCGATCGGCACCGACCCGGCGATCACGTACCAGGCGAACCGGTAGTCGAACTCGCGCCGGGCCCCCGACGAGACCAGGCCGCGCAGCCAGGCCGCGACCAGCCGGACGAAGTCGCGCCAGAAGTACACGATCACCGCGGCGATGGCGCCGACCTGGATCACCGCGGTGTACGCCGTGACGGCCGGGTCATCGATGTCGAACCCGAGCAGCTTCTCGGTGATGGTCAGGTGCCCGGTCGACGAGATGGGGAGGAACTCCGTGACGCCCTCAACGATGCCGAGGATGATCGCTTCCCAGATCGACATCCCGGTCAGTCACCGACCCCGGACAGCTCCAGGGCCTCGGCGACCGTGCGCAGCGTCCGCACACCGCTGTCCACGTCCGCGACGAACAGGCCGACCGACAGCGTCGTGACTCCGGCCGCGGCGTACTCCCGCAGCCGGTCCGCGATGCGCTCCTTCGGCCCGAGCAGCGACGTGCGATCGATGAACTCCAGCGGAACCGCCGCCGCGGCATCCCGCTGCCGCTTGGCGAGGTACAGGTCCTGCACCTCGCGGGCGGCGTCGGCGTACCCCATGCGGACCGCGAGCTGGTTGTAGAAGTTCTGCTCCCGGCTGCCCATGCCGCCGATGTAGAGCGCGGCGTACCAGCGCACCAGCTCGGCGCAGGCGGCGACGCCGGCCGGGGACGGGTCGTCGCCGACCACGACCGGCACGCTCGGCGCGACGTCGAAGCCGTCCATGGTCAGGCCGGCCTTGGCGCGGCCGGCGGCGACGGCGGCGAGCTGGTCGGCGCCCGTCTCCGGGGCGAAGAAGACTGCGAGCCAACCGTCGGCGATCTCACCGGCGAGCTCGAGGTTCCGCGGCCCGACCGAGGCGAGGTAGATCGGGATGTGCTCCCGCGGCGGATGGAAGCCGAGCCGCAGCACCTTGCCCGGCCCGTCGGGCAGCGGCAGCGTGTAGTGCTCACCCGCGTACTCGACGGGCTGGCGGGCGATCGCGGCCTTGACGATGTCGACGTACTCGCGGGTGCGGGCCAGCGGCTTGGCGAACCGGACGCCGTGCCAACCCTCGGAGACCTGCGGTCCGGAGACGCCGAGGCCGAGTCGGAACCGGCCGCCGGAGAGCGCGTCGATCGTCGCCGCGGTCATCGCCGTCGCGGCGGGGGTCCGCGCGGGGATCTGCATGACCGCGGCGCCGAGGTCGATACGGTCGGTCTGCCCGGCGAGCCAGGCCAGCGTGCTGGGCGAGTCGGAGCCGTACGCCTCGGCCGCCCACACCACCGAGTAGCCGAGCCGGTCCGCCTCCTGGGCGAACGCGAGGTGGTCCGCCGGCGTGGTCCACGCGGTCTGGTATCCCAGGCTGAGTCCGAGCTTCACGGGCTTCCTCCCCTGTGCGGCGCGGCCACGGTCGCGGCCGCATCAGGGTACGAGATGATTCTGTGCGGATCTGACCGGGCCCGCCGCGGCCGATGGACCGACCGTCGGGGCTGGTGCGGCTCGGCCCGGGTGGGCAATATGTGACCTATGGACTACGAGTACGCGCCGCTGCGGTTGCCACCCGATGTCGATCGGCTGACCGCGGCGGCGAGACTGGCCATCCACGCCGAGTTCGCCGGTTGGGAGCTGGCCCGGGTGCGACTGTTCCGCGACGGGACGCGTCAGGTGGTGCTGCGACGTCCGGTGGCGAATCAGCTGCAGCCGGGCCTTTCGTATTGACGGCTCCTACCGTCGGTCCGCCTCGTCGTCGGCCTCCTCGGCATCCTCCGCGTCGAGGTCCATCGCCAGGTAGGGGTGCTCGTCCAGTCGACCCACGAGTCTGTCGTCGAGCGCGGGCTGGAACGGACCGACCCCGTCGTCGTCCGGGAAGTCCTCGAGCGCCAACGGCGTCGCGACCTCCGTCACGGTGACCACCCCGTCGAGCGGGTCGAGTTCCGAGATGTCCAGCGCGCCGAGCGAGCCGTCGCCGGCCTGTAGCAGCTCGAGCACCGCCTCCCCCACGGTCTCCACCGGCTCCGACGGCTCCTCGTCGGCCGCGGCCGCGAGCCGGGCGGCGTCGGCCACCCGGAGCAGGGCCGCCACGCTCGGGACCCGGTAGTCGCGGCGCTGGCGCACGGACACGACCTGCGGATGGGGGTCGGTCGGCTCCTCCAGCTCGTCGAGGTCCATGCCCTTGTCCAGCTCGTCCGGGTCGATGGTGTCCACGTCCCACGGGGTGACCTCGCCGAACGCCTCGAGCAACAGCTCGTCGTACTCGTACGAGGCGTTGTTGAGGGCGACGAACGCCCGCCAGACGTTGTCGTCGTCGATGCGGCCCTCGGCGGCCTGCACCGCGGCGAGGTGGCCCCAGGCCGCCTCGATCACCCGATTCAGGGCGGCGTCCAGGTCCGTGTGCGTATCGGTCATGGTGGCAATCCCTTCAAGGGGATCGGGCTCATGTGGTCCGGAGAATAGTCATGTGGGCCGGAGAATACTCATGTGGGTCGGAGAATACTCATATGGTTCGGAGAAATCGGTCGAGAACTCGCACGCCGAACTGTAGACCGTCGACGGGGACCCGCTCGTCGATGCCGTGGAACAACGCGGCGAAGTTGAGGTCGGCGGGGAGCCTCAGCGGTGAGAAGCCGAAGCACCGGATGCCCAGCCGGGAGAACGCCTTCGCGTCCGTGCCGCCGGAGAGCATGTACGGCACCGGGCGGGCACCGGCGTCCTCGGCGCGCAACGCGGTGGCCATCGCGTCGACCAACGGTCCGTCGAACGTGGTCTCGAGGGCGGGTTGGTGCTGGATGTACTCCACCTCGAGGTCCGGGCCGATGACCTCCCGCAGCTGGTCAAGGAACGCCTCGCCGTGGCCCGGCAGGGTCCGGCAGTCCACGGTGGCGGTCGCCCGGCTGGGGATCACGTTGTCCTTGTAGCCGGCTTCGAGGCGGGTCGGGTTCGCGGTGTTGCGGATGGTCGCCCCGATGAGCGCCGCGATCGGGCCAAGCTTGGCGATCGCCGGCTCCGGGTCCTCCGGGTCGAGGTCGACGCCGAGCAGCTCGGAGATCTGCTCCAGGAACGATCGCACCGTCGGCGTGATCTCGATCGGGAACCGGTGCCGGCCCAGCCGGGCGACCGCCTCGCACAGCGCGGTCACGGCGTTGTCCTCGTGGACCATCGAGCCGTGTCCTGGCCGCCCCCGCGCGCGCAAGCGCAGCCAGTCGATGCCCTTCTCCGCGGTCTGAATCGGGTAGAGCCGCAGGTCCTCGCCGACCGAGTAGGAGAACCCGCCGACCTCGCCGATGCCCTCGGTGCAGCCGTCCAGCAGCTCCGGATGGTGCTCGACCAGGAACCGGGCGCCCCAGTCGCTGCCGGCCTCCTCGTCCGCGGTGAACGCCAGCACGATGTCGCGAGGCGGAATGAACCCGGTACGCCGCCACTGCCGGACCACGGCCAGCGCCATCGCGTCGAAGTCCTTCATGTCCACCGCGCCGCGGCCCCACAGGTAGCCGTCGCGGATCTCGCCGGAGAACGGGTGCACCGACCACTCGGTCGGGTCGGCCGGCACCACGTCGAGGTGGCCGTGTACCAGCAGCGCGCCACGCCCCGGATCGGCGCCCGGGATGCGGGTGACCACGCTCGTCCGGCCCGGCGCCGATTCGCGGATCTCCGGGGCGAGGCCCACCTCGGCGAGCTTCGCCGCGGCGTACTCGGCGGCGGCCCGCTCACCCGCACTGGTCGCGCTGTCGCCGGTGTTGGTGGTGTCGATCCGGATCAGGTCGCGGCACAGGTCGACGACCTCGTCGGCCGCCGTGATCGAGGCGTGGGTCATGCTGCTAGCAGAGCATGACCAACGCTCCAATCACCACTCGGGGTGTTACGCCGCCGATTGCCAGTTGAAGCCGGCGGCGTAGCTCGTCGCGGCCAGCTTCGCCTGCCCTCCGGTGTTCGGGTGGAAATAGTCCCATGTGGACAGGTCGGACAGCGTGAACGGGTAGTTGAACACCGCGTTGTCGTCGAAGTCGCAGTTCGGCCCGTACACGGCGCAGGCCTGGGCGAGCTGGGTGTTGTAGTCGATCACCCGCTGCTGGACCCGGTTGCGCCGGTCGACGTCGGCCTGCGCGGTGGACAGCGGGTTGGCCAGCATCGACCGGCAGATACCGCCGAGCGCCCAGTAGAAGCGCGCCGTGGCGCTGGTGTGACCGACCTCCCAGAGCCGCTTGATGTTCGGGATGCTGATCACCGCGACCTTGGCGTTCGGCACGCCCGCCCTGAGCGTGGCCAGCGCGGTGTCGATATAGCCGCGGAACGTGGACACCGGCGTCATGGACGACTCGCTGCTCGTGCACGCGTCGTTCGCGCCGATCAGCATCGTCACGTACTGCACGCGGCGGCCGACGACGGCGCTGGCCTGGCCGGGCATGTCGTCGGCCCGGGCGCCGGACTGGGCCTGGTTGTAGTTGTGCCCGTACACGGCCGGGTTCAGCCGCAGGATGCGCAGGTAGTGGCTGTTGACCGAGGAGGAGCTACCGGTGCTGAATGACCGCGATGGGCAGTCCACGTACCACCCGCAGGCGTTGAACCCGCGGGTGATCGAGTCGCCCATGCTCGCGATCGAGCTGGGCGGCGGGCCGGCGTCGGCGGACGCGGCGGTGGGTTGAACGAGGGCAGCGGCGAGCGCGGCGACCACGCCCGCGGCGAGGACGCAGCCGCGACGTGCGAGGGACATCATTGGCCTCCGGTACGCGGATGGGCCCGGTCCGGGGGTGGCGGGCGGGCCGAGGACGAGGGTTACCGCCTGGTAGCGCGGTGCCCAAACCGTACGACGCGGTGACCGAGGTCACAATTCGAGGCGGCCGGGTAAGAGAGGCGAAACGCTGGACCGGCTGCGATCACGCCCGGACTGACGAGAGGCTGGACCCCATGGACCCACGCACCCCCGGCCTGGGCGAGACACGCGCCCCGCTCACCGACGACGAGCTGCGCCGCATCGACGCGTACTGGCGGGCGGCCAACTACCTCACGGTGGGCCAGATCTACCTGCTGGCCAACCCGCTGCTGACCGAGCCGCTGCGGCCCGAGCACATCAAGCCCCGGCTGCTGGGCCACTGGGGCACGAGTCCCGGGCTGAACCTGCTCTACGCCCACCTGAACCGCGCGATCGTCGCGCGCGATCTCGACGCCATCTTCGTCACCGGGCCCGGGCACGGCGGACCGGCGCTGGTCGCGAACACCTGGCTGGAGGGCACGTACAGCGAGCTCTACCCGTCGGTCGGCCGCGACGAGGCGGGCATGGGCCGGCTGTTCCGCCAGTTCTCCTTCCCGGGCGGCATCCCCAGCCACGTCGCGCCCGAGGTGCCCGGCTCCATCCACGAGGGTGGCGAGCTCGGCTACTCGCTGATGCACGCGTACGGTGCCGCGTTCGACAACCCCGAGCTGCTCGTGCTGTGCGTGGTCGGCGACGGCGAGGCGGAGACGGGTCCGTTGGCCTGCAGCTGGCTGTCCAACGCGTTCCTCAACCCGGCCCGGGACGGCGCGGTGCTGCCCGTGCTGCACCTGAATGGCTACAAGATCGCCAACCCTACCGTGCTCGCCCGGATGCCGGAGGACGACCTGCTCGCCCTGATGCGCGGGTACGGGTACGAACCGCACGTCGTCGCCGGTGACGATCCGGCGGCGGTGCACCAGGCGCTCGCCGGCACGCTCGACGGGGTCCTCGACCGGATCGCCGAGATCCAGCGGCACGCCCGCACCACGGGGGACACCGCCCGGCCCCGCTGGCCGATGGTCGTGCTGCGCACACCGAAGGGCTGGACCGGTCCGAAGCAGGTCGACGGCGTGCCGGTGGAGGGCACGTTCCGGGCCCACCAGGTGCCGCTCTCGGGGGTGCGGGACAACCCGGCGCACCTCGCCCAGCTGGAGGCGTGGCTGCGCAGCTACCGGCCGATGGAGCTGTTCGACCCCACCGGAGCGCCGGTCGCCGAGCTCGCCGCGCTGCCGCCGCGCGGCACCCGGCGAATGAGCGCGAACCCGCACGCCAACGGTGGCCTGGTCCTGCGCGACCTGGTGCTGCCGGACTACCGCGAATACGCGGTGAAGGTCGACCGGCCGGGCGAACCGGCCGCCGAGGCGACCCGGGTGTTCGGCGAGTGGCTACGTGACGTCGTGCGGGCGAACCCGGACAGGTTCCGGCTGTTCGGGCCCGATGAGGTCACGTCGAACCGGCTCGACCCGGTGCTGGAGGTCACGGACCGCGTGTTCGTGGAGGCGGTGCGCCCGGGGGACGACCACCTCGGCGCCGACGGGCGGGTCGTGGAGGTCCTCTCCGAGCACCTGTGCCAGGGCTGGCTCGAGGGCTACCTGCTCACCGGCCGTCACGGGCTGTTCACCAGCTACGAGGCGTTCATCCACGTCGTCGACTCGATGGTCAACCAGCACGCGAAGTGGCTGAAGGTCACCCGCGGGATCCCCTGGCGGCGACCGATCGCGTCGCTGAACTATCTGCTCTCCAGCCACGTCTGGCGGCAGGACCACAACGGCGTCTCCCACCAGGATCCCGGGTTCATCGACCACGTCATGAACAAGAAGGCCGAGATCGTGCGGGTCTACCTGCCGCCGGACGCCAACACTCTCCTGTCCACGATGGACCATTGCCTGCGCAGCAAGCACTACATCAACGTGGTGGTCGCGGGCAAGCAGCCGGAGCCCAGCTGGCTGTCGATGGACGAGGCGGACCTGCACTGCCGGCGCGGCCTGGGCATCTGGGACTGGGCCAGCACCGACGAGGGCGCCGAGCCGGACGTCGTCCTGGCGTGCGCCGGCGACGTGCCAACACTGGAGACGCTGGCCGCGGCGCGGCTGCTGCGTGAGCGGCTGCCCGCGCTGAAGGTACGCGTCGTCAACGTCGTCGACCTGACGCGCCTGCAGCCGGCGACCGCACACCCGCATGGGCTGCCCGACTCGCAGTTCGACACGATCTTCACCCGCGACAAGCCGGTCATATTCGCGTACCACGGTTATCCCTCGTTGATCCACCGGCTGACCTACCGGCGGACAAACCACGGCAACCTGCACGTACGCGGCTACCACGAGGAGGGCACCACAACCACGCCGTTCGACATGGTCATGCTCAATGACCTGGACCGGTACCACCTGGTGATCGACGTGATCGACCGCGTGCCCGGGCTCGGCACCGCGACCGCGCACCTGCGCCAGGAGATGGTCGACGCCCGCCAGGTGTGCCGGGACTACACCCGCCGGTACGGCGAGGATGCGCCCGAGGTCGCCGAGTGGCGGTGGGCCGACGCGGGGTCCGCCACGAATCCGCCGGAGTGACTGACATGGAACCGACGACGATGCTCGCCTGGGAGGTCGGCACGCCGGGGCCGATCGCCACCCACCCGCTGCGCGCGACCCGCCGTCCCGTCCCTCGGCCCGGCGCCGGCGAGCTGCTCGTCCGCGTCCTGGCGTGCGCGGTCTGCCGCACCGACCTGCACCTGGTCGAGGGCGACCTGCCCCCCCACCGCCCGGGCACGATCCCCGGGCATGAGGTGGTCGGGGAGGTCGTCGCCCTCGGGGAGGGCGCGGAGGGCCACGTGGTCGGCGACAAGGTCGGCATCGCGTGGCTGCGCTTCACCGACGGGCGTTGCCGGTACTGCCGGCGGGGCGCCGAGAATCTGTGCCCGAACTCGCGCTACACCGGCTGGGACGCCGACGGCGGCTACGCCGAGTACGCGACCGTGCCGGTCGACTTCGCGTACCGGTTGCCCGCCGGCTACTCGGACCTTGAGCTGGCTCCACTGCTGTGCGCCGGGATCATTGGATACAGGGCGCTGCTACGCGCCGAGCTGCCGGCGGGTGGTCGGCTGGGCATCTATGGCTTCGGCGCCTCGGCCCACCTGACCGCGCAGGTGGCGATGGCGCAGGGCGCCACCGTGTACGTGTCGACGCGCGCGCAGGCCGCCCAGGAGCTGGCCCGGTCGCTCGGCGTCGCGTGGGCGGGCGGGGCCGATGACACGCCACCGGAGCCGCTGGACTCGGCGATCCTGTTCGCCCCGGTCGGCACCCTGGTGCCGGTCGGGCTGGCCGCCCTGGACCGCGGCGGGACGCTAGCGATCGCCGGCATCCACCTCACCGACGTGCCGACCCTGAACTACGAGCGCCATCTGTTCCAGGAGCGGACCTTGCGCAGCGTCACGGCGAACACCCGCGCCGACGGACGGGCCTTCCTCGCCGCCGCCGGGGAGCATCGGCTCGACGTGACCGTGACGCCGTACCCGCTGGACCGCGCCGACGAGGCGCTGGCCGACCTGGCCGCCGACCGGATCAACGGTGCCGCCGTCCTGGTGCCCGATGGCGGGTCCGGGTGAGCGGGAAGCCGCGCCCGATTTCGTTACTCGACGTCCGCCTCGACCGACTCCTCGAGGCGTCGGACCCGGTCCGCCACCTCGGCCGCGGACAGCCGGGCGACCGCGATCCCGGACTGCACGAGCAGCCAGTCGCCGACTGCGACGCACTGACCGGCCTCGGCGGCCCCGCCCGCGCCCTTGACGCGCCTGAGCAGGACCCGTCGCGGCCGGCCGGACAGCTCGGCCAACGCGACGTCGTCGGCCTGGATGGCCACGACCCGGGCCGGGTACGCGCTCATCGCCCTCCCATCCCGATCGCCGATCAGGCGACGCTGAACGCTGGGCGGCGGTTGGTCGTCCGAAAACACCGGACGCTCTCATTGTCGCGCAGTTCGCGGCCGGGTGACAGCGGGCAGTCGGCCACAGCTCGCGCGGACCGTTCGTGTCGTACCCGGCCGTTACCGTCGCCGCCATGACGATCGACTGGGCTGCCCTGCTCGTCGGGCAGCTGGATTTCTACTGGCAGATGCACCTGCGGCCACGCCTGGATGGGCTCACCGACGAGGAGTACTTCTGGGAGCCGGTGGACGGATGCTGGACCGTGCGGCCCGGCCCGGATGGCGCGTACGGGCTCGACGGCCAGTGGCCGGAGCCGACTCCGCCACCGGTGACCACCATCGCGTGGCGCATGATGCACATCGCGGTCGGCTGCCTCTGGACGCGGACCAGCACGTTCTTCGGCGACGGCTCGGTGCCCGACGACGCCGGCATGTTCGACCCACGGCACGAGCCGGCCGCTCTGCCCGCCACCGCCCACGAGGCGGTGGCCTTCCTCGAGCGGGCGTACCGCCGGTGGCGCGACGGCATCGCCGGGCTCGACGAGGACGGCCTGGCCGCGCCGCTCGGCCCCAAGGGTGAGGTCTACGCGGGCGATCCGATGGCCGAGCTGATCGTCCACCTCAATCGCGAGATCATGCACCACGGCGCCGAGATCGGCGTCCTGCGCGACCTCTACCGCGCCACCGGCGCGACGACGCGGCACAGCCGGCTGGTGCCGGCCGACGCCGTCAGCCTCAGGCGGTGAGGGCCTTCTCGTAGTGCATGTAGGAGCGGCGGATCCGCATGCCCACCCGCTCGTAGAGCGACAGCGCGCCGGTGTACGAGTTCGTGGACAGCGTGCACGACCGGCTCCCGGCGCGGTAGAAGCCGCGGAACGCGTGCCGCAGCAGGGTGCGGGCGATGCCCCGGTGCCGGTAGTCGCGATGGGTGGCCACCTGGTGGATGTAACTCTCGCGGGGGTCCTCGGTGGACAGCGCGAGCACCGCGCCGACGAGGCGATCACGGTCGAACGCCAGCGGCGAGAGCTCCGGAAGAAACGTCTCCCGGCCGACCATCAGCCCGTGCCACTCCTCGAACGTCGAGGGCAGCCGGTCGGGCCACTCGTTGAACGCGTCCTCGATCAGTCGGTACGCCGCGGCGTCGTCGCGGCCCGGGGCGTACGGCCGGATCGAGATCCCGGCGGGCGGGTCCGGCGCCTCGGGCTCCTCGTCCATTGCGATCTCGAGGATCCAGGCGGTGTCCGTCGGCCGGTATCCGGAGCTTTCGAACAGCGCGGCCGCCGCCTTGTTGTGGTCGGTCACCGTCTGGCCGACCCGGGTGCCGCCCTGCTCGGCCGCGCGGGCCTCGGTCCAGGCCAGCAGCTCGGCACCGATGCCACGGCCACGCGCGCCCGGGTGCACGTCCGCCTCCGCGCGCCGAGCCTTGAACACGTGCGCCCAGCCCACCAACCCGCCGGCCGGATCCCGCACCAGCACCGTGTCCCGCGCCAGGTCGAGCGCCGGCCGGGCGAGGTCGGCCACGATGTCCTCCGGCTCGACCTCGGCCACGCCGTCCAGGTCCCGCTCGCACGCGGCGATCAGCCGGTAGATCGCGTCCGCGTCCGCGGCCGTCGCGGGGCGGGCGGTCAGCCCGTCGGGCAGTCGCATGGGTGTCCTCCGGAGGCGAGCCAGCTTCCCGCCGGACGATAATCGGCCGGCGCACCCGGTTCGACCGAATTACCGCGGCGGGGCGATTTGCCCTAACGATCCGCCGGGCGGAGGGTGAATGCCATGACCACACATCCGAGCTCACCCGTCGTGGTCGGCGTGGACGGCTCCGAGGCGAGCTTCGCCGCGGTCCGGCTCGCGGCCCGCGAGGCCGGCTTCCGGGGCCGATCGCTGCGGGTCGTACACGCGTTCGTCTGGCCACTGGTGCAGGCCACGATGGCCGGCGTGCCGCGGCCGGAGCCCGACGCCGAGATGCGCCGCGACGCCGAGCAGATCGTGCGCGACGCGGTCGCCGAGGCCACCAAGGCCGACCCGGAGCTCGCAGTCACGGGAGACCTCGTCACGGGCGGCGCGGGCGGCGCTCTGGTCGACGCGTCCCGAGATGCGGTGCTCGTCGTCCTCGGCGACCGCGGCCTCGGCGGCTTCACCGGGTTGCTGGTGGGCTCGGTCGCCGTCCAGGTTGCCGCGCACGGGTCGTGCCCGGTGCTCGTCGCGCGGGGCCGGGAGCACGCGTCCGGCCCGGTGGTGGTCGGGGTCGACGGCTCGGCGACGTCCGACGCCGCGGTACAGATGGCCTTCGAGGAGGCGTCTGCCCGCGGAGCCGAGCTGGTGGCCGTGCACTTCTGGACCGGTCCGGTCTCGACCGGACCGGGCGACATGCTGCCGCTGGTCTACGACTACGACGACGTGGAGGCCGACGAGGTGCGGCTGCTGGCCGAGTCGATCGCCGGCTGGCGCGAGCGCTATCCGGAAGTGCCGGTCACGCGGCGGGTCATCCGGGGTCACCCGGCGCATGGACTGGTCGACGAGTCGGTCCAGGCGCAGCTCCTCGTCGTCGGCGCCCGTGGGCGGGGCGGCTTCACCGCGTTGCTGCTCGGCGCGGTGAGTCAGGCGGTGCTGCACCACGCGACCTGCCCGGTGGCCATCGTTCGCACGCCGCGTCCGTAGGCATGGACGAGCCGCCACTCCTCGTCGTCGACGCGGCGAACGTGATCGGCTCCGTGCCGGACGGCTGGTGGCGCGACCGGGCCGGGGCGGCGGCCCGGCTGCGCGATGCGCTGGCCGGGGTTGCCACCGCCGGACTGCCCGGCCTCCCACCACCGCTGGAGGTCGTCCTCGTCGTGGAGGGCGCCGCCCGCGCCACCGGCGACGTTCCGGGCATACGCGTGGTGGCCGCGGACGGCTCCGGCGACGACACGATCGTGGACCTGGTGCGCGCCGCGGGTTCGCGGCGTCGGGTGGTGGTCGTGACGGCGGACCGCGGCCTGCGCGAGCGGGTCGCGGCGCTCGGCGCGGATGTGTTCGGTCCGCGGGCGGTACCCCGCTGACCAGGCCGGCAATGCGATGATCGAGCCGTGCTCCTCGTCGGCACCTCCGGTTGGCAGTACCGGGACTGGCGCGGCCGGTTCTACCCCGACGACGTGCCCCAACGGCGCTGGCTGGAGCACTACGCCGGCCAGTTCGCGACCGTCGAGGTGAACAACGCGTTCTACCGGCTCCCCGAGAGGGACACGTTCGCGCAGTGGCGCGAACGTGTCCCGGACGACTTCTGCGTCGCCGTGAAGATGAGCCGCTACCTGACCCACATCAGGCGGCTGAACGGTCCGGCCGAGCCGGTCGCCCGGTTCCTCGGCCGCGCGGAGGCGCTCGGCGACCGGCTCGGCCCGGTGCTGCTCCAGCTTCCGCCGAACCTGCGCGCCGACACGGACGCGCTCACCGAGACGCTGCGGCAGTTTCCCCGAGACGTCCGGGTCGCGGTCGAGCCGCGGCACCGGTCGTGGTGGAGCGACGGCGTGCGCGCCGCCCTGGAGCGCGCTGGCGCCGCGCTGTGCTGGGCGGACCGCCGTGGCCGCCCGGCCACGCCGCTCTGGCGTACCGCCGGGTTCGGGTACCTGCGCATGCACGAGGGACGCGCCTACCCGCGGCCGCGGTACGGCCGCGCCGCGCTGACGTCCTGGCTCGACCGCATCGCCGCGGAGTTCGATGACGCCCGGCCGGTATACGTGTACTTCAACAACGATCCGGGCGCCGCGGCTGTCGCGGACGCGGCGGCGCTCAGCGCGCTGGCCCGCCACCGGGGGCGGGCGGTCACGCGTACGCCATAGGATTCCGGTGTGGACGCCCTCCTCGAACTGATCGCGGTACGCCACGGGGAGAGCGTCGCGAACGCCGCGTTCGCCGAGGCGGCCCGCGAGGGTCGGGAAGACGTCGGCATCACGAGCCGGGACGCGGACGTGCCGTTGTCCCCGCTGGGCGAGCGGCAGTCTGTCGCGCTGGGCAGGTGGGTCGCGGGGCGACCCGATCACCCCGACCTGGTCGTGTGCTCGCCGTACCGCCGGGCCCGGCAGACCAGCGACGCGGTGCTGGACGCGCTCGTCGCCGCCCGCGGCGGGCCCGAGCTGTCCGTGGACGAGCGGCTGCGCGACCGCGACCTGGGCGTACTGGAGATGCTGACGCTCCCCGCGATCGTCCAGCGGTTTCCCGACGAGGACGCGCGGCGACGACGCCAGGGCATGCTCTACTGGCGGCCCGCCGGCGGTGAGTCCATGATGGACGTCGCGCTGCGCGTCCGGGCGTTCCTCGCCGACCTCCGCCGGGAACCGACCCGGCGGGTCCTCCTCGTCACCCACGACGCGGTCGTGCTCATGCTGCGATACGTAGTCGAGCGGCTGACCGAGGACGACCTCGGCGACATCGCGCCCGTGCTCAACGCCGGCGTCACCCGCTGGACGCTCCACAATGGACGGCTACGGTTGGCCGCCTACAACGACACCGGCCACCTGGCGTAGCGTTCACTCGTCGTCGTTCAGCAGGTCGAGCAGCTGAGAGGCGTTGCGCTGGCCGTAGTCCGAGTAGCAGTTGACTGTCGCTTTGTCGCACCGATGCTCAGCAGGGAAAACGCACCTCGCGGGTAACCGTACGACGCGCGTTTATCCGGAGGTCGACAGGGGGTGGGCTCACGCCGAAATAGGCGGGGCCGGCGGGTGCGCGAACACCCGGGGATCCGGCCCTTGACCGACGGAGCCCGGCCCATGAACACCGTACCGACCCCCGACCCACTGGTTGAGAAAGCGCTGGCCTGCCTGCGCTGCTCCATCCTCACCGACCGCTACCAGGCGGCGAAGCTGCTCGCCCGGTGGTCGGGGTACCCCCGACCTGGACGGCGAACAGATCCGCGCCGTGCTCGACCACTACCGCTCGCGAGGCGACCGATGAGCCGCCGGCCGCTCCACCCCCGGCTCTACTCACGTCTGCAGTTGCTCGCCGCGGCCGGGCAACTACCCGCCGACCATCCGGCGTGGAGCTGGGAAGAAGATCCCGACAACCCCGGGCACAAGCGCCCGGAGCCGGAGGCGACCCGGCACGGCGCGTGGGTCATGGTGTCGATGATCGACGGTCGGCAATGCGGCGCACGATGGTCCGGCATTGAGACCTGTCACTGCCCAACGTGTAACGAGACGTTCACCGGGGCGCAGTCCTTCGACCGGCACCGCAAGGACGGGCGATGCGCCGATCCGTCCACAGTGGGCTTGTCGAAGATGCCCGCCCGGGCGTTCCCGGCCTGGGGGATACCGCGCCTACCCCGGAAAGATCAACAGCAGTCACAGCACGACGTGCACATGCGGAACTGCCATTCGGGTGCACCTCCGGAGGCGGGAAATGGATCGGGGGTGCCCGATGATCGCCGGCCGGTTCGAGATCACCACCGACGAGGTCGACGAGCTGGTCGAGGCGATCGCGATGCGTACCGCGAGCCGTCTCGCGGCGATCCTCGGCCACGACCCGGACGCGCCGCTGCGGTCGGCGGAACCGCCCCGGCCGCGCACCGGCAACGACACCGTGGCCGGCCGGCCGCCGCCAACTGGCTGCGATCCGAGCTAGTGCGCGGCCGGCCGGCGGGACCAGGTTGCGGTATAGACCACTGGCTATATGGTGAACGCAGAGCGGACCCCGGGGCCCGGGGGCTTCCGGGGTCCGCTCCCGATCTTCCGCGGGGGGCTACCGAGCGATCCGCCGGCCCTCGACGACTTTCCTCGGCGCGCCCCGCTTCCCAACCGCCCTGGGTCGTTCGGTGTCAACCGAGCCTTGACAGCGTTCTTGCGCGCGGCGCCGCCCAGCCGCGAGCATGGCCGGCATGACGTCGAGCTGCGAGCGACCGCACTGGCGCGGCGGGGCGAAGGTCTACGACAACGGTGAGCGGGTCGAACCCTCCCTGCACGTGCTGGAGGGTCGGCTCGTCGACCACGACGAGCTGGACGACCGCACCCTCAGGCTCGAGCCCGATCTGCCCCGACGGGACGGGTTTCTGAGCATCAGGTACTGGGGTCACGACCCGGACGTACTGCTCGCCGCGACCGGGGCCCGCTACCAGTCCGAGCTGCGCAACCCGACCCGGTGGACCGGCGCCGGCGAGCCGCCGGGTATTTGGCAGCCGCCCGACCCCGCCCGGGTAGAACGGGGTGCCGCGACCCGGCCCGGTTAGTCGCGGTGTCCGCGCCCGCGCCGAGACGGGTCGTGGCCCTACTGCGGGTCGAGGCCGGCGAGATCTCCCCGGCTCCGTGCGCTAACGCGCTGGTTCGTCCGCGAGGTCGACGCGGACCAGCCGGACGAGGGCACCTCAGACGGCGACGACGGGCCCGCGTAGCGCTACCTACCTACCTACCCGGCCCGCCCCGTTTAGTCCAGCGGCTGCAGGTCACCCACCAGGCGTACGGCGCCCGGGCCGTACCTTGCATCCAGTTCCTGCTGCCACGCTAGGTCCGCGACCCAGACGCCCAGATCGATCCGGTTGCGGACGACGTCGGATTCCGCGTAGTGGAACCGCCGCGGCGGCGCGTCCAGCTCGCGCACGATCGCCCACAATCGCGCCTCGGTGTACCGGGCCGATGTGACGCACAGCGGGCCGCCCCAGACCTTTCGCAACTCCGCCTCGTGCCGGGACAGATCACGGGTGAAGCGCACGTTGACGACCGTCAGCTCGGCAATCCACAACCCGCCGATGCCCGAGGGCGGGAGCTGGTTGATCCACAGCCCGGCGTAATCGGGAAGCGCCCTCGCGACCCCGAACACCCGGTCGAGTGTATCCAGCGTCGTCTTCTTCGGGTCGACCGGGCGCCACCCGCCCGGCGGCTCGGGGCAGGGGCTGGTGTAGTCGGGCCACGGCCGTTTGGGATAGTCGGCGCTCGACGCCGGCCGCGCCGGCTCGGTGAGCGTAAACCGCGCGCCGTCGAACGTGCCGACGAGCACGTAGCCTCCCCAGGTGGTGCCGTTCCTGGACTCGTGCGGGACACCGCCCCATGACCAGCCGACGACGTCCGGGCCGCCACACAGCGGCGGATCGGACGTCGCGACGGTCGCGTCGGTCGCGAAGGCCCCGATGCAGACCTGCGGCCCGTGCCCCGCGTTCTCCAGCACCATCGCCGCGATCCGGAACCGGCCCGTGTAGCCGGCCGGCACCGGGTTGATGGGGCCGTCCGCCGCCTCCGCCGGGGACGGCGTCGGACTCGGCGCTGCGAGCGACGGCGTCGGACTCGGCGCCGCGAGCGACGACGTCGTGTCCGGCTCACCACCAGGCCGCTCGCCCGGATCCGCGCAGCCGGCGAGCGGCCCAGCCGTCGTCGCCAGGAGGAGTGCCGCGATGGCGCGTGTCCGGGTCATAACCGTCCGACGCCCCACCCCGGCATTCGGTTCCATCGACGGGTGTGACGGGTTCGCAGCTTTCCGCTGCACGCGGGTCGGGCGCGAACTGATAGACCCCTCGCAGCCTTCACTTAATCGGGGCCGCACCGTACATGGCGGTCATCAGCCCCCGTCATTGCGCAGAGCACGCAGCGGGGGGCCGCTGGTTTCCCTACAACCCCTACACCGGACGCCCTCGGCGGTTTGGTGTCAACCCGGCCTTGACAGTGTTCTTGCGTGCGGCCGCCGCCCAGCCGGCAGCACGGCCGGCATGACGTCGAGGTGCGAGCGTGAGCCCTGCATCGGTCAGGCGGTGGTGTACGACGACGGCCGGGTGGAGGAGCCCCGGCTGCTGCCGCTGGACGGACAGATCGCGGGTGATCCCTGACGTCGAGGACCGCACGTTCTACTTCGCGGCGGACCTGGGACCCGCCGTGCGGTCGGGCTTTGGCGAATCACATTCTGGGGTCAACGACCGCGAGGGGGTGTGGGCGGCGTCCACTGCCGCCGCCCGGGTAGGAACACGGGGGTGCCACGACCCGACCCGACAAGCCGCGGTGTCCGCGCCCGCGCCCAGATGGGTCGTGGCCAGCATGAGCGACGAGGCGGCACTAGACCCGCTCGTCCCACGGGGGACGGTGCTCGAGTTGTCGGCGTCGCACTGGAGGTACGGCGACGGCGAGCCCACCCTGCGGGTCGAGCGGGAGCGGCCGGATTTGTCGCGCTGGCTATGACGATCAGGTGTGGGTGGAGGGGCTGGCGGCTGGACGACGCCGGTGTGCCGGTCGAGTGGCTGCAGGCTCTGATCCCGGTCGACGTGATCGGCCGGCAGGTGTGACAACGGGCAGGACCTGCCGCGCGAGCTGGCCCGCAAAGACGCGGCCCACCTGATTCGCGTCCGTCTGCGGGTGAGTTCGGTCCGCTGTAGGCAGGTACACCGTAAAGGGCCGTCCGAACGGGCCCTGCCCTGTCGTACTGTCCGGCTTCCGCCGTTTGATCGGTCCGGTATGAGACACCGCGCTGATGACGGATCGATAGTTATCTAGATATCGTCCAACTACAGCACGTGAACGACTCGCAGGGCCCGCAGCTCAGGCGCCCCACGGGTCGTTCCCGTCATCGGAGGAAGGGGTGCCAATGGGGGTACCCAGCCGAAGACCCGCCACGGCGACAGTGGCGCTGGCGCTGGGCGGCTGCACCGTCACGTCCTCGTCCAACCCCCACCCCTCCACCGTTGGGACGTTCCCGGTCGGCGCGTCCCAGACCACCGGAGCTCCGGTGGCCACGCCGGCGGCGTCGCAGCCGGTGCACGGCGACGCCGCGCTGCAGCGCCTGGATCGGAGCGGGTTCATCTACCAGCTGCCAGTCAAGGCCACCGAGCGCATCGCCGACGGTGCCGTCATGGTGTCCAACGCCGGCCAGCGCCCTATCCAGCTTGTCAGCGTCGAGCCGATGTTCGATGCCTACACCCCGTTCGGCACGTTGCTGGGTGTCGGCGTCATCGCCCGCGCCGCTAGCGAGGACACCATCGGCATCGCCCGCACGTACCCGCCGCCCGGCGACCGGCTGATGGCAGTGTCCGGGGCCACCCTGGAGCCGGCGTCCGTAGCCGGTCTGCGATACCAGCTGATGGTCGGCCTGCAGGTGCGCGACGGCACGGTCAACCTGACGGCATTGCAGGTCACGTTCACCCTCGACGGCCACACCTACACCCGCACCCTCCCCCACCACGTGACCCTCTGCGAAGGACGGCCAGCAGGCTCCACCACCTGCTAGCAACCCCCGTCACCAAGCCCCTCCACGGCATCCGTCCACTGGGGACGATGGCGCGCGGGCGGAAATGAGGTGCCCCATGCACCGAACACGAAGACGGATCGGGCGCGTCCCTGGTGGCGGCCCTGATCCTCGGCGCCACGGCGGTGGCGTCGGCTCTAGGTTATCGGGACGTCGACCGGTCTGCTAGGCGTCAGAGCCACGACTCAAGACGCGTCTTCCCTGCTCAGCAGGTCGATTAGCTGGCCGGCGTTGCGCTGGGCGTAGTCCGAGTAGCAGTTGTTCATGAGCACGTGCGTCTCGTCGGTGTCGTCGGCGAGGGCGCGCAGCTTGGGCGCCCAGTCCTTCAGCTCACGCTCGGAGTACAGGTAGCCGAACCTCTCGTAGATGTCCTTGCTCGTCCACTTCTCCGAGTGGCCGTGGAAGCGCACGACCGCCAGTTCCGCGGTCGGCTCCAACACGGGCGGGATCGAGGACCGGTACCCCTGGGGCATGTCGACGCAGACGAAGGGAAGCCGATGCTTTCGGAGGAACTCCAGTGTCTCCTCCCGGTTGTCGCCATCGAACCACGTGGCGTTCCGGAACTCCATCGCCGCCCTCAGCGGGCTGCACCGGTGGGCGACCTCCAGCAGGTACTGCTTGTTCGAGCGCCGGATCGTGAACCACGGCGGGAACTGGAACAGCAGCGCCCCGAGTTTGCCCGCCTCGACGAGCGGGTCCAGCGCGGACAGAAAGCGGGTCCAGACGTCCTCCATCGCCTGCGGGCTCAGGTCCTTGGGGTAGACGTTCGCCTTGTCCGTCTCCGGCCGGAGGTCCTTGTAGATCGCCGACACCTTGGTCGGGTGCCCCGTGAGCAGGCTGAACGCCTTGATGTTGAAGGTGAAGTGCGCTGGGGTGCGGTCGACCCAGAGCTTGGCGGTCTGCTCCGCCGGCGGAGAGTAGTAGGTCGAATCGACCTCGACCATCCGAAACTGCTTGGCGTAGTAGGCGAGCCGCTTCTCCGGCGTGTTGGCCGTCTCGGGGTACACCCCGACGCGAGCAGGGTCTTATCGGTCCACGAGGCGGTCCCGACGCGGATGTCCCCCATGCGTCGCAGCGTAGCGTCAGGGCCCGTTAGCAACTGACGTCAGTGCGATGGCCGGGTGCCGGGGGTCGTCGCACCGCACGACAATGTCGGCGAGCCCCACCGGCCCGACCTCCTCGGCGTACCGGCGATAGGCGGGCAGTGTCCACGCCAGGTCCGCATCGGTACGCCGGGCGAGCGCCGCGGCCGACATCGCCAGGTGCACGGCCAGGTCGAACGGCAGCCCGGTGCCGAGCAGCATCGCCCCGCTGACCAGCAGAACGCCGCCCGGCGGCAGCGCGACGTAGTCGACGCGTGCGGCGCGGTCGGTCGCCGCGTTCCACAGCGCCGGCAGTACGCGCCCGCTCCCGGCCGCGCCGAGCGGATCCAGCGCCTCCCGACGCAGGCCGGCGACGTCGAGCCAATCCTCGTAGTACGCGTCCGGGTTCGTCCGGCCGTGTTCCAGGCGCAGGGAGGCGGGCCGGAGGAAGTCGTCCGCGCGCACCTGCAGTGCGGCCCGCCCGCGTACCCGCAGCGGGTCGACCAGCGCGGCGGCCAGCCGGCCCGGCTCGGCCGGCGGCGGCCCGTCCACGACGATCCGCAGCCAGCGCGCGCCGGTCGCGGCCAGCCGCGCGACGGCGGCGTCCGCGATCTCCTCGACGAGCGCGGACGGGGAGATCGGCCGTACCCGCATCCGATCATCATCCGGTACGTGGACCTGGAACACGACTCGGCCCTTGACTACGGTATCCGCAGCGAACGTATGCTCTTCGCCAAGAATTCGTTGCGCTACCCCCCACCGACTCCGCTATCCGTAGACGAGAGCGAGGCGCGAGGTGCCCCAGGCGACGCCCCCCGCCCCGGCCGTACGCCTGACCGGCCTGCGCAAGTCGTTCGGCGACATCGAGGCGGTGGCCGGCATCGACCTCGACATCGCCGACGGCGAGTTCTTCTCGATGCTGGGTCCGTCCGGCTCCGGAAAGACCACGGTCTTGCGCATGATCGCGGGCTTCGAACGGCCGACGGCGGGCGCGGTCCTGCTCGGCGGTCGCGACGTCACGCGGCTCCCGCCCTTCGAGCGCGACGTGAACACCGTCTTCCAGGACTACGCGCTGTTCCCGCACATGAGCGTGCAGGAGAACATCGAGTACGGCCTGCGGGTCCGCGGTGTGGGCCGCGCCGAGCGTCGGGCCCGCACCGCGGCGGCCCTGCGCACCGTGCGGCTCGACGGGTTCGGCCCGCGCCGGCCAGCGGCCCTCTCCGGCGGCCAGCGACAGCGCATCGCGCTCGCCCGCGCGCTGGTCAACCGGCCCAAGGTGCTCCTGCTCGACGAGCCGCTGGGCGCGCTCGACCTCAAGCTGCGCGAGGAGATGCAGATCGAACTCAAGGCCATCCAGCGCGAGGTCGGCATCACGTTCGTGTTCGTGACGCACGACCAGCAGGAGGCGCTGACCATGAGCGACCGGGTCGCCGTCTTCCGGGCCGGTCGGATCGAGCAGGTCGGCGCCCCGGCCGAGGTGTACGAGCGGCCCGCGACGGCTTTCGTCGCCGGCTTCGTGGGCACGTCGAACCTGCTCACCGGCGCCGCCGCGCGGGCCGTGCTCGGCCGCGACGGCGTCTACTCCATCCGTCCCGAGAAGATCCGGCTGGCCCGGCTCGACGGCGAGGCCGCCCACGATGCCGCCCCCGGGGAGGCGAGCACGACTGGCCGGATCGCTGAGGTGGTCTACGCCGGACCCACGACCCGGTTCGTCGTCGACCTCGACGCCGGCGGGCGACTGGTCGCCGTCGAGCAGAACCAGCAGACGTCCTCGGCGGACGTGGTCGGTCTGCGCGGTCGGCGGGTACGCCTGGCCTGGCGCACCGAGCACGTCATCTCCGTGCCTTCCGAAGCCCCGCTAAGCATCCCCCCGACGGACGATCGGCCACTGTCCGCGCCGGCCGCGCGTCCCTGACCCCACGAAGGAGCACCCATGCGATCCGTGCGTATCGGTACCGCGATCGCGGTGGCCGGCCTGCTTGCGCTGGCCGGCTGCGGCGGCGACAGCGGCGGGAAAGCCTCACCGGGCGGTGGCCTCAAGCCGCCGCACGTCGACAAGTTGGCCTCGCTCGGGTCGGGTGAGGGCCAGGTCAATATCGTCGCGTGGGCCGGGTATGTCGAGAACGGATCCAACGACCCGAAGGTCGACTGGGTGACCGGTTTCGAGAAGCAGACCGGTTGCAAGGTCAACGTCAAGGTGGCCGGAACCTCCGACGAGATGGTCACGCTGATGAAGACCGGCGAGTACGACACCGTGTCGGCATCCGGCGACGCATCGCTGCGGTTGATCTACGGCGGCGACGTGGCGCCCGTCAACACCGACCTGGTCGCCAACTACAAGGACGTCTTCGATGGCCTGAAGAACAAGCCGTGGAACTCCGTCGACGGCGTCGCGTACGGGATTCCCCACGGTCGCGGCGCGAACCTGCTCATGTACCGCACCGACGTGGTGAAGCCCGCTCCCACCTCGTGGGGAGTCGTCTTCGACCCGGCCTCGCCGTACCGGGGCAAGGTCACCGCGTACGACTCGCCGATCTACATCGCGGACGCCGCGCTGTACCTGATGAAGCACCAGCCGGACCTTGGCATCAAGAACCCGTACGCGCTCGACGACAAGCAGTTCAACGCCGCGATCGACCTGCTCAAGAAGCAGAACCAGCTGATCGGCGAGTACTGGTCGGACTACACCAAGGAGATCCAGGCGTTCAAGTCTGGCGACAGCGTCCTCGGCACGACCTGGCAGGTCATCACGAATCTCGCCCAGGCCGACAAGGCGCCGGTGCAGGCGATCCTGCCCGATGAGGGCGCTACCGGCTGGTCGGACACCTGGATGGTGTCGGCCAAGTCGAAGCACCCGAACTGCGCGTACCTGTGGATGAACCACATCATCTCGCCGGAGGCGAACGCGGCGGTGGCCGAGTGGTTCGGCGAGGCGCCGTCGAACCGGCTGGCCTGCGGAAAGACGGCGGACAAGAACCACTGCACCACGTTCCACGCCGAGGACGAGGCGTACTTCGACAAGGTCTGGTACTGGACGACGCCCGTGGAGCAGTGCCTCGACGGTCGGACCGACGTGAAGTGCAAGGACTACGCGGCCTGGACGCAGGCCTGGACGACGGTCAAGGGCTGACGTTGCCGCTGCTGTCCACGGTGGACCCGGCGGGCGGCGCCGCACGCGCCGCCCGGCCGGGCCGCCGGCTCGACTCGTGGCTGTACCGGCACGCCTGGGTACGCCTCGCCGGGCTGCTCTCCGCTCCCCTGTTCTGGCTCGTCGTGGCGTACCTCGGCGCACTCGCGGTGCTGCTGGTCTCCGCGTTCTGGTCGGTCAACACGTTCACCGGCGAGCTGGTCCGGCGGCCGACGCTCGACAACTTCCGCACCATCCTCGCCGAGGAGGTCTACCGCACCGTCGCGCTGCGCAGCGTCGCCGTGGCCGCCGCGGTGACCGTCATCGACGCGCTGATCGCGCTGCCCATGGCGTTCTTCATGGCCAAGGTGGCCGCGCCGCGGTGGCGACACTGGCTCGTCGTCGCGATCCTCACCCCGCTGTGGGCGAGCTATCTGGTCAAGGGGTACGCCTGGCGCGTCATCCTGGCAAACGGTGGCGTCGCCGACTGGGCGACCGGCGGGCACAGCCCGGGGTACGGGCTGACCGCGACCGTGCTCGTCCTGGCTTATCTCTGGCTGCCGTACATGATCCTGCCGATCTACGCGGGCCTGGACCGGCTGCCGGACTCGCTGCTCGAGGCGTCCGCCGACCTTGGCGCCCGGGCCGGCCGGACGTTCCGGGCGATCGTGTTGCCGATCGTCGTCCCGGCGGTGATCGCCGGCTCGATCTTCACGTTCTCGCTCTCGCTCGGCGACTACATCACCGTGCAGATCGTCGGCGGCAAGTCGCAGCTCATCGGCAACCTCGTGTACGCGAACATCGGCGCCGCGAACAACCTGCCGTTCGCCGCCGCGCTGGCGACGGTCCCGGTGCTCACCATGGTCATCTACCTCGTCGCGGTCCGTCGCACCGGCGCCCTGGAGGAGCTGTGACGCTGTCCCGCTCGGCCCGGTGGGCGCTCCGCGCCGCGATGGTGCTCGGCCTCGGGTTCATCTACGTCCCACTCGCGGTCGTGCTCGTGAACTCGTTCAACGCCGACCGCACGTTCGGCTGGCCGCCCCGCGAGCTGACCACCCGCTGGTGGGGAGCGGCGTGGCGCAACTCCGGCGCCCGCGACGCGTTGTGGACCTCGGTGCAGGCCGGGCTGCTCGCGACCGCGATCGCGCTTGTGCTCGGCACGATGGTCGCGTTCGCCGTGCAGCGGTTCCGGTTCTTCGGCCGGGACACGATCTCGCTGCTCGTGCTGCTGCCGATCGCCCTGCCCGGCATCGTCACCGGCATCGCCCTGGACAGCGCGTTCCGGTCGGTGTTCGCGCCGATCGGCATCGGCAAGGGGCTGTTCTCGGTGGTGGTCGGGCACGGGACGTTCTGCGTGGTCGTGGTCTACAACAACGTGCTGGCGCGGCTGCGCAGGGTCGGCGGCAACCTGGAGGAGGCGTCCGCGGACCTCGGCGCGGGCAGCCTGCAGACCTTCCGGTACGTGACGTTCCCGCTGATCCGCTCGGCGCTGTTCGCCGGTGGGCTGCTCGCGTTCGCGCTGAGCTTCGACGAGATCATCGTCACCACGTTCACCGCCGGCGCGGGCGTGCAGACGCTACCGATCTGGATCTTCAACAACCTGTTCCGGCCGAACCAGGCGCCGGTCATCAACGTGGTTGCGGCCGTGCTGATCCTGCTGTCTGTGCTGCCGATCTACTTCGCGCAGCGCATCTCCCGCGACACCGCGAGCGGTGGCCGGCTCTGATCCATTCCGACGGTCACACTCGGGGTGGGCGCGCCACGACCTCGTGCACGAGCCCGTACTCGCGCGCCTGCTCGGCGTCGAGGCGGCGGCCGGCGGATAAGTCATCCTCGACCCGACTGCGCGGCTGCCCGGTGGCATCCGCGATCCGCACGATCAGGTCCTCGAGCGCGCGCAGGTGCCGGCCGGCGGCCGAGGCGACGTCATCCGCCGTGCCCGCGATCCCGGCCACCCGCGGTTCGGCGAGCCGGAACCGGGCGTGCGGGAAGGTCAGCCGGCGCGGCGCGGCGGCGTACACGGCGAGAGCGCCACCCCCGACCTCGGCGGTGGCGATGGCATGCACCGGCGCGCGCATCACGTCGAGCGCGTCGACGATCGCGAAGACCGCGTCGAGCTCGCCGTCCGGCGCGCTCATGTGCAGCTGGATGGGGTCCGCGGCCAGCGCGTCGAGGGTGAGCAAGGCGGCCGCGGTGTTCGAGGCGGACGGTCCGCTCACGGTCCCCTGCAGGATGACGATCCGCCGGTCGAAGAGCCGCTCCGCCAGCCACGCGTCGAGTCCGGCAGTGCCCTCGGCGGCCGGCACCGGTTGGCCCGGCTGCCCCGGTGGTGAGGGCGCCCACCGCCGCGGGTCCTCAAGCCGCATCCGCATCCCGCTCACCTCTCCTCTTCCGCCGGGTCCGGTCGCGCCTCGCCGGCCGGGTGGGCCAGTCGCAGGTGCAGCCGGCCGCCGACGGCCGCCGCGTACCGCTCCAATGTGGACAACCGGACATCGACGTTGCCGGCCTCCAGACGGGCGACGGCCGGCTGCGACGTGCCCATCCGGGCAGCGACGTCCGCCTGCGAGAGGCCGGCCGCCCGTCGCTGCGCCACCAGGTCGGCGAGGGCCCGCTGGCGCCGCTGCGCGAGCTCTCGGAACCCCGGTAGGACCGGAAGGCCGTCCTCGGTCATACCAGAGACGATATAGCGCCGCGAGACCAGCCGCCACTCCTAGACTGGCCAGTATGGCCCGATCGAACGAGGCCGTCGGGGAACTGCTCCAGGAGTACGCGGACCTCATCTCGATCACGGGTGGGGACGCGTTCAAGACGCGGGCGTACGAAAAGGCGGCGCGCGCGGTCGCCGGCCACCACGCGGACGTCTCCACGCTGGACCTCAAGGAGCTGCAGCAGATCCCGAACGTCGGCAAGTCCATCGCCGAGAAGATCCTCGAATACCTGCACTCCGGACAGATCGAGGCGGTCGAGAAGCTGCGGGCCAAGATCCCGGTCGGGGTGCGGGAGCTGATCGCCATCCCGACGCTCGGGCCGAAGAAGGCGATCGTGCTGTACCAGGAGCTCGGCGTCTCGTCGGTGGACGAGCTCGAGCAGGCCATCAAGGCCGAGCGCCTCAACGAGCTGCGCGGGTTCGGGCCGAAGACCGCCGAGAACATCCAGCACGGCATCGACCTGTTGCGCCGCAGCGGCGGCCGGGTGCTCATCTCCACGGCCACGGAGGCGGCCGAGGAGATCGTCGCCGAACTCGCCGCGGTCAAGGGGTGCGTCAGCTGCGCGTACGCGGGATCGTTGCGGCGGATGCGGGAGACGATCGGCGACGTGGACATCCTGGCCGCGGCCGAGGACTCCGGCCCGCTGATGGCCGCGTTCACCGGGCTGCCGCTGGTGGCCGAGGTGATCGCGCAGGGGCAGACCAAGACCTCCGTCCGCACCACCGCCGGGCTGCAGGTCGATCTGCGGGTCGTGGCGCCCGAGGCGTGGGGGGCGGCGCTCCAGTACTTCACCGGGTCCAAGGCGCACAACATCCGCACCCGCGAGATCGCAGTCCGCAAGAAGCTGAAGCTGTCGGAGTACGGGCTGTTCCGGGTCGAGGACGACGAGTTGGTCGTCTCGAGGACCGAGGAGGAGGTATACGAGCGACTCGGCCTCCCGTGGATCCCGCCGACGCTGCGCGAGGATCGCGGCGAGATCGACGCGGCGCTCAAGGGCACGCTGCCCGACCTGCTTCAGGTTGACGACATCCGCGGCGACCTGCACACGCACACCAATCTCACGGACGGTGTGTCCAGCCTCGAGGAGATGGTCGCCGCGGCCCGCGCCCGTGGGTACGAGTATTACGCGGTGACGGACCACGCGATCAACCTGCCGATGCAGCGCATGACCGACGCCAAGATGCTCGCCCAGCGCAAGAGGGTGCGCGACCTGGCGGGCGAGGGGCCGATGGTGGTGCTACACGGCACCGAGCTGAACATCGACCCGGACGGCGGGGTCGACTGGGACGCGGACTTCCTCGCCGGCTTCGACATCTGTGTCGCGTCGGTGCACTCGCACTTCAACCAGTCGACCGCGGCGATGACCCGGCGGCTGATCCGCGCCTGTGAGAACCCGTTCGTGAACGTCATCGGGCACCCGACAACGCGGCTGATCGGCCGCCGACCGCCGGTTGACGCGGATTTCGACGCGGTGTTCGAGGCGGCCGCGTCGACCGGCACGGCGCTGGAGGTCAACAGCTACCCGGACCGGCTCGACCTTCGCGACGAGTTGATCCTGCGCGCGCGCAGGTACGGCGTGAAGTTCGCGGTGGACACCGACTCGCACTCCACCGTCCACCTCGCCTACCTGCGCTACGGCGTGGGCACGGCACAGCGCGGCTGGCTGACCGCCAACGACGTCATCAACGCGTGGCCGCTCTCGAAGCTGCGCGAGTTTGTCGCGGCCAAGCGGGCGTGACCGGCCCGCGACCTAGGAGACTGGTGGCCATGAGCGAGAGGACGGTCCGCGACGTAATGACCCACAGGGTCATCACCGTCGGGCCGGGGACCGGCTACAAGGAGATCGTCGATCGGCTGGCCCGGGCCGGCGTGAGCGCGCTGCCGGTCGTCGACGAACGGGGCCGCGTGGTCGGCGTGGTCTCCGAGGCCGACCTGCTCCACAAGGTGGAGATGTCCGGCGACGAGGGGCACCGCCACCTCCTCGAGCGCCGCCGGCGACGCGCGGCGCGGCAGAAGGCGGCCGGCGACACCGCTGGGGAGGTGATGAGCCGGCCGGCCGTCACGATCGCCCCCGGCGCGTCGCTGGCGGAGGCAGCCCGGTTGATGGAGGCCGAGCGGATCAAGCGGTTGCCCGTGGTCGACCCGCACGGCGCGCTGGTCGGCATCGTGTCGCGCCGCGACCTGCTCAGCGTCTACACGCGCACCGACGACGAGATCCGCACGGACATCGTCGACAACGTGCTGCGGGCCATCATGTCGCTCACACCCGAGGAGGCGGACGCGTCGGTCGCCGACGGGGTCGTCACGCTCACGGGCCGGACCGGTCGCCGCAGCGCAACCGAGATCGCGGGACGCCTCGCGCACCGGGTCGAGGGCGTCGTCGACGTCGTCAACCGGATGGAGTACGAGTACGACGACTCCGAGGACGTACGACGCAGGTACCTCTTCGACGCGGACGTCGGCGGGCCGGGGCGGCCGGTGGACGGGACGTCCAACCTCCCGCCACCGTGAGGGACGAGGGCGGGAGACGGCGGAACCGACCGGTCGCGGTCTTCGACGTGGACGGGGTGGTCGCCGACGTGCGTCATCGGCTGCACCACCTCGCCCGCCGGCCCAAGGACTGGTCGGCCTTCTTCGCCAAGGCCGCAGACGACCCGCCGCTGGCGGAGGGGCTGGCTCTCGCCCGCCGGTACGCCGCCGACCACCGGCTCGTGTGGCTGACCGGACGCCCGGAGCACCTGCGGCGCGTCACACAGGAGTGGCTGGACCGCAACGGCCTGCCGGTGGGCCCGCTCGTGATGCGACCGACCGGCGACCACCGACCGGCCCGGCTATGGAAGGCCGAGCAGCTGTCCCGGATCGGCGAGTGGGGCAGCATCGACACGGTCATCGACGACGACCCGGCGGTGGTGGCCACGCTGACCAAGCGGGGCTGGCCGGTGACCTTGGCGGACTGGGTGCCATACGCCGAGGCGCTCCGCGAGGCCCAGGAGCGCGACGGCCGCACGTGACCGCTCGCCTCTAGGGTGGGCGGATGGATGTCGATGTGCTCGTGGTGGGCGCCGGCCCGACCGGCCTCGCCCTCGCCACGCAGGCCCACACCCACGGCGTCTCGGTGCGCATCGTCGACCGCGCCCTCGACCGGGTGCACGAATCGCGGGCGCTCGCCGTGCAGGCCCGCACGCTGGAGGTCCTGGCCGGCTCCGGGGTGGCGGACGAGCTGGTACGCCGCGGCAACACGGCGACGCGGTTCGTCATGCACGCGGGCCGGAGGTCCGTCGAGCTGCCGCTGTTCGACCCGGGGACCCGGGACACCGACTACCCGTACCTGTTGTTCGTCTCGCAGGCCGTCACCGAGCAGGTACTGGCCGACCACCTGGCGGGCCGCGGTGTGCCGGTCGAGCGCGGCGTCGAGCTGACCGGGCTGCGCGCCGACGGTGGCGCGATGGTGGCGACGGTGCGCCGCGGCGACGGTCCGGCCGAGACGGTCCGGGCCCGGTTCGTGGTCGGTTGCGACGGGGTGCACAGCGCCGTCCGTCGGGAGGCGGGCATGGCGTTCCGCGGCGGCACGTATCCGCAGGCGTTCGTGCTGGCCGACCTGGACGTCGACGGCCTGCCCGGCGGCCGCGCCCACGCCTACCTGGGCGACCGCGCGATCCTGTTCTTCTTCCCGCTCGGGGACCCGACCGACTGGCGGATCATCGCGATGCGCCCGGCGGGTGGCTGGCCGCGCCCGGGCGGCGACACCGACGACACGACGCTGGCCGACCTACAGAACCTCGTCGACGACGCCACGGATGGGGCGGTCCGACTGCGCGAGCCGGTGTGGCTGACCGACTTCAAGATCCACCACAGGCAGGTCGACACCTACCGCGCGGGCTCGGCGTTCGTCGCGGGCGACGCCGCGCACGTGCACAGCCCGGCCGGCGCACAGGGCATGAACACCGGCATCCAGGATTCATGGTACCTCGGCTGGAAGCTCGCGCTGGTCGCGCGCGGCGTCGCCGACCCGGCGCTGCTCGACAGCTACGACGCGGAGCGGGCGCCGGTCGGTCGCCTCGTCGTCCGGTTCACCGATCGGGCGTTCACGATCGCGACCTCGACGAACCCCGTCGTCGGGCTCGTCCGGCGCGAGCTAGTGCCGCGGCTGGCGCCGCTGGCCGGTCGGCTGGGACCGGCCCGCGCCCGGGCGTTCCGCACGCTCGCGGAGCTCGACATCGCGTACCGTCACAGCCCGGCCGTCCAGGAGGGGCGACCGCGGCCATCCGGTGGGCCGCGTGCCGGCGACCGGCTTCCGACCGCACCCGTCGTCCGCGACGGCGCGACCCTGTCGCTGCAGCGCGAGCTCGCCGGGCCAGGCCTGCATCTGCTCCTGTGTGGACAGTCCGCGGGCTGGCGGACCGGCCGGCTCGAACGACTCGCGGACCTGCTCCGCGTACACCTGCTGTCCCGCACGGCGGAGCCTGGCGTGCTGCACGACCCCGGTGGCGCGGCGCTGCGCGGGCTCGGCGTGCGCGCCGACGGGTGCGCCCACTATCTCGTACGCCCCGACGGGTACATCGGGTACCGGGCGGCCGGCACGGATCTGACCAGTCTCGTCGCATACCTGGACCGGTGGTTCCCGGCGCTGGACGCGAACCCGTGACCACGTGCTCATCGGCGTGCGCGGTGACCGTGAGGTGTGACTACTCGAGAGCAAGGATTGGCGCACTCACGACGCGGGTGTGGCGTACCGGGTGACCTCACGCGGAATTTTCCGGAACGCCTCGACGCCATGGGAGGCCAGGTTCCGTTGCGCCGCGAATATCTGGCGCTCGTGACTGGACTCATCCACGAGGTTGAAGGTCAGGATCTGGCGGTCGGTATCGTAGGCAATCAACAACATGCCGTCGTAGAGGGCGAAGTCGTCAGGCACCGCCAGCCGGGGGCAGTACTGCTTGAACTGCTCCGTCGAGAGCCAGTACGAGTCGACCTCGCCGCCGTGCGTCCAGTAGTAGGCGAGAATCTCTGGGTCCTGAAGGTCCTGTTCCATCCGACTCACATCCGCCTCGTCGATCACGAAGATACGAGTTTTGTAAGCCATTCGGTGGTCGCGCAGGCCTTCGAGGTAGCTGTTCGCTGACGTGTCCCGGAACCAGCTCAGAGGCTTTCTCTGAATGCCCTGGAAGCCGTTGCTGTGGTCGATGGCCTTGCCCAGGAAGCGCAGGTACTCGCCTACGCCCACGTACGGGACGTTTCTGAAGTTGTCCCTCATGGACGCGCCGATGAGTTCGCTCAGGACCTCGTTGTGACGAGGGCACGTGGTCAACATCGACAACGCGTCGTCCTGATACTTGATCTTGTTCGTCAGAGACGAGATGTCCCGCAGGGATGACATCGTCGCGGCGCTCAGCTCCCTGAGAAGTTCGTACATCCAACCCAGAAGACCTCCCACCGCGATCGCTGCTAAATGGTCGGGCAACCGACTGACGGTGAAGGTGTTCTCCAAGCCCTCGGAGACGATTAGCACGACATCGACGAGAACGGCACCGAGTGCGGCAACGCCCGCAAGCCGCCATACTTTTACATCGCGCATGGTTGCTTCTCTCTCGATGAGCCGATCCTCGACAGGAGCGCGCACAGTCCGATGAATCAACGTAGCGTTTCTGCGCCCTGCTCGCTGTCGGCTCGATGACGGGTCCAGTGGCTTGCGCCCGGCACGTTTGAGGTCGCGCGAGGTGCCCGTTGAATTGGCTGCGGCTTTGGTAAGGCCGCGCCGCCCGCGCGAGCGGAACGCCCTCAGGCCGTGAACTGAAGCAGGAACGCGAACACCAGGACCGCGACGGTGACGCCGCCGATGAGGAGCCGCCGGCGGTACGTGTCGTACGCGTGCCACCAGGCGATCGCCGCCTCGGCGACCGGTGAGAACGTGACCGTTCGTCGGCCGGCGAGGAACGGCGCGAGCCGCACCGCGGCGCTGGACCATTCGGGCGGATCCGGCGGCCGGCGGTACGCCACGTCGCCGGACCACACGTCGATCGGCCGCACCTCGACATCCACCGACCCGGTCCGCTCGGTGTGCCACTGCTGCAACCGGCGCTCGAAGGCGTGGTGCAAGAACGTGTCGGGGGTTCGGGGCCGGCGCAGCCACCTGCGCGTCAGCTCGAACCACGGCCAGCGCGTCGCCACGTCCATGAGCACCTCGGGGTACAGCCAGTCGGCGCCGCGCTCGTCGCCGGTGACCCGCTCGGCATCGCGGCGGAGCGGTTCGAGATGCCGGGCGACGAAATCGACGTAGCCAGGCGGCGGCTCGGGATCGATGCGCGGCAACAGGTGCGGCACCCGCCCATCGTCGCAACGGTGCCGGCGGCGGAACAAGCCGATCAGGGAGAGTTGCGTCGATCAAGGAGCTGTGGTCGTGAGTCGATCTCTGTTTCACGACAACTAGCCCATGATCGACGGGAGAGTGCTTGATCGGTGGGGGCCGGGTGTTGAGCGGTTGCCCACCTGGCGAGACGGCCGTAGGTTGCGGGGCAGCACCACGTCGCACCGCCCGCCCTCCGGTCCGGCAGGAGCCAACCATGCGTCGTCCGCTGCTCACCCTGCTCTGCGCAGCCGTCCTGCCTGCCGCCCTCGTCGTCGCCGCTGGCCCCAGCGCGGCGCAGGCGCCGGGCGACGCACCCGTCCGGCTGCCCGGTCTCACCGCCTCGACGTCGGTCGTCCGCGACGTCGACGGCATCGCGCACATCCGTGCTGGCAACGCGCACGACCTGTTCTTCCTGCAGGGGTGGGTGCACGCGAGCGACCGAATGTTCCAGATGGACGTGACGAGGCGACAGGCGTCCGGCACGCTGGCCGAACTGCTCGGGTCGGGTGTACTCCCGAGCGACGTGCAGACGCGGACGATCGGGCTGCGCCGCGCGGCCGAACGCAGCCTGCCGGCGCAGTCGCCCGAGGGACGGGCGGCCCTCGAGGCGTACGCCGACGGCGTCAACGCCTGGATCGCCGGCCATCCGCCACCGGCACAGTACGCGCCGCTGCGGCTGTCGAAGATCGCCCCGTGGACCCCGGTGGACAGCCTGGTGATCGCCAAGGCCATCGCGTTCAGCCTCTCCTTCGACCTCGACCTCGACCTAACGGTCACTGCCCAGACCTACCAGGCGGTCGGTGCGGCCGCCGGCTTCGACGGCGCCGCCGCGTTCGCCGAGGACCTGTTCCGCACCCAGCCGTTCAGCTCGGCGTCGACGGTGCCGGACGCGATGGGCGCCACCGCCGCGCCGCGTGAGCTGTCGGGCGCTGCGGCCCACGGCTCGCGCTCCGCCGCGGTGCGCCGCCTGCCCGCCCCCGCGATCAGGCTCGCCCGCAACTACCAGGCGAAGGCCGAGAAGGTGCCGTTCCTCGACCAGGCGATCGACCGAGGCTTCACGCTGGGCTCCAACGAGTGGGCGATCGCCGGACGGCACACCGCGACCGGGCGGCCGATCCTCGCGAACGACCCGCACCTGTCGCTCGTGACGCCCTCGACGTTCTATCCGATCGCGCTGCGCGGCGCCGGGTTCGACGTTCAGGGCGAGGGCTTTGCCGGCACGCCGTACGTCATTCTCGGCCAGAACCGGCGCATCGCGTGGGGTGCCACCACGAACCCGATGGACGTGACCGACACGTACGTCGAGCAGCTGCGCCCGGACGCCAGCTCGCCCAGCGGCCTGTCCACTGTGTACCAGGGCCGGCTGGAGCATGTGGTCGCGATCCCGGAGCTGTTCCGGGTCAACGCGCTGCTGCCCGGCCAGCAGGACGCCGTCGTGCCGGTGCCGCCCGGGGCCGGCATCCCCGACCGCACCCTCGTCGTGCCACGCCGCAACAACGGCCCCATCATCGGTGCCGACCTGGCGGCGGGCACCGCGTTGTCGGTCCAGTACACCGGTTTCTCCGCCACTCGCGAGCTGGACACGTTCCGGCTCTTCGACCAGGCGGACGGCCTCGCCGACTTCCAGCACGCGCTGAGCTTCTTCGATGTCGGCTCCCAGAACTGGGCGTACGCCGGCGTCGACGGGCACATCGCGTACTTCACCAGCGCCGAAATGCCGCTGCGCGAGGACCTCGAGGCCGGCACCGTGCACGGGCTCCCGCCGTACTTCCTGCGCGACGGCACCGGCGGCAACGAGTGGCTGCCGGCGGCCAACCACTACCCGGGCCAGGCGGTGCCGTACGAAATCCTGCCGCCGGCCGAGATGCCGCACGTCGTCGACCCGCCCGCCGGCTTCTTCATCAACGCCAACAACGACCCCGCCGGGACCACGCTAGACAACAACCCCCTCAACCAGCTGCGCCCCACCGGCGGCATCTACTACCTCAACGTCGGCTACGACGGCTTCCGGGCCGGCCGAATCACGGAGATGGTGCGCGGCGCGACGGCCGCGGGGGCCATAACGACCCGGGACGTCAAAGATCAGCAGGCCGACGTCACGCTGCTCGACGCGGAGTTCTTCACGCCGTACCTGGTCGATGCGCTGCGGGGGGCCACGACCAGCGACACGCCGGCGCTGGCCGCGCTCGGCCGCGACCCGCGGGTGGTCGAGGCCGTCGGCCGGCTCGCGGCCTGGGATCGGACCACACCGACGGGAATCCCCGAGGGGTACGACGCCGCCGACGTGAACGGCGAGCGCGGTGAGCCGTCCACGTCGGAGGTGACGAACAGCGTCGCCGCCACGATCTACTCGGTGTGGCGCGGCCAGTACATCCGCAACGTCATCGACGCCCACCTGGCCCCGTACCCGGTGCCCGTGCCCGGCAGCGACGAGGCGATGAAGGCGCTCAAGACGCTGCTGGTGCGCTTCAACGAGCGACACGGTGTGGGGCTGTCGGGCATCGACTTCTACGCGGTGCCCGGGGTCGCCGACCCTGCCGACCGGCGCGACGTGCTCCTGCTGCAGAGCGTCGCCGACGCGCTCGACCGGCTCGCCGGACCCGCCTTCGCCCAGGCGTTCGGCGGCTCCACCGACCAGGACGACTACCGCTGGGGCAGGCTGCACCGGGTCACGTTCGACGCGGTGCTGGACGGGCCGTGGTCGATCCCGCCGGCCGGTGGGGCGTTCCCGGCACCCCTGCCGGGCCTGGCCGGGGTGCCGACCGACGGCGGGTTCAACACCGTCGACGCGTCCAGCCACGGCGCCCGCGCCGACTCGGCCGCCGCGTTCACGTTCGGCGGCGGACCGGTGCGCCGGTACGTCGCCCAGCCCGCTCCGGGCGGGATGCGGGCCGAGTCCGCCCTACCGGGTGGGACCAGCGAGACGCTCGGCAGCCCGTACTACTTCAACCTGCTGCCGCGCTGGCTCACCAACGAGACCTATCCGGTGCGCCTGCGCGAGGGCGACCTTGTCGGCGCGACCGCCTCGGCCATCGTGTACCTGCCCGGCTGATCGGCGGCCGGCGTCGCCCGGGCGGCCGACGTCGCCGAGGCGGCCGACGTCGCCGCCGAGATCGCGGCGTCGAGCACCGCGAGCAGCGCCGCATCACGCCGGGCAGGGGGCAGCGCGCGCAGGGCCAGCGCCGTCGCGGTGATCGCGTGCAGGGCGGGCCCGCGCGCGTACAGGGCGGCCGGCAGGAGCGGTCGCCGCGCGCCCGGTTCGCTGTCCGCGGCGATCCGGCGGGCCGCACGCCGCCGATGCCGATCCAGCACTGGTACGCGGCGGGGCAGGTGATCGAACGCGACCCGCGCGCAGCCCTCGACGATGAGGGGGGCGAGCCGCCCGCGGGGGCCGGTACGCCCGATCAGATCGACCGCGCGCACACCGAGATCCCGACGGCCGGCGTCGGTCAGCTCGTCGTTGACGATGCGCGCGACGGCGGCGAGTGTCGGGTCAGTGCAGCGGGGCCGGTCGCTCCATGGCAGGCCGGCCAGCACGGAGACGTACTCCATCAGGCAGGCACCATCCGCCGGTCGCAGGTGCCCGCCCGCCGTGAGCACCGGTAGCGAGTCCGGTGCGGGCTGCGCGGACATTTGTCTCAATCGTCGCGGATCACACGCGTTCGGTCAACCGGTTTGCGCATCTTGGCCCGGCCGAGCGCCCAGGTCCGCCGAGGCGCGCCGCAGATGGGCGATCAGGGGATCGGGAAGATCGAGCCCACGTGCCGACACCCCCATCGCCCACCACCCGGTCGAGTCCACGGCGGGCGTCACGATGCTGGCGCAGGCGACGTCGTCGCGGAACTCTCCGCGCTCGATGACCACATCGCCCGGACGGACGCCGCGCAACTCGCCCTCGATCGTTGCGACGTCGGTGGGCGTACGCCGCGTAAAGGGCCGCATGCCCTGGGCGGCCAGCACGCGTCGCACTGTGCGGCGCGGGAGGGTGGCCAGCAGCGACTTGCCCAGCGCGGTGGCGTGGGCGGCGGCATCCAGCCCGACCTGGAGGTCTTCGAGCCAGGGTGACCGCGGCCCCTCGACGGCTTGCACGATGATCATGCGGTCGGTGGCGAACCGGGCGAGGTAGGCCGTGTGCCCACAGGCCGCCGAGAGGTGCCCCAGCACGGCGGACGCCGCGGGTGGCCGGTGCAGCGAGCCGACCAGCTCGTGGAACCTCTCGGCCACCTTCGGCCCCGGCCCATAGGTGCCGTCGGGCTGCCGGGCCAGGTAGCCCTCGTAGCACAGGGTGCGCGTCAGGTGGTACGCCGTGGACAGGTTGAGCCCGCAGCGTCGCGCGATGACCTTCACCGGGAGCGACCGCGACGCCTGGGTCACCTGCTCGAGCACCCGCAGCGCGCGCGACACACTCTGGATCAAGTCGGAGGGCGCGGACCCCATTCCGCAAGGATGTCCCTGCCAGTCAGCATTTGAAAAGTGGCGACTTCCCGCCCGGTAGCCGGCCGGCCGACGATACCGGTATGTCCGAGCTACCGACCTGGGCGCGGGACGCGCTGGACGCCGTCTACGACCCCTGCTGCCGCGAGAAGGGAATCTCCATTGTGGACATGGGGCTCGTGCGCTCCGTCCGGGTCGACCACGGGCGTGCCACCGTCGAGCTACTGCTGACCAGCGGATGGTGCCCGTTCGCGGCCACCGTCCTGACCCAGGTCGAGCAGCGGATCCTCGACCAGCCGGGCATCACCGAGGCGGACGTGGCGATCGTCTGGGACGAGGCCTGGACGACGGACCGCCTTTCGTCGCGGGCGAGAATGCTCCTGCACTTCCTGCCACCGCCCTCGGCGGTGCCCGACCGGGACGCCTACGTCGCCGCCCGCCAACCCACCAGCCCACCTCCCCCGCCCCACTACTAGGGAGTGACCGCCGTGATCGACGATGTCTTCGTATTCGACTGCGTGGCGCACGTCTTCAACTTCGAGCAGAAGAACGCGTTCGGCGCGCCGGGACAGATGTTCTCCAATCACCTCTACGCATTTCACACGGCACTGACCCCGGATGACCAACCGAAGCTGCCTGCGGAGGAGTTCTTACGCCAGTGGACAGTCTCCGACATCCGCAAGATGGTGTACGACGAGTCTGACACCGACATGCTCGTGGCCATGCCGCTGCCGCTGACCGACCTGTACCACGACGGGCTATCGCCCTGGGAGAGCTGCGCCGAGCTCGCAAGCCGGGACCCGGACCGAACCATCTTCTGGGGCTCGGTCAACCCGCTGGAGGGGCGCAAGGCGCTCGACCTGATGGAACGCCAGGTGGGCGAGTTCGGCGCCCGGGCCTTCAAGTTCTACAACGTCCGGTACGACTACGGCTCGCCGTACCCGTGGCGG
>DASXRC010000169.1:0-32474 GCA_036506795.1 Micromonosporaceae bacterium
GCGGACCGTCGCCGGGCTCACCCCCAGCCGCTCGGCCAGCGTGCCCACCGCGGTCGGGCCGTCCGCCCGAAGGCTGCGAACAATGAGCTCATATCGCCGCTGCGGAAGCATGCCCGGGATCGTATCAACCAAACTCGCTCACGTCTGCGCGATCGTGGTGCAGGAGTGTTGTCAAGGCCGAAACGGTTGGTGCACAGTATCGCGCATGAGCGAACGGACTGTTGACATGTCGTGGTTCGTTGCGGCGCGATTCGGTCTATTCATCCACTGGGGGCTGTACGCGCTGCCGGCGCGGCACGAATGGGTGAAGAGCCGCGAGCGGCTTTCCGACGAGGACTATCGGCGCTACTTCGACCATTTCGATCCCGACCTGTACGACCCGCACGAGTGGGCACGCTCCGCCAGGCGCGCCGGCATGCGCTACGCGGTGCTGACAACCAAGCACCACGACGGCTTCTGCCTATGGGACTCCCAGCTTACCGACTACAAGGTGACGAACACTCCACATGGGAGGGACGTGGTCGCCGCGTACGTCGACGCTTTCCGCAGCGAGGGGCTACGGGTCGGCTTCTACCACTCGCTGATCGACTGGCACCATCCACAATTCACGATCGACCACTTCCACCCGCAACGCGACGACCGGCGGTCGCGGGACGAACACCGCAACATGACGGAGTACGCCGACTATTTGCACGGTCAGGTGCGCGAGCTGCTCACCGGATATGGGAAGATCGACTACCTCTTCTTCGACTTCACGTACCACCACACCGAGCCGGAGCGGAAGGGACCCGAGGATTGGCGGTCGGAAGAGCTCCTGAAACTCGTACGTGCGCTGCAGCCCGACGTGCTCGTCAACGACCGGCTCGGCGTGCCGGGCGACTTCGTCACCCCCGAGCAGTACCAGCCGTCCGCGCCGCTGACGCGGGCAGGCGTGCCGATCGCGTGGGAGGCCTGCCAGACGCTGACCGGCAGTTGGGGATACGACCGCGACAACCTCGACTACAAGCCGCCGGACATGCTCGTGCGCATGCTCGTCGACGGCGTGTCGAAGGACGGCAACATGCTGCTCAACGTCGGCCCGAACGGTCGTGGCGCGTTCGGGCCGCGGGCCGAGGCCATCCTCGCGGCCATCGGGGAGTGGATGGAACTGCACGGCCGCTCTGTCTACGGGTGCACCGCCAGCACCCATAGGCCGCCGCCCGACTGCCGGTACACCCAGCGCGGCGACCGGCTCTACCTGCACCTGTTCGCCTGGCCATTCGGCCAGGTCCACCTGCCCGGCCTGGCCGGACGCGTTCGGTACGCCCAGCTCCTGCACGACGCCTCGGAGATTCCCACGGAGGTCATCGCCTCGGACGTCGAGCCCTCGATGGTCCACGCCGGCGGCCAGGGCCCGGGCGTGTTGACCATAGAGCTGCCTGTGCGACGCCCGGATGTGCTGGTGCCTGTCGTCGAGTTGTTCCTCGCCGGGCCGTGAACGGCGTTCCGGGCACCCGCTCGAACAGCGCCGGGCCGCCACCAGGCAAGGGTGAGCACTAGATTGTGTTCATGACGGCGCCCACCCAACTCGAGACGCTCAGCAGGCCGCCTGACCCGGCGCACCAGTTCCCGCGGCGTCCCAGCCACACCGGGCAGGGGGTTGCTCGATGAAGCTCGCACCCGGTCTGCACCGCGTCGGCTCCGATCTTGTCAACAGCTACCTTGTCGAGGATGACTCCGGCGTCACGGTCGTCGACGCCGGCCTGCCGGGCCAGTGGCGGGAGTTGGTCGCGGAGCTCGCCAGCATGGGTCGATCGCTCGGCGACGTGAGAGGCGTCGTGCTGACCCACGGCGACACCGATCACATCGGCTTCGCGGAGCGGCTCAGGAAGGTCACGGGCGTCCCGGTCCACGTGCACGAGCTCGACGCCGCCCGTGCCCGCGGCGAGGTCAAGAAGCCGAACTCCGGCTGGCGACCGATCAAGGTGGGCGCCCTGCTGAGCTTCCTTTGGTACAGCGCGCGGCGGGGCGGTCTTCGGATCCCGCCGGTTACCGAGGTCGCGACATTCACCGACGAGACGACGCTCGACCTGCCCGGCTCTCCGCGGGTCATCCACGTTCCCGGCCACACGCCCGGAAGCGTCGCCGTGCATGTGGCCGCCGTGGACGCGTTGTTCGTTGGGGACGCGCTGACCACGAGGAACGTGTTGACCGGAGAGCGAGGCCCGCGCCCCGCACCGTTCACCCTCGAGCCGCCGGTGGCGCTCGCGTCGCTTGCGAAGCTGGAGAACGTGCCGGCGACCTGGGTGCTGCCCGGTCACGGACCACCGTGGCGCTCCGGAGTCGCCGACGCTATCCGGCTGGTCCGCGAGGCGGCCGCCGGAACCTAACGGGATGGTTGGCCGGAAGCGAGCGGACCACTTGCGGGGTCAGTTCGGCGATGTCCGGCAGCACCACGGCGGTGCGGTCGCGGGCGTCCGGATCTAGTGGGTAGCGCGGGTGGGGCAGGGCCACCACGGACATGCCGGCGGCGGCCGCCGCGCGTACCCCATTGGATGAATCTTCCACCGCGACGCAGTTCGCGGTGGAGAGCCCCAGACGCGACGCGACGGCTTGGTACACATCCGGCGCCGGCTTGCCCCGGGCCACCTGGTCTGCGGATAGGTGCACCGCGAACGCGTCCGCCAGCCCGGTCGCGACCAGTGCCGCCTCGATCAGCCGGGGCGGTGACGAGCTGGCCAGGCCGAGCCGCCACACCGCGGCCAGGTCCCGCACCCGGCGGTCGGCGCCGGGGATCAGCGGGACCCGCTGCGTGTAGCGCTCCACCATCTGCTCGACCACGTCCGCCGCCACCTGTTCGGGTGTGCGCTGCACGCCGAGATCGTGGCTGAGGTAGCCGGCCCACTCGGCCGTGTTCATGCCCATCAGTCGGCGCTGGGTGTCCGGCAGCCAGCGGCCGCCGTGCCCTGCCACATAGCCCCGGCGCACCTGCTCCCAGACCGGCTCGGAGTCAAGGATCACTCCATCGAGGTCGAAGACCACCGCATCCGTCACGAGAAGCATCCTGTCCCACGCGTGGCCGGCGCGCGGCGTGGCCGGACATCGCGCCGCGGTTCTCACCGGGGGCGGGCGCTACTCCTCCTCGTAGCGCGTCGGCGGGAAGGGGTTCTCGTCGCTGAGCGGAACGTTCTCGAGTTCGTCCTCCTGCCGGGCCGCGACGTCCTCGATGCCTTGGAACTCGTCGGTCTCGGTGATGTCGGACGGGACGGCGGCGTCCGCTGCCGGTGGCACGTCGTCGGGGTCATACGGCTCAACGCCCGCCTCGACGCGCTCCGCCTCGGTCCGTCGCTCGAGCTCCTCGTCGTCGAGCCGCCCAGGAGCGCCGCCGTGGAAGCGCCGATCGCGCTGTCCCTCGGCAGCCTCTGTGTGGAAATCTTCGCTTGCCATGTTCCCAGTCTGACCCAGCCGGGCCTGCGGCGCGGACGGATACGCGCAGACGGTCGCGCTCAGCTGACAGCTAGGAGAAGCTGAACACCGGCGGAAAGGCAAGAACGACGATCCAGGCCCATGCGGCGTACACGGCGATGTAGCGAGTCTGCCAGCGCTCCAGGTGTTCGAAGGGACGCCGGTGCCGTACGAAGTCCGCGAGCAGGAACGCCGTCCAGGCGAGGTTGGCGAGGAGGATGACGTTCTCGCCCAGTGCGGCCGCCTTGTTCGGTGTGGTGCCCCACTCCGAGATGCGGTCCGTAACGGCCAGCAGCACCAGGACATCGATGAGCGACGCGCTGATCGCGAGCGCGAGCTGCAACCAGTCGAAGAACGCCGGACGGGCGGTTGGGTCACGGGCGGAAATCGCGTACAGCATCAGTCCGAGCACGACCACCAGCAACAGGTCGAACAGGATCAGCACATCGCGCTCGACGTCGATAACGTTGCCGCTCCAGAGTGCGGCCGCAAGGAACGCGAGCAGGGCGGCGGCGAACAGCGGGGTGAACACGCGGGTCAGTACCGGCGCCATGTTCTCGATGACACTCTGCTTGGCTTCCACGAGCCAGGCGACGACGACGACCGCGGCCATGCTGCCGCACGGCAGCAGCCAGGAATCGATGAAGTCTGTGACATCGATGCCGATTGCGCCGAAGGCACCGACCGTCACGGCGACGAGGATGCTGGCGCCCAGCGTGATGAGCACGAAGTAGATCAGCCATTCGCCGGTGAACCGGATAAAGTCCATCCACCTGCGGTCGGACAGCCAGTCACCGCCGACGTAGGCCACCCCCACCACCAGCCACAGCGCCAGCGGCAGGTGTATCGCGGTGATCACGATGCTCTGCGAGTCCTCCGCCAACGGGTAGGCGTTGGCGCCGACGCCGCCGAGCGCGAACAGCGCCAGCAGTACGCCGATGACGGCGGCTCCGACGCGGCGGCGGAACGTGAAGTATGCCGCCATCGGCACCAGCGCGAAAAGGGCGAAGTTGCGTTGGTAAAACCCGTCGTCGTTGGCGAGGTCGAGGCCGAACAGCTCCGGTACCTTGATGCCGATCGCGGCGGCCGTCGCGCAGCCGACCACGACCAGCAGGTCGCGGCGGGAGCCCGCCGGTGCGGGTGCCTCCTGGCCCCCGGCCAGCACAAGTTGTTTCCACAACCTTTCGGAGTGGACCCGGGCGAACTCACGGGAAAGGTCGTCGAGGTTGCCGATCCGCTTCACGGCGACCAGGAATGCCTCGTCCGGCCGCAGGCCGGCTTCGACCAGGTCCGCCACCGTGGCCCGAAGATGATCCTCCAGCTCGTCGACGTCGGCACCGTCTACGGCGCGATGGCGCCGCATATAGGTGCGCCACTCGGCGACCTGCGTCTCCAGATCCATGTCGCTGTCGATGGTCATGTCACGCTTCCAGCGGTAGCGCCACGGCCGGTGGCGGCTCGCCAGTGGTCTGCCAGATGTTCTTGAGTGCGCCGACAACGGCCGCCCACTGGCGCCGTTGTTCGGCCAGTTCGGCGCGTCCCTGACCGGTGATCCGGTAGTACTTGCGCCGGCGGCCGCCGGGCGAGGTACGCCAGCTCGATTCGATGTGGCCGAGCCGCTCCAGCCGGTGCAGCAGTGGGTAAAGCAGGCCGTCGGTCCATGCCAGCTCGCCGCCGGACACGTCGTTGACCTGCTTGAGGATCGCGTACCCGTAGCTCTCGCCCAGGGCGAGAATGCCCAGCACCATCGGCGTCGCCGACGCCGCTACCAGATCCTTCGTAACGTGCATCGCCTCTCTAACCCCTAGAAGTGCAATGCATCATAGCTCTAGGTATGCCTCCGCGCCCTCGGTAGATCGGTGGAGGTAGCCCGGCGGGTAGTGATCCAGTAGATTCCGCATCGTCACAGAGTCCGCGCGTACCCTTTCATGCCGTGACCCCTGCGCACCGTGACAGCAGACGGGGGACTGCCGACCAATGAGCGTGGGAACGACGGAGCACCCCCGGACACGGGCGGCTCGCTGGCGCACGATCCAGCCGTGGGCCGGCACCGTGGCGCGGTTGGGGCTCGCGGCCGTCTGGCTCATCGCGGGAGCGGCCAAGGCAACCGACCTGGCCGGGGCCGGGCGAGCGGTCAACGCGTACCGACTCATGCCGTACGACGTGGCGCGGGTCGTGGGCGCGGCGCTGCCGTTCGTGGAGCTCGCTCTCGGGGTACTGCTGCTGATCGGGTTGGCCACCCGCGTGGCCGCCGCCGTCTCCGCGGGCCTGTTGGTCGTGTTCGTCGCGGGCATCTCGTCGGCGTGGGCGCGCGGCCTCGCAATCGACTGTGGCTGCTTCGGTAGCGGCGGTCAGCTGGCGGCCGGACAGAGCCCCAGCTACGGCCCGGAGATCGCCCGCGACCTCGGGTTCCTCGCCCTGTCGGCCTTCCTGATCGTTTATCCCCTCACGCGGATGTCTGTCGATTCGGCCGTGGAGCGAGTGTGAGCAACCGAGTGCAGCAAAAACAGGCCAAGCGGGTCGTCCGGGAGCAGCTGGCCAGGGAGGCCCGGCGCCGCCGGGCGATGTGGACCACGGCGATCGCGGTCGCGGTGCTGCTGATCGCCGGCCTGATCGGCTGGGGCGTCTACGCTTCGCAGAGTTCGTCGGCGTACAAGACGCCGGCCCATGCCAGTGCGGACGGGACCGGCCTGGTCGTCGGCTCCGGTCCGGTGACCGTGGACATCTACCTGGACTTCATGTGCCCGCACTGTAAGGAGTTCGAGACCGCGGCCGGGCCGACGCTGGACCAGCTCGTTGCCGACAAGAAGGTCTCGCTGGTGTACCACCCGGTGGCGTTCCTGGACCCAGCCTCCACCAACCAGTACTCGACGCGGTCCTCGGCGTCCGCGGCCTGCGCCGCGGACGGCGGCAGGGTGGCCCCGTACATCCAGGCCCTGTACGCCCGGCAGCCCGCCGAGGGCGGGCCTGGCCTGAGCGACGACGAACTGATCCAGGTGGGTGGCTCGGTCGGTCTGGTCGATCCGGCGTTCGCCAAGTGCGTCCGCGACGGCGACTACCGCACGTGGACCCAGCACGTCACCGATGCGGCCAGCGAGCGCGGCGTCACCGGCACGCCAACGGTCTACGTCGGCGGCACGCAGACCGAGCCGACTGCGGCCGCCATCACCGCCGCGGTGGCCGCCGCCAAGTGACTCAGCCCGTGCTGTGCCTCGCCTCGTGCCCGGCGGTCTGAATGTCTGGTGTCGCTACTGGGCGGCTGAGCCCTCGGCCTCCGTCGCGATCTTGCAGTTATGGCGCCTTACAAGGGCTACAAACCGGGGTGACCCACCCACCAGAACTGCAAGATCGGCGGGGCCAGGCGCCGCCGCGGGGAGGCCACGGCGTGCGTTCGGATGTCGGTATGGTCTCGGCTGCCCGGGGGGTTCGACCGGGCGGTGGCTGGTCCGACTAACCGCTCCGGGATGGTCCGCATTGGAAGGGGGAGTCTCGTTGAGGCGAGCTGCCGCTCGCGCCGGAATCATCGCCACGATGGCCGCCGCGGCCATCCTGGGCGTCGGGACCGCCGCGCAGGCCCATACCGAGGTCGAGATCGACAATCCGCAGGCCGGCGCGGTCAACGTCAGGATGACGATGACCGCGGAGGCCGAGTCGGACAGCGCCGGGATCGCCTTGCTGTGGGTGGTGCTGCCGGCCGGGATCACGGCCAGTCAGATCAGCGTGGTGGCGGCGCCGGCCGGCTGGACGCTCAAGCCGACCGCGGATGGGTACGCGATCGGCGGCAAGACCCTTCCGGTCGGCACGGACGCCAGGGTCGTCACCCGGATCGCCCAGCTTCCGCAAAGCGCGACGGTGCTGGTGTTCAAGACTCTGGTCACCTACAGCGACGGGCACGTGGACCGGTGGATCGAGGTGCCCAGCGCGACCGCACCCACCCCGGACAATCCGGCCCCGGTCGTCAGCCTGCGCCCGGCGGCCGCCACCGCCACACCCTCTCCGTCGACGACCCCGCCCGCGGCTGCCTCGTCGCCCGCGGTGGCTGCGAGTCCGTCGACGGAGCAGGCCGCCGACAACAACTCGGCGAGCCCGATCGGATGGCTGATCGGCGCGGCCGCCGCGGTGGCCGCCGCCGCAGCGGCCGTTGTGCTGATCGCCCGCCGGAGATCCTCGTCCTCTGCCGGCTCGTCGTGACCGTTCGGCGAGCTCGGGATGCGAGGGGTCGGCGGCCACCGAGGGCGGACGGGTCTGGCCCATCCAATTGATGCGGTGATCGTGCCAGCGCGCCGTGCCGTGGTTTCCTTCACGCCTGCGCGGCCATGCCCACGAGTGTGCTGGGACGGAGACCGGTCGACAACGACGGAAGGACGACAACCTGCGTCGCTACTTCAACGTGACGGCGACTTGGTCGAGGCCGCGGTTCAGCGTGCGGTAGCCGTCGGCGCTCAGCTTGCCTTCCTTGTACAAGCTGGTCAGCTTGTCGCGCAGTGCCTTGAGTTTCTTCGCTTCGTCGTCCGGGTTGTCGTTGGCGATCGCCTTGGCGAGGTCGTCGACCATGTGGTTCAGATCCCGTGCCGTATCCCCGTTGAGGTTCCCGGCGTTGACCTGCTGCTGGATGGTGACGCGCAGGGCAACGATTGGATCGGTCGCCGGTGGTGGCGTGGTCCGGGTACGGGTTGGCGCCGCACCGGTAGTCGCTGGCGCAGCGGAAGGCGTCGCAGCCGGTGACGCGCTGGCGTCGGGTGAGGCGATTGTGCCCAGTGACGTGGTCGCCACGTCGGGATTGGTGGGGGTGGCCGGCGCGTTGGCCGTTGTCTCGGTGGGCGATTTCAGGGCGAGCAGCACCAGGATCATCATTGTCAGCAGCGCGGCTGCCAGCGCGGCTCCGGCGGCCGGTTGCCGCCATCGCCGAGGTGTGCGCAGCTTCGCCGTTGGCATCTCCGCCGTGCGCGCGGTATCCGTTGGCGGCGCCGAGGCTACCGGCTGGGGGACGGCCGACCGGCGGATAGTCGACGGGGCGGCATCCATTGTCACGCGTTCTGCGATCGCTGCAATCCGGGCCCGGACGGCGGCGGCGTGGGGCGGCCGCTGATCGGGCGCCTTGGCCAGCAGCTCGCCGACAAGGGCATCCACCTCAGGCGGTATCTCGGGGCGCCGGTCGCGCAACGGCTCTGGTGTCTTGTGGACATGCTGATGCACCACGCTGAGCGGGCCGCCGGAACAGAATGGCGGATTACCGGCGAGCATCGCGTACAAGGTGCAGCCCAATGCGTACAGGTCGGTGCGGTCATCGACCCGGTCCCCGGTGATCTGCTCGGGTGCCATGTACATCGGGCTGCCCATCGCATCCGCCGTGGCGGTCAGTTTGGCTTGCCCGGCCATATCTAACAGTCGAACGACCCCGAAGTCGCAGATCTTCACGACGCCGGATGGGGTGAGGATCAGGTTGGTCGGCTTGATGTCGCGGTGGATGATGCCGGCGCGGTGGGCGGCGTCGAGGCCATCGCACGTCTGCGACGCGACCGCGAGGGCGTCGACCAGCGGCAGCGGACCGTCGTCCAGCAGCGTCTCGACGGTGGGACCGTCCACCAGCTCCATGACCAGGAACGGATTGCCGTCCTGAACGCCGTAGTCGTACACCGAGACAACGTTCGGGTGGGACAGTCGCGCCACGGCGCGAGCCTCCCGTTGGAACCGTTCGAGCGCCGCCGGTTGGCTCGGTCCCTCCCCGGTCAGCTCCTTGATCGCGACCGGCCGGTCGAGCCGCAGGTCGCGACCGCGCCAAACGGCGGCCATCCCTCCGCTGCCGAGAAGTCGTTCGGCTTGGTATCGACCATGCAGGAGCCGCTGGGCGGTCATGCCGACTAGCGCCCGATTCGACCGCGGTCTTGGCGGCAAGCCAGCGGCTCGCCCTGCTCCGTTCCTCGGGTCGGTGCCGAATCGGCGCCCGGCCAGCACGCGGCTGCTGCCAACGGCCCTCCTCACCATCTACGACGGATGATTCCACGCCGCACCGCGATACCCCAGCGACCCGTCGCAGCATCGATCCCGACCGACACCGTCCGGGCGCCGCCCCGGGGCTACCCCGACCACCAGAGGACCAAACTTGGGGCCGTTGCGGTCGCCCTACCAAGCCCGAGTGGTGCTAAGACGCGTTCGCGGCGGAGAGCATGGATGTGTCGAGCGTCGATGTGTCGAGTAGTTGCGACAGCGGGGCGAGTGCCGACGGGATGATCCAGTAGTAGACCCAGGTTCCTCGGCGTTCGCAGTCGATCAGCCCGGCCTCGCGGAGCACTCTGAGGTGGTGCGAGATGGTCGGCCCGGTGACCTCGAACGCATCGGTAAGGTCGCACACGCACACCTCGTCGTCGGCCCGGGCGGCGATGAGCGAGAGCAGGCGAAGCCGGGTCGGATCGCCGAGGGCCTTGAAGCCCTTGGCCAGGCCAATGGCGTCGGATTCGGTTAGCGCCTCGTCCACGATGGGCGCGCAGCAGGTGCCTGCGGTGACGTCCGTGATAGAAAGTTGTTTAGGCACCCATCTAGCTTGACAACTGTCGAGACAGCGTGCAAGTGTCTGTCTAGACAGCTATCAAAACAAATGCGAGGAGGACTGCCATGGCCCGGGACGAGCTTGGCCAGGAGCCGACGGTCACACGCGACCAGGTGCGAAAGCGGTACGCCGCGGCGGCGATCAACGTATTGGAGGGCACGGCGAGCGGCGGCTGTTGTGGCCCGGCGGCCGACGGCTGCTGTGGTCCGACCGCCGCTGTGGCCGAGGAGGGGTTCGGGTCGACCCTGTACGCAGCCGCCGACCGGGCCGGGCTGCCCGCCGCTGCGGTGGAGGCGAGTCTGGGTTGTGGGAACCCGCTCATGGTGGCCGACCTCAACCCGGGCGAGACCGTGCTGGACCTGGGGTCCGGCGGCGGTATCGATGTGCTGCTGTCGGCGCGGCGGGTCGGCCCGACCGGGAAGGCGTACGGGCTGGACATGACGGACGAGATGCTCGACCTCGCCCGGCGTAACGCGGCCGAGGCGGGCGCCACGAACGTCGAGTTCCTGCGTGGGCACATCGAGGACATTCCGCTGCCCGCCGACAGCGTCGATGTGGTGATCTCGAACTGTGTGATCAACCTGTCGACGGACAAGCCGGCGGTGTTCGCCTCGACGCACCGGATCCTCCGGCCCGGCGGCCGCGTTGGAGTCACGGACGTGGTGGCGGAGAACCACCTCAGCCCGGAGGAGCGCGCCGAGCGCGGCGGCTGGGTCGGGTGCGTCGCCGGGGCGTTGTCATTCGTCGAGTACGAGCGGGGGTTGGCCGACGCGGGGTTCGTGGATATCGAGATCACGCCAACCCACGCGGTCGCCGACGGCATGCATTCCGCCATCGTTCGGGCCCGTAAGCCGGCGGCCTAACCAGCTGGCGCCTCCGCTGGCGCGCGTCGGGCGATATCAGGCGGTTCGATCAGCGCGCAGCCACCCCGACGTCCAGCTGCCCGAGCAGCCGCCGTACCCGACGCTCGATCTCATCGCGAACCGGGCGGACGTTGTCGACGGTCATGCCGGCCGGGTCGTCGAGGATCCAGTCCTCGTACCGCTTGCCGGGAAAGATCGGGCAGGCATCCCCGCAGCCCATGGTGACCACCACGTCGGCGGCCCTAACCACCTCGTCGGTCCACGGCTTGGGGTACTCCGCCGAGATGTCGATGCCGCGTTCGCGCATGGCCTCGATGGCGGCCGGGTTGATTTCGAGGCCCGGTTCGGATCCACCCGACCATGCCAGGGCGCGGTCCCCGGCAAGATGCTGGAAGAAGCCCAACGCCATCTGGCTGCGGCCGGCGTTGTGCACGCACAGGAACAGCACCGTGGGTCGGCCGTCATGGCTGAGCCCCTCGACCTTCGCGAGGGCGGTCAGCTGTTGCCGGGCGAAGCGTTCTGCCAGCAGCGGAAGGAAGTGAGGCACGCTGGACCTGACGGCGAACTGGTCGTAACTGGTATGCAGGAACCGCTCGATCGTCTCCGGCCCGAACACGCCGGCGAACTCCTCCGCCAACCGGGCGGCGGCGGTACGCAACGCGAGTTGTTGATCGACCGACAGGTCGTCGCGGTGGTCGGCAGCGATGTCGGTCATGAGGAGCCTCCGCTCAGGACGGGCACGAATCGATCCATGCGGTCAGAGATTTCCGCGTAGGCGGCTTCGAACGCCGCGTCGGTATCGACGCGGGCAGGGTCGGGTATCGACCAGTGCAGCCATTGGCCGGCGGTGGTGAGATGCTCGTGCGCGGTGTCGCACACCGAGACGACCAGGTCGTCCGGGCGGACGACATCGGCGATGTGCACCGGGCGGGCGGGACCGAGACGGAGCCGGTGCCGTCGGCCGACGGTGACCGCTCTCGGATGGATGCGCTCGGCGGGTTCCGTTCCGGCCGACGTCGCCTCGACCGGGGACCGGGCAGCAAGCAACGCCGCGGCCAGTTGGGACCGGGCCGAGTTGTGCGTGCAGACGAACACCACCCGGGCCGGTGGCACCAGGCGGGGGTTCACCAGACCGGTGGCTGCCTCCGACACGAGATGTAGGTAGCTTCGGCGACGGTCACCTTCTGAGCGGCTGCGTCTGATCAGCCCGGCGGCTTCCAGCACGCCGAGATGGTGCGCCACGAGATTCGTCGGCACATCGAGCAGACGTGCGATCTCGCCCGGCGACGCGTCGCTGACCGCAAGACGGTCGACGATTGCGAGCCGGGCCGGATCACCGAGCGCGGCGTGAACCCGAGCCCGCGACTCGAGGTCAGATAGCTCAGCAGGCATTGAGTCAATAATTCATCAACCATATAACGCCGTCAACTCGGATGGCGGCTCACGCCCGGCCGACGTCGACGGCGTTAGCCCACCAGAACGTCGTGGCGATGATGGCGTAGAGGGCGATCAGCGTCACGCCCTCCAGCCACGTCGACTCCCCATCGATCACGGTGAACGCGACCGCTATGCACGATCACGTCGGACCTGCTGAGAATGCGAACAGCCACGCGAGGATGATCGCAAACTCCGGCCAGGCCAGCAGCTCGACGAGGGCCCGATCCGCCAGGCGCACGCCGGTCGTGAGTCGGCGATGAGAGAATGCTGATGGCCGCCCGGGCACCGGTCGCGGCGTGAAGCGGTACCGGTCGACCAGATCGCACAACCACCAGACTCAGCCCAGTGGACAGGCGGTACGTCTTTCGCACGCTCGATGGACGCGTCGGGCACCGACGGGCGCCAGAAACCCCGGCGAGATCGCGTGGCTCGGCGTCGGCGTCGTGGGCGCCGCCACGTTTCGACGACCCATCGGCGGGAACGCCGATTCTCGGACATTAGGGAGCTGATCATGACCGATACTCAGGGAATTGATCGCGACGCCTGGCCGACGTTCTTCGACGGCCTGACCCAAGACCAGGAAGGCACGCTGATCACGATTGAGATCGTGGACCAAACCATCGGCGACCAGTTCGAAGTCGAACGCAAGCCGTTCTTGGCGTCGACCTACGACCCGAGGGATGACGTCGTGGTCGTCACCGTGGATCTGAGTGGCGACAACCCGCCGACCGTCCTGCGGCATCTGATCACCCAGCCGACAGAGGTGGACCTGAGCGCGCCGGCGCCGGGCCTGACCTCAGTCCGGGTCCTTACCGCCGACGGCCCGGCCAATCTGCTGCATTTCGTCCCGAGGCGGGCGCTGCCCGAGTCGGACTAACTACGAAACACCCGCGCGAATCCCGAGCAGACCTTCACCACGGAGTTCGTCAAGGCCGCAAGCCGACTGCGCGCGTGAGGCCTTGGCACGGAGATCGGCAGGAGCGCTACGGGACCTGCAGCGGCTCTTCAGGTTCCGTAGTACTCACCGCGATCTCGCCCACGTCGCTGCTCAAGGCGTAGAAGCCGAACGCGGGTTGGCCGTTGGCCCTGGTCGCGATCAGCCGAGCTGAGCCGATGCGGTCAGCGTCTGTAGCAGGTTCGTGACGCGGCCCTTCGCCTTTCGATCCCCCTCGATGCGCAGGTCACCGGACTCGATGGCGGCACCGACGGAACGCTGCCCGAAGCACACCGCGCGGAATGTGCCGGCATCGGTGGTGACGGTGGCGTCGGGCTCATCCGCCGTTCCGCGCCGGAACTCGGCGGAGCCGGTCGTGGTGTCCACAGTGAACGTGTCGGCGCGGATTCGGAGCTCGTACCGGCCGGCGACGCGGGCCGGGTCGACGTTCGCCTTGATGGCGAGCAGCAAGGAATCCATACCCACGTCGGCGCCTTCCGGCAGCGGGGCACGGATTCCCCACTGACCGAGGTGAAGGACCACGGGCTCAAGCTCGCGGCCCCAGTCGGTCAGCTCATAGAGGCGTACGCGCGCGGGCGGGCCCAGGTCACGCTGGCGGATCACTCCGTGGCCAGCCAGTTCCCGCAGCCGCTGGCTGATCACATTCGGGCTGGCGCCGGCCAGGCCGGCGAGCAGGTCGTTGAACCGCTTCGGGCCGAGCAGCAGTTCGCGCACGATGAGCAGCGCCCACCGCTCACCGATGACGTCGAGGCTGCGGGCCACCCCGCATTGATCGCCATAGCTGCGAAGACCGGGCATGTATCAAACCTACCACTCTTTGGGTCCTGATCAAGGAGCATTGCTTGACCATAAGAAGCTTAGCTCCTAGGTTAGGAGTGTAGGCTCCACTCTTAGCTTAGGAGTAAGGAAAGGCCATTCATCGGAAACAGGAGGAACCACCCATGGCATCGATCGAACGCTCACGGGCACCCATGTTGGTCACCGGTGGCACGGGCACGTTGGGTCGCCTCGTCGTCCCACGGCTGCGAGACGCCGGGTACGACGTCCGCGTGCTCAGCCGGCACAGCCGCGAGGGCGGGGACGGCATCGAGTTCGTGGCCGGTGATCTGTCCACCGGCGAGGGCATCGAGGCCGCCGTGGACGGAATCGAGGTCATCGTGCACCTCGCAGGCACCGCCAAGGGCGACGGGGACAAGGCAGAGCACCTGGTCCGCGCCGCCTCGCGCGCCGGCGCGCAGCACCTGGTGTACATCTCGGTCGTCGGGGCCGACCGGGTTCCGGTCGCCAGCGGCATCGACCGCGCGATGTTCGGCTACTTCGAGTCCAAGCTCGCCGCCGAGCGGGTCGTGGCCGACTCCGGCGTGCCGTGGACGACGCTGCGCGCCACGCAGTTCTACGACCTGACGCTGATGACGGTGCGGCAGATGGCCAAGCTGCCAGTGATACCGGTCCCGTCCGGATTCCGGTTCCAGCCGGTGGACACCGGGGACGTGGCGGCACGGCTCGTGGAGCTTGCACTCGGCACGCCGGCCGGCCTGGTGCCGGACATCGCCGGGCCGCAGGTGTACCCGATGGCCGAGCTGGTCCGCGGATACCTGCGCGCCACCGGCAAGCACCGGCCGATTGTGCCCGTCCGGCTCCCCGGCAAGGCCGCCCGCGCCTTCCGGGCCGGCGCGAACCTGGCCCCGGACCGGGCGGTAGGTCGCCGGACTTGGGAGGACTTCCTGGCCGAGCGGGTGAGTTCGCCGGCCGTGGCTGCGCGTGCCGCGGCACCCTCCAAACGCTGACGTACCGGCCGCGGTTCGTCGTATGAGGGGTGTCGTCAGCTCACCGCGCTGCTCGACCGAACGCGACTAGGTCGTTCGACCCTGAACCGGCTCGAGGACGGCAACCGGGATGGTTCGACCCGCTCGTCGCGCGTACTTCTCCACCTCGGGTGCCTGCACCAGCACGACGTCGTTCCACATGGCGTCGCGCTCCGGCCCCGCCAGTTCACGGGGCCGGACCTGTAGGCGCTTGGCCCTAACGCGCACGTCGGCCACCCGTGCCTGGCGCAGGTTGCGGAACCAGTCCGGGTCGTGCGGTGACCCGGAGGCGGTGCCCCACACGACGAACCCGTCGACCGTGTCGACGTAGCGGACGCACGTCGAGCGCGGGATGCCGGTCCGGCGGCCCGGTGTCGTGATCATCAGCACCTGGGCCTTCGCGCTGCCGCTGGAGAGTCGCCCGTCGAGGGCCCGGTACATCCACACGCCGATCCGGTTCCCGACCCGAGTCAATCGGTGTTTCGTAGTGGTCACCGGATGCCTCCGTCCTGCCCGGATCCGGGCCTATGCGCTCGAGCGGTCGGGCCGATAGGAGCGACGTCTAGGTCAGGTGTCGTTTGACGCGTCGGTTGCCGGCACTGCCGCCGCCGGGATCCGTGGCTCGGGCGGCCTTACGGTCGCCGCGTCCGGCGCCTCGTCGGGTCCGTGGAGCTCGCCCAGGGCGGCGATGGGATCCCGGCGGCCGGTCGAGGCCAGATACAGCAGGTAGATCAGCCCGAGTCCGAGCCATCCGGCCACCACCGGCCCGGCGAGACTGAACGGCCACGTCAGCGCCGTGATGAAGTTGAACACTTCGATGCCAAGGGCCGTCAGGATGGCCGGTACGAAGGCGAGTACGCCGAGCACGGGAACGATGAGGTGCCAGAACGGGTTGAACTCATCCCGACGGTGTCGCACGTAGAAGCCGATGCAGGCGACGTTGAGCACGATGTAGATGAGGATGACCACGATGGTGACCATCGTGCCCACCAGCCCGAAGGCAACCGGGTACGGGCCGTAGATCATTCCGACGGGCAGGGCGACCGCCAGGGCGATGGCGAACTGCAGGAGGACACCGACGTACGGCGAGCGCCACCGCGGATGAGTCTCGGTCAGCATCGACGTGAGGAGTCGAGCCCGGCCGAGCGCGTACCAGGTCCGAGTGGTCGCATTGGCGCCAGCGTTCGAGTTCGCGATTGCGGAGATCACGATGGCGGCGAAGATGAGCACCCAGGAACTGCCCCAGACGTCGCGTGCCAACTGTTGCCAAGGGTTGCCGTCGCCGAACCCAGCGAATTCGGTGAACCGGTCGGGACCGAAGAACACTGCCGCGGCGTACGTCGTGAGTATGTAGAACAGGCCTATCAGGGCGGCCGATGCCACCACCGCCACCTGGACGGTGCGGCGTGGGTTTCTGGCCTCTTCCGCCAGCGGCGCGGCGGCCTCAAAGCCGATGAACGCGAGGATGGTGAACACCGAGCCCGCGATGACGCCGTTCCAGCCGCCGAAGTCGGGCGAGTTGGCTTGGCCCGTCCAGAACACCGACAGGGTGTTGTTGTCACCGGCCTTCACGATCATCCAGACGGCTAGTGCGGCGAACACCACGATCTCGAACAGGCCGAGGATGGTGCCGGCGACCGCGCTGACGCGAATGCCGAACCAGCCGAGCAGCAGTACGAGGACGGCCGCGGCGACCGTCGCGATGGGCCACCAGGTTTCGTACTTCCAGCCGTACTCGGCGTTGAGCGTGCCGGCGACCACGTGGCCGAAAACCAAGTAGAGGAGAGGGGCGACCAGCGCCTCGGCCAGGGCATAGCCCCAGGCGACCAGGAAGCCGACGCCCGGGTGCAGGCCCTTCGCCGCGTACGCCGCGAAGCCGGCCGCCGACGGCAGCTGCTTGGCCAACTGTCCTATTGAGACGGCGACGAACAGGCAGCCGACGAGCGCCAGCAGCACCGACAGCGGAAGTGCGCCGCCGGCGAAACCCGCTCCGACGATGATGGAGAACGCGACAGCGGCGCCCGGCGCCATGTGGGTGATGGACTGAAACAGGACCTCACGCAGACCAACCGCGTTATTCGCCAGCTGGCCACGTACAGCGGTAACAGCCATGACGACTCCTTGTCCCGCACGATGGGATCGGCCGTGATCCTTCCACGCGTACGAATGGATAGGAAGCCCCGCGATCACGCGGCGCGTCACGGATTCGCCGAGCGGCCGTGCTGTCACATGGTGTAGCGCGTCTGGCTATACGGGTCCTTGCCGAACGCCAGGATCTTCGACGGGGTAACCGCGAAGACGAGCGCCGAGTGTCCCGGTGCCGCGGCGTCGAGGAAGACGCCGTCGCCGACCTCGAACGTCCAGTCGATCTTGTCCTTCCACATCTGCGCGAGGCGTGCGAGCGTGCGGTTGTCGGTGACCCGTTCGGCCGTGCCTTCGACCACGACGTCGAGGCCGGAGCGGTACGAGTTGGTTCCGGTGGTGAGCGCGCAGTGGGGGTTTGCCTCGATGTTCTTCGCCTTCTGCTCGTGGGCGCCGGTGCAGAAGTGGAGCTTGCCGTCCAACCACATCGCAGGCAGCGGGGCCACGTGTGGACGGCCCGCGCGTCGGACCGTCGACAGCCAGAACATCTCCGACGACTCGAGCACGTTGACGACCTCGGACCACGGCAGCGCCGCGGCATTCGGGTCGCTGAACTCCCCGACGAGCTGAGCGGTCGGCTCGATCCCGGTCACGTGGCCCATCTCCGCCCCTCCTCTTGGCCACACCGTACAACCTGGTCGTCGACGGCGCGGGCGGACGGCGGCCGCTGGTTACGCGGCGCGGGCCACGTTGGCCGGCGAGAGCGGGTCGGATCCGCGGCTGTCGATGGTCGTGGCCCGCACGCCCACGAACGCATCATCAACCAGGCCGCGAGCCCAATGCATCCGGGCGACCGCGGCCTCCGGGTGGTCACCGAACTCCTCGGCCATGCGCTCGGCGCACCCGCGAACGCCGAACTCTCGCACGGCCCGGGCGATGGCGTCCTGGATCTGCCGCAGGTCCGGCCGATCGGACGGCTGCAGGACCGAAGCGAACAGCGCCTCCGATCGAACGGCTGGGATCGAGATGTGGTACATGATCGGACCTCCTCGCCGGGGCTCACTGTCTCTACCAGTACGTCGAACCCTCTACCAGTACGTCGAACCGCGAGGCCCGAAAGCGACACGGTGAAGGCCCAATCTGTCTGGGCGCGCGGTCAGAGCCAGCCTCGGCGACGGAAGAGCACTCCGAGCACCGCTCCCACTCCCGCCATGAGAGTCAGGGCGGCCAGGTAGCCGAACCGCCAGTTCAGCTCTGGCATGTGTACGAAGTTCATGCCGTAGATTCCGGCGATGACGGTCCAGGCGATTCCGATCGTGCCGAACGCGGTTATCTTGCGGACGAACCGGTTCAGCTCCGTCGACACCCGGGTCTGGAACATGTCGAGGACCTCCTGGAGGTAGTCCCGCTCAAGATCGGTCTTGTTCCTGAGGTGACCGTACGTCTGCCGAAGGCCGATCAAAACCTTGGGATCCAGCGCCAACACACCCGGGTCTGCGTCGACCTGATCACTGAGATGCGCGTACAGCTCGTGCGTGTGCGCTGCGTTCGTGTGGATCGTCTGAAGGTCATGTCGTAGGCCGAACAGGTCCTCCAGCAGTGCCTCGGCGTGGACCGGATCGCGCTGCATGACGCTGAGCTCGAGTGCCGCGACGCGTCGGGCGGCGGACGCCACGAGATCCTCCTGGGACTCCAGCATCTCGATGCGGATCGCGCCACCGAGTTCGAACACCGACCGCGGGCGGAGCTCCGCCGCGTCGAGCCGCTCTCGGACGGCGTCGAGGTCCCGACGGCCGGCCGCGTCGGTCAGTGCCTCGTGTCGTGGTCCGGCCACGGTAACGACCACAGGAGGTCTGATGAACATCATCACGGGGATGAAGTGCAACCGTCCGTCGGTGCCGCGGGCCAACCCGTTCATTGCGCTGAAGAAGTGGTCCCCGTACGCGCGCAGGGCCGGGACGGGGGACCGGGTGTGACACGCCCGCACGTCCGGCGGCCGAACCGGGATCAGGTTCGAGAGCAGCGTCATCCCGTCCGGATCGGTGTGGTCGACGTGCACCCACAGAACGCCGTCGTCTCGGGACGCGACCTCGCTGACCGCATCCCCTGACAACGGTTCCGCGCCGGCTTTGGTGATCCACCGGATATCCATGGCGCCTCCTTCGAGACCTCGGCCAACTCGATTGATTTGATACCGGCGAACGTACGCCGGCATAGACCGTTGAGGATCGCCGCACGTCGTCGACGGTGGGGCGTGAGCAGGCACGCGGTGAAATACTGATCGTTCGAACACGGGGTGTTGCGCGGACGAAGGAGCGCATCATGGCGGTGGTGTTCAGCGGAAAGGTTCGCCGGTGGCGCGAGGACAAGCCGGGTGGGCTTGGGGTGGTTGACGTGCCGGCGGAAATGGTGGACAAGCTCGGCGGGCGCCGCCAGGTGCGTGTAACCGGCACGCTCGACGGCGCACCGTTCACCGGAAGCACGATGCTGGTCGCCGGTGGCGGACTGTGTGTGGGCGTGAGCCGTGCCGCGTTGCAAGCGGCCGGTGCCTCGCTCGGTGACGACGTGGAACTGTCGATCGCGCCGACCGGGGGGAAGTAGGGGCAGCAGTCGACGATCGACGCGTCCGATTGTGAACATCGACGCCGGGCTTGATGATGTCTGCATGACTACCACCGTGTCCCCTCCGCGTTTTCGCACGGTGACCGGTGCCGGCACCATCGTGGCGCTGGTCTTGGTGCTTGCCTTCGGCAACTCCGCCTACCGGGACTGGGCGGAGAAACACACGAGCACCAACGATGCCGGCGGCCTGTTCCTGCGTCGGCTCGGCTGGCCGGCGTGGTCGTTCGACTCGAACGAGTCGCTCCGTAGCCTGCTCGCCACGGATCTGAAGGCGCTGCTCCTGGTGGTGCTCACTGCCCTGTTCCTGTCCCTGCTGTCGGTCACTGCCGGGTTCGGCGTGCGGGGCGTCACCGGAGCGATCCTCGGCGGATGGGGTGCGTACATCTTCGCCGCCGCCGTCGCGGGCCTGATAGCCGCATTCGTCAATGTCAACGCCACGCTCGTCGGCGCGCTGAACGCCGCGGGCGACGGCGCCCTCTACGGCCTGTTCGTCGGGTGGATCGTCGGGCTGACCACTCTCGTCTTCCGCGCGTAGCGGAGTCGGACGCCGCGACGCGGTGACGGGCGGCGCGCGGCCCGACCGGAAATTCTCTGCGCCCAGGTGTCGATTGCCAGCCACCCGTTCGTCATCAGGATGGTAGTGGTCGCGATCGGCGACCGCCGGAGAGGTTGGAGGCAGCGATGCGATACCTGTTGTTGATCTACGGTGAGGAGTCCAACACGGCTCCGGACCCGGCCACGACGGAGCAGATCATGAACGAGTACTGGGCGTACGAGGACGCGGTCAGCTCGGCCGGCGTCAAGCAGGCCAGTGAGGCTCTCCAGGACAGCAGCACGGCCACGACCGTGCGGGTCAAGGACACCGAACGGGTCGTCACCGACGGGCCGTTCGCCGAGACCCGCGAGGTCCTGGGTGGCTTCTACCTGCTCGACGTGCCGGATCTCGACGCCGCGCTGGACTGGGCGGCCCGCTGCCCGGGCGCCAAGTACGGCTCGGTAGAGGTGCGCCCGATCATGGAGTTCGAGGCTCCGTCCAAATAGGATCTCACCCACGATGGGCGCGGCGGTCGATCCCGTCGAGGCGGTCTTCCGCGAGGAGTGGGGGCGCCTACTGGCGACGCTGGTCCGCATCCTGGGCGACCTCGATCTGGCCGAGGAGGTCGCTGCCGACGCGGTGGCCACCGCGGTGCAGCGCTGGCCCAACGAGGGGGTGCCGAACCGTCCGGCGGCGTGGCTGCTCACGGTGGCCCGCCGCCGGGCGGTCGACATCCTCCGCCGCGACAAGGTGCTCGCGGCGAAGCTCGCGCTGCTTCAGGTGGAGGCCGACCGCCGCCAGGCGCTGCTCCCTGCCCCGGATCCGGCGTGGGGTAACGCCGATGAGGAGCCGGATGAGCGGCTGAGATTGTTCTTCACCTGCTGCCATCCGGCACTCGCGCTGGAGGCGCAGACCGCGCTGACGCTGTGTTGCCTGGCGGGGCTAACGACACCCGAGGCGGCGCGGGCGTTCCTCGTACCGACTGCGACGATGGCTCAGCGGCTGGTCCGGGCGAAGCGCAAGATCCGCCAGGCCCGCATCCCGTTCCGGGTGCCGGAGGCCGGCGAGCTGCCCGAGCGGCTGCCGGCGGTGCTGCGCGTGATCTACCTGATCTTTACCGAGGGGTACGCCGCGACGAGCGGCGCCGCCCTCGTCCGCGGCGACCTCACCGACGAGGCGATCCGGCTCGGCCGGATCCTGCGCCCGCTGCTGCCCGCCGAGCGTGAGGTTGCCGGCCTGCTTGCGTTGATGCTGCTCATCGACGCCCGACGGCCGGCTCGGGTCGACGTCCAGGGCCGCCTGGTGCTGCTCGACGACCAGGACCGGTCACGATGGGACGCGGACAAGATCTCGGAAGGGCGGCGGCTGGTGGTCGAGGCGCTGTCCGGTGGCTCGCCCGGCCCGTACGCGTTGCAGGCCGCGATCGCCGCCGTGCACGACGAGGCCGCCACCGTCGCGACCACTGACTGGCCGCAGATCGTGTCGCTGTACGACGTGCTTCGTACCGTGGCGCCTTCCCCGTTGGTTGACCTCAACCGCGCGGTGGCCGTCGCGATGGTCGACGGCCCCGAGGCGGGCCTCGCGCTGCTCGACGAGCTGGGGGCCGAGCCGCGGCTGGCCGGGTACCACCTGCTTCCCGCGGCACGCGCCGACCTGCTGCGCCGACTCGGCCGCCGAGCGGAGGCGGCGCGGGCGTACCGCCAGGCCCTGGACCTAGTCGGCAACGAGCCGGAACGGGAGTTTCTCCGCCGCCGCCTGGCCGACCTCTAGGTTGACCGAGGCATCGGCCGCGAACCTGGCGATGAACCGGTCGGCTCAGACTTGACGACAGGGAGGGTAGGAAGGCACCGAGACTGGGGAGTCTGATGGACAAGATCCGTGACGGCGTCCATCGTGGCGTGACGTTGTAGCCATGTACGACGATCGGGACGAGCGCACGGACGCCGAGCTCCTTGTGGCGACGGGGGATGGCGATCGCACGGCGCTGGAGACCCTGTACGTGCGGCACGCGCCGTGGCTGCTGGTCAGGTTGTCGCGCCGGTGCGCCGACCGGTCCCTGGTGGACGAGGTCGTGCAGGACACGTTCGTCGGAGTGTGGCGCAACGCGAAGCGCTGGTCCGGCCGGGGCGAGGTCGGCGCGTGGATCTGGGGAATCGGCGTGCACCGGCTGCTCGACCGGCTACGCCGCCGCCCACCCGACCTGTTGGTACTAGGTGGCCACGACGAGGTGGCGATCTCGGCCGAGGAGCAGGTGCTGCTCGGCGTCGAGTTCGGTGATCTTGGTGGCGCGCTCGACCGGCTCTCACCGGAGCTTCGGGCGGTGGTGCAGGCGACCGTCCTGGACGGGCTCACCACACGGGAGGCCGCCAAGTTGCTTTCCATCCCCACGGGCACCGTCAAGACCCGGATGATGCGCGCCCGCGCCATCCTCAGGGAGGAGCTGTCATGACGGGGTGGCACGTCGATGATGATGCCCTCGAGCGGTACGCCCGCGGCCAGGGGCAACTCGCGTTCGGCGCCTCGGTGGAGGCGCATCTCATCTCCTGCGCGGAATGCCGAGCGCGGCTCAAGCCGGCCGTTGACGTCGACCGCCTGGAGCGGCTGTGGGACGGGGTCGTGGAGCGGGTTGACGCGCCGCGGCCGGGCGTGGTCGAGCGACTGCTGCGGCTGGCCAGGATTCCGGAGGACACCGCGAGGCTACTCGCCGCGACGCCGTCGCTGCGTGCCTCGTGGCTACTCGCCATGGCCGCCACCCTGGCCTTCGCCGGGTTCGCGGCCGCGACCTCCGGGGGCCACGATCGCGGCACGCTGCTCTTCCTCATCGTCGCCCCGGTCCTGCCGGTGGCCGGTGTCGCGGTGGCATTCCACGGTGGCCTGGACCCCGCGTACGAGATCGGGTTGGCGGCACCGTACTCCCAGTTCCGGCTGCTGCTTCTGCGCTCGGCGGCGGTCACGGCCGTGACGTGCGTCGCGGCCTTCGCCGCGGGCCTGCTGCTGCCGCAGCGGGCCTTGACGGCGGCGGCGTGGCTGCTGCCGGCGCTGGCGCTCACGTCGCTAACGCTCGCGCTTGGCCGCCGCGTTGACACCGCGTACGCCGCCAGCGGCGTCACCGCCGGGTGGACGGCCGCGGTCGTGTTCGGCTACCTACAGGTCGGGCCCTTCGCCGTATTCGGGGTGGTCGGCCAGCTCGCCTGCCTGGTCGTCGCGGTGGCCTCGCTGCTCGTACTCGCCGCGGACCGGAACCGGTACGCAACAAGGCTTGGAGGTGTGTGATGGGCTCCGTCCTGATCGAGGATGTCACCAAGACGTTCCGGCGCACGACCGCCGTCGCCGGCGCCGACTTCTTCGCCGGCCGCGGCGTCACCGGCTTGCTCGGTCCGAACGGGGCCGGAAAGACGACGCTACTGCGCATGATGGCGACCGTGCTCGCGCCGGACAGTGGGCGGCTCCGGCTGCTCGGATACGACCCGGCCACGCCATCCGGGCGGCTCGCGGTCCGGCGACGCCTTGGCTACCTGCCACAGGAGCCGGGCTTCCACCGCGGTATGACCGTCTTCGAGTTCGTCGATTACGTGGCCATCCTCAAGGAACTCACCGACCGGCGAGCACGGCACGACGAGGTGCGCCGCGTGGTCGATCTCGTCGGGCTCACGTCGGTCAGCGGGAAGCGGATCCGCGCGCTCTCCGGCGGAATGCGACGCCGGGTAGCGCTCGCACAAGCGCTCCTTGGCGATCCCGATCTCGTCGTCCTGGACGAGCCCACCGCCGGCCTCGACCCCGAACTGCGACTGCGGTTCCGGGAAATAGTGTCGCGGATCGGCGAGGATCGCACCGTCGTCCTCTCCACCCATCAGACCGAGGACGTCGCGGCGATCTGTCACAAGGTCGTTGTGCTGAACGCCGGCCGCGTCCGCTTCGCCGGCACACCCGCCGCCCTGATCGAGCGCGCGGCCGGCCGGGTTTGGCTCGACACCACACGCGGTGCCGGCGCGCACCTGGCCTGGCGCAACGGGGACGGGCTCGTACGGAACGTCGGCGACGCCCCGGTCGGGGCGGAGTCGGTAGCGCCGACGCTGGAGGATGCCTACCTCCTGCTGATCGGAGACAAGGAAGTGGCGGTGACCTCATGACGGCAAACGTGCTCGGTCAGGTCCCGGCCGGCGCCGCCGTCGGGACACTCGCCAGGCGAGAGGCGTCGCGGATCATCCGCCACCCCGTGTACGCGGTGCTGCTCCTGTACTTCGTCGTGCTGGTCGGCGTCCAGGCGACCACAAGCCTCTGGCCGCCGTCGCGCGATTCGGTGCGCGACCTCCTGGTGACCCTCGGGCTGCTGTGGCTCGGACCCGCCACGTTCTTCGCCGCCAACCTGATCGCGTCCAGCGCTCGTCGTGCTCACGCGGAGTCTCAGCTCGCCGCGACGCCGACCGCTGCGCAGGCTCGTACCCTCGCGATCTGCCTCGGCGTCCTCCTACCGGCCACGCTGGCCACCGGGTTCGCCGTGATGCTCTGGCTCGTCGAGCACAACGGCAGCACCCTGGAGTACGCGCAGGGCCCGGCCGAGCTGGCGGTGATACCGCTGTGCACGCTGGGCGGCGGCCTGCTCGGTATCGCTACGGACCGCTGGCTGCCGTGGCGTGGCTCGCCGGCGATCGTCGGTTTCGCGGTCCTCGCTTGGGTGGTGGCCATGATGGATCGCGGTGACCTCCAGTGGACCGCGCCGTGGACGATGTCGTCGGGCTACTACCACGACGCGCAGCTGGCCGCGGGATCTCCACTGTGGCACGCGGTCTACCTGCTTGGGCTCGCTCTGCTCGCCGCCGTCGCCGCGCTGCTGCGGCACGCGTCGTACCGGCGTCCGCTGCTCGCGCTCGGAACCGTGTTGTTGGTCGGGACGCTCGCCGCCTGCTGGGCGCAGATGCGGTGACCGGACCGAGGCGCCGCGTCCTGCGTGAGCTGGTTGCTGCCGGGGTGCTGCCGCGGGCGATCTGGTGGCACCCGGTCCTCGCCGGCTGGTTGATCAGTGCCGCGGTGCTCGTCTGGAAGGCCGACGACGTGCACGACGCGAGGGGCGCTGCCGCTCTGCTGCGGGTCGTCGCGGTGCTGCTCGTGACGAGCGTGGTCGGCCTGCTCGACGATGCCGCAGCGAACGTGCTCGCGGCGGTCCCGGTGCCGCTGGCGTGGCGCGTCGGCGTCCGGTGTTGCCTCGCGGTCGTGGCCGTTGCGGCGCCCTGGGCAGCCGCCCTGCTCTGGGTACGTCCCGGACACTCTGCCGCCGGGCTAACGCTGGAGTGTGCGGCGTTGAGCACGTTCGGGCTGGCCGTAGCCAGCGGCATCGCACGCTGGTGGGACCCGCGCGACGCCGGCCTCGCGGCGGGGCCGGCCGTCCTGGGGACGGCAGGGTTCGCCGCGCTTCTGCCGCCGCGGTGGGCGATGTTCGCGCCACCCGGCGGCGGCTGGGTGGAGGCGCACGTCCGCTGGGCCGTCGTCCTGGCCGTCGCATCGGTGGTGCTCGTCCTGACCCTGCGCGATCCGGCCCGCCGCGCGATCAGGATCCGGTAGATCTTGGAGAGTTTCCGTTACGCCGTAACGGAAACTCTCCAAGATCGAGTTGGTCGAGCAGTTGTTTGGTGACGGCGGACCAGCTCCAACGCTCCATGACGACCCGTCGGGCTGCCATGCCGAGGCGACGGCGCTCGGACGGCGACAGACGCAGCAGGGCGTCGAGCTTTGATCGGAGATCGAGCGCATCGCCTGGTGCAAAGGCCGTGAGATGCGCCAACTCCGACGGGTAAGCCGCGGCCAACCGCTCCGCCACCTCCCTGAGTCCGGAGTGGCGCGCCACCAGCGGTGGTGTTCCGGCGGCAGCGGCCTCGGCGGCGACCATCCCGAACGCCTCCGGGAAGATCGACGGTACGACGCTGACACTGGCCAGCGGCAACAGGTGGACGAGGTGACGGTGCTCGAGCGGGCCGGTGAACAGGGTTCGCGGTGGGGCGGACGCCTCGAGCGTGCCGCGGCTCTCGCCGAACCCGACGATCACGGCTCGCGCGTCGACGCCGGACAGGGCCTCCATCAACAGGTGTACGCCCTTGTTGTATGACAACTTTCCAAAGTAGACGACAGTGGGCTCATCGTCGGCGAGGAATGCTGCCAGACGCTCGGCATTACCGTCATCCGGTTGACGCTCCGGTAGGTTGCCCGGATTGGGCGGGTCACGCTGCGCCTCCGCCACGAGCGCCGCGAGGGCCTCGGCGCGCGGCTGCGGCCGCCACTCGTCGGTGTCGACGCCGGGAGGCACCTCCCGCACGCGCGGAACGGGGCCACAGACCTCGCGGAGGACCTCGCCGACGTGTGCGGACCCGACGTAGGTCGCCGCCGCGCCGACGAGCGCCTTGTGCCCAAGACGCGCGAGTTCGGCACGACCGCGCATCGAATACTCCAACTCGGACCCATGCGCCTTCACCGCGTAGCGGACGCCACTGGCGGCGCCGACCGGCCCGCCCATCAACACGTGATTCGCAAATACGAGATCCGCCGGGAGGTGCTCGCGGAGCGCCGCGACGTTGCGCGCCACGAAGTGGTTGCGCTCTGCCTCCGTAAGATCCTGCAACAGACGGGCCTCAAGCCCGTCGTAGTGGTCGAGCACAAACACCGGCAACGGGCCGTCGATATCCGGCCGTATCGCGGTGGCGGCACCGATGTCGAAGAGTTCCGGATGGGGCTCCTGGGAGAAGACCGTCACGTCGTGGCCTTGGCCACTCCACGCGCGCGCGAGCGACCGGGTATAGACGTTCGATCCCGTGCCGCCGAGCAGGTAGCCGTGCCATAGCAGTATTCGCATGCGGTAACCCCCGGCACACCTAGTCGACGTGGAGCACTGCCTTCCCGCCGATGCGGCGGTGCAGCAGGGCCTCGAGGGCCGGTGCTGGTTGGCGCCATGATCCCTCCATCTCGACCTGACCGTCCAGTCGCCCATCGGTAATCAACCGGCACAGGCGGGTGAGGTCGCTGATCGCGCTGGCGTGCCGGCGGAGCTCGTCGAACAGATCCAACATATGGATCCTCGCGCCGTGGGCACGGTCGAAACGCTTCGCGCGAAAGGTGACCGTCTCCTCGTCGTCCTGTGTCGCGATGTTCACGACGACACCACGCGGAGCGACATGCTCGATGGCGAGTCCAAACGTGGTCCCGCCGACACCGTCGAGGACGACGTCGAAGTCTCCATCGAGGTCCTCTACCACACCACTCGCGCCGAGCCGGCGCAGCAGCTCGCGCGACGCGGCGGCGTCGCGGACCAACGCGGTGACATGCGCGCCGCTGGCGTGCGCGAGCTGAATCGCGAACCGGCCGACCCCACCGGTCGCACCCGTGACCAGGACCGGCTTGCCGAGCAGTAGCCCCGCAACCTCCAGCGACCGCAGGGCCGTCATTCCGGCGGTGGGAAGCGTGGCGGCTTGGGCGTCGGAGACGCTATCGGGAACGTGCGCGAGCCGGTCGGTTGGCACCGCCGCGAGTTGTGCCCAAGCACCGGCCTTGACCAGACCGACCACCCGCGTACCAGCCGCAGGGCCACTGCCGTCGGCAGCGACCCGTTCCACGACCCCGACCACATCCCAGCCGGTGGTCGATCCCTCGGGCAGGTCCGGCAGCCGGGTCACCTCGCCTCGGTTGAGCGAGAACGCACGCATCCGAACGAGTGCCTGGTCGGGCAGCGGCGTGGGATCTGGAACATCTGTAAGGACAACGTGTGGGGCGGCCGAGGTTGTCGTCAGGGCGAGCACCACCCGACCCTAGTTGGCCACAACGACCCCAGCGCAGCCGTACGCGCGGGGATCAGCTGCCCGGGCGCAGCCTGTCGATGCGGGCGATGGATCTGTCGATCTGCGCCTCGCTGATCCGGCCCCTGCGGACCAGGTCCACGACGACGGCGACGGTGTCGTCCACGACGTGTTCGTCGTAGACCTGCTGGTTGGCGAACACCAGCATGTCGACCCCGGCCTGCAGCGCCAACGTGACCGCCTCGTCGCGTCCGTACCGCTTGGATATCGCGGCCGCCTGCATGTCGTCGCTGACAACTGCCCCGTGCCACCCGAGCCGGCCGCGGAGCAGATCCTGAACGACAGCGTGGGAGAGGGACGCCGGTCGCGCGGGATCGAGCTGGCGGTTGAGGAGATGGGCCACCATCACCGCATCGGTGGCTCCGGCGGCGATCAACCTCCGAAACGGCTCGAGCTCGGTCGGTCGCCAGGTGGCGCTGACATCGACGACACCGAAGTCGGTGTTGCCGGTCGCGCTGCCGAAGCCAGGGAAGTGCTTGAGCACCGTCCGCACCGCGGCCGCTCGATGCTCCCGGACCTCCTCGGCCGCGTTGGCGACGACGACGTCGGAGCTGGCCGAGAAGCTCCGCCCCAGCGCGCCGATGGCCGGGTTGGTGCGGTTGACATTCAGATCGACGACCGGCGCGAAGTTGAGTCCGACGCCGATCGAGGCGAGCGTGCGTGCCATGCCGCCCGCCCAGGCACGGGTGCCGGTGGGGGAGTTGGTCGCTCCGACGTCGGCCTCCGACCGCGTGGCCGGGAAGCCGTCGTCCGGGTTGAGCCTGGCCACGGCGCCGCCCTCCTGATCGATGGAGACGATCAGCCGCCCGGTCGAGGCGTTGCGCAGGGTGCGGATGAGCGTGGTGACCTGGTCCGGCGATGTGATGTTGCGTCGCGCACCCGTCAGCTGATCGCGGTCGAACAGGATGACGCCGCCCAGCCCCAGCCGAGTGATCGCCCGCATGATCCAGTGCCCGGCGTCCACGCGCTGCCCGCGGAACCCGACCACAAGCATGCTGGCGATCTTGCGACGCAGCGCGGCCTCGTTCGTCTGTGGCGAGGGCGCCGCGGGACCGGACGGGCGCGCCGCAATCGACGGCGAGGGCATCGGAGACGAGGGAGATGGGGACGGCGAAGACGGCGAGCGGCAGCCGGCCAAGCCGGTCGCCACCGCAGCCAGGCCGACGCCCTGCAGCAGCCGGCGACGGCTCAGCCCCGCGTCGTCCATTCCGTCAACCGTACGACCGCTCAGGTTGAACCTACTCGATCACTCCTCGATGGCTCCGCCGATGTGCCGGAGATGTCGCCTGAAGGTGTACGACGGGTCGGCATCGCGCCGCGCCAGGTAATCGTCGAACGCCGTCTGCTGCCGCAGCGTGTGACCCGCCCTGATCCTGGCGGCCTGTGCGCGTTCGGTTTGCCAGATTTGGTACGCCGTCCCGAGCACCCCCTCGGCGTGTTCCGCCGCGACGAACAACACGCCATCGTCATCGCCGAAGACGATGTCGTCGCCGCTGACCAGCTCCGTACCGAACCGGGCGGCGGCCAGGGCCTCGGGCTCGCGCTCGTCCAGCCGGTTCGGCCCGGGTGGGTAGCTGCCGTAGCTGAACACCGGAAGGCCGATCTCCGCCAGCTCGGGCGTGTCGCGATGCAGCCCCCACACCACCAGACCCGCCAACCCGGCCGCCGCGGCCTCCAGAGCCGTGAGGTCACCTACGCAGGCCTCGTCCAACCGCCCACCGTTGTCGATGACCAGCAAATCACCAGGCTTGGCCCGGCCGATCGCCTCCAGGAACACGTCGACGCTTCCGTAGTGCCTTGCCGGCAACGCGCGTCCCGCGACTCGCTGGCCGGGCACGACCGCACGGATGCCGGGCGGTGCCGCGCGCACCGGCACATCGCCGCGGACACAGGCATCGGCCACCAGCGGCGTGGACAGGTCGGCGAACGCGGCGAGCATGTCGTTCGTGAACGGTGTCATCCGATATCCACAACGACCTTGCCAGTCGCGCCTGCCTCGACGGCGTCGTGCGCGGCTGCGATGTCGTCGAGCGGGTACCGGTGGATCGGTAGCTCCGTCAACACGTCCGCCTCCAGTGCGCTGGTTATGTCGTCCGCGGCCCGCCGCACCTGCGGATCCGGCGCTGTGTAGATCAGCACGAACCGCAGTGTGAGGTTGCGGGTCATCAGCTCGCGGACGGGCAGCGACGGTCCCCGCCGATGTTCCGCGTACGTGACGATGCTGGCGTCCGGCGCGGCGACCGCCAGGTCGAGCGCCAGGTTAGCGGCGAGGTCGACCTCGACGACCCGGTCCACCCCACTGGGCGCCGCGTGCCGGATCTGCACGTCCGCGTTGCTGTCGTGGTAGTTGACCACGTGGCTGGCGCCGGCCGCCGTGGCGAGCGCCGCCTTCTCGTCGGAGCTCACCGTCGCGATCACCGTGGCGCCGGCCGCGCGGGCGAGCTCGATCGCGAAGTGCCCGACCGCGCCCGCACCGCCGGCGACGAGAACGGAACGCCCGTCGACTGGCCCATCGACGAACACGCACCGGTGAGCGGTCATCGCCGGGATGCCTAGGCTCGCGCCGAGGTCCAGGCCGGCGCGTTCCGGAAGCCGGACCGCCCGATGCTCGGGCACGACCGTGTACTCCGCCGCCGTGCCGTACTGCCGGTGCCAGGCGGCGAAGTAGACCCAGACCCATTCGCCGACGCGTGCGGGGTCGACGCCCGGTCCCACTGCGTCGATCTCGCCGGCGCCATCCTGGTTGGGCACCTGGAACCCGCCCGCCACAGGCCGCGTTCCCGTTCCCCGGCGGGATTTCCAGTCCGTCGGGTTCACGCCTGAGACCACCATCCGGACCCGCACCTCGCCCGGTCCCGGCTGCGGCGTATCGAGCTCTTCGATCCCGAGCACCTCGGCCGCCGGTCCGTGCCGGCGGTAGACGGCGGCGCGCATTGTTCCCTCCTCGCGTACGTATGAGGTGGACGCTAGCCCAGGCATAGAAGCGCCGGAGCCACTACCTTCAGTGCGGCGGCAGGTGTTGGCTTCCTGTTCGGCCTGGTCGACGCCTGCCTGCACGTCGCGAAGGACCTGCAGCACTCGAGTTGAGCCTCGGGGAGAGAATGGAAGTTGCTCATCGGCTCTGCGAGGAGGCTGCGTGTGCTCGAGGAAACGTCCGCAGTAGCCGACCGCAAGAGGAATGCCCCCGCGATCTCTGTTCGCGGTCTGGGCAAGCGCTTTGGTGGCCGGGTCGCCTTCGATGACGTGTCTTTCGACGTCGGGTATGGCGAGGTGTTCGGCTTCCTCGGGCCGAACGGTGCCGGGAAGACAACAACGGTGCGGACGCTCGGCACTCTCCTCGCGCCGACTTCGGGCTCGGCGACGGTCGCCGGGCTCCCGTTGAGGCCGGAGAACGGGGTGGAGATCCGCCGCAGGATCGCCATCATGCCCGAGTCGCCGGGCGTGTACCTGCGGCTGAGTGTCGGCGAGAACTTGCGGTGTTTCGCGGACCTGTACGAAGTTCCTGACGCGTCGGATCGCATCGATCAGGTGTTGCGGGCGGTAAACCTGGTGGGCCGGGTACGGGACGCCTGCGGCACGTTGTCTAAGGGCCTGCGGCAGCAGGTGGCGCTGGCAAGAGCGCTTCTGAGCGACCCAGAGGTGCTGTTCCTAGACGAGCCGACGGCGGGACTGGATCCGGCCGCGGCGCGCGACGTGCATGACTTGATCGACGGGCTCCGCCAGCGCGGTACGACCATCTTTCTGACCACGCATCGCCTGGAGGAGGCCGAGCGGCTCTGCGACCGCGTGGCGATTCTGAGCACGACGTTGCGCACCATCGGTCGACCCAACGACCTGCGCGACCAGCAGTTTGAGCGGGCGCTGATGATCAAGACCGTCGCGCCGCTCCTCGACCCGGATTCCGTCTTCTCGGGGCTCCCCGCCGTCGATGGCTGGCACCAGGACGGTGTGGCGGGGTACGTCCTCGCCGTGTCCGACGGCGCCGTTGCGGCGCCGAGTGTCACCCGAGCCCTGGTGAACGCGGGAGCGGACGTATTGTCCATCAGCCCATCGCGCCATTCGCTCGAGGACGTCTACCTGACGTTGATCGATCAGGACCACGAGGCGGACCCGCGATGAGGCCGCACGCGCGGCGCGTCCTAGCAATCGTCCGCAAGGAGATGAGCGAGTACCGGCGCAACACCAACATCATCTTCGCCATCGCAATCCTCCCCCTGATCTTCCTCATCCAGCCGCTGGTCCAGGTCTTCGCGTTGCCGACCTCCGCATCGGTGCCGCTGCGCCACGAGCACGTCCTGCTTTACATGCTGGCCATCCCAGTCCTTGTCCCCGTCACACTCGGCGCC
>DASXRC010000170.1:0-6351 GCA_036506795.1 Micromonosporaceae bacterium
TATCCGGCCCTGCCGCCATGGCTGCCACCCCTACGTTCGCCGATTTCGCGGGTCGTTTCGTCACGCGGACACGCTAGGCGCCGGGTCCGACAGAAAACAGCCGCCAGGCCGCGCCTGTGGATGAGCGCCAACCCTGTGGACGATAGCCGAACAGGTGTACGACGCAAGGACCAACACGCGGAGCAGCAAGGTCAACTCAACTGCACGGAGACTGCTGCCTCACGCGCACCTCGAGGCCCCACCTTCCAGGTAGTCGTGAGGATCTTGCGCGCTCGCCCGCGCGGCGACGACTCACCGCAGCCGCGCCGGGACCCGCTCCGGGTACGCCGCGACGACGGCTCGCCAGACGTCCGCCGTCTTCTCGCCGGCCTCCAACGCCTGCCGGATCGTCCGCCCGCCCAGCTGCTGGATCACCTGGTCGGACGCCACGCTGGCCGCGTACTCGGCCCCGAAGACCTGCTCCAGCCGGGCCCAGAAGTCGGTCAGCCGCACGATCAGCTCTCCCCGGCCAGCACGCGCACCGGGCGCAACGCCAGCGCTATCAGCGGCACGGTGGCGATGGCGGCGAGCGCGGTCAGCGTCGCGTACCCGGACCATGCCACCACCACGCCGGACAGCGCACCGGCGCCGGCCCCGGCCAGGCCCATCACCAAGTCCGACAGGCCCTGCACGGCCGGCTTGTTCGCCAGCCCGACCGACTCCGACAGCAGCGTCGAGCCGGCCACCATCGTGCCCGACCAGCCCATGCCGAGCAGGGCGAGGCCGATCGCCAGCCGCGGGGTGTCGTGGCCGGACGTTCCAGCGATCGCACACGCGGTGACCAGCAGCGCGATCCCGCATAGGATCACCGGGCGACGGCCGAACCGGTCGGTCAGCCAGCCGGTCACCGGCGAAAACGCGTACATCCCGGCGATGTGCAGGCTCAGCACGACGCCCACGATCGTCAGCACGTCCGCCTCGTGCGTCTCGCCGATGTGCACCGGCGTCATCGACATGACCCCGACCATGACCAGGTGCCCCATGGCCACGGCGGCCATGCCGAGCCGCGCCGCCGGCGACGCGATCACCTCGCGCCACGCCGCGCGCAGGCCTGCGCGGGAGGCCGCCGGCGACGACACGGCAAATGTGGTACGCGCAGTCAGCAGCGGATCCGGCCGCAGGAACAGGACTAGTGCGACGCCCGCGACCCCGAACGCGAGCGCGCTGAACGCGAACGGAGCCGAATACCGCGGCAGATCCAGGACCCGCTCGGCCGCGGGCGCGAGGTTCGGCCCGGCGACCGCCCCGATCGTAGTCGCCCACACGACGAACGAGAGCTGCCGGCCGCGGCGATCCGGGGCGGCCAGGTCCACGGCGGCGTACCGCGCCTGGTAGTTGGCCGTGTTCGCGCCCCCGAACAGGAACAGCGCCGCGAACAGCAGCGGCACTGACCTCGCCGCCGTGGCGGCCACCACGCCGACCGCGCCGATCGCACCCAGCAGGAACGCCAGGGACAGGCCGGGCCGGCGGCCGCGGGCCTGCATGAGCCGGGCGAGCGGTACGGTCAGCAACGCACCGCCGACCACGAAGCTGCTCTGGGCCAGCCCGGACACGCGGACGCCGGCCAGGTCGGCGGCGAGCAGCGCGCCGACGCTCAGCCCGATCGCGATGCCGATGCCCCCGAGCATCTGGGTCACGAACAGCAGCCGGAGCGTACGCCGCTGCACGGCGGCCGAATCGACGGCGACGGACGGAGCGGTAGCGGCTGACACCATCGGGCTAGCCTTTCACAGCCCCAGCCCGCGGCCGATGATCTCCTTCATGATCTCGGTCGTGCCGCCGTAGATCGTCTGCACCCGGCTGTTGAGCCACGCCTTGGCGACCGGGTACTCGAGCATGTAGCCGTACCCGCCGTGCAGCTGGACACAACGGTCCGCGACCCGGTTCTGCAGCTCGGTGGTCCACCACTTCGCCTTGGCGGCGTCGACCACGGTGAGCCGGCCGGCGTTGAACTCCGCGATGCAGTGGTTCACGAACGTCCGGGCGATCGTCACCTCGGTGTCCAGCTCGGCGAGCAGGAAGCGGTTGTGCTGGAACGTCCCGATCGGCCGGCCGAACGCCTCGCGGGAGCGGGCATAGTCGAGCGTGAGAGCCAGGATCCGTTCGGCGGCGGCGACGGCCGCGACTGCGATGCCGAGCCGCTCCCGCGGCAGGTTCGCCATCAGCTGGTAGAACCCGTGGTTCTCGGTGCCGAGCAGGTTCTCGGCCGGTACCCGGCAGTCGTCGAAGAACAACTCCGCCGTGTCGTTGGCCTTCAGGCCCACCTTGGCCAGCCGGCGGCCGCGGGTGAAGCCGGGCGTGCCGCGCTCCACCACGATCAGGCTGACGCCGTGTGCGCCCTCCGACGGCGCCGTCTTGGCGACCACGACCACGAGATCGGCCAACTCACCGTTCGTGATGAACGTCTTCTGTCCATTGAGGACATACTGGTCGCCGTCGCGGACCGCGGTCGTGCGTACGCCGGCGAGGTCCGACCCCGCGCCGGGCTCGCTCATCGCGATCGCGGTGACCGTGTCGCCGGAGCAGAACCCGGGCAGCCAGCGCTTCCGCTGGTCCTCGGTGGTCAGGTCGACCAGATACGGGGCGACCACGTCGTTGTGCAGCCCGAAACCCAGCCCCGAACAGCCCGATCCCACGATCTCCTCGACGAGCACGGCGTTGAACCGGAAGTCCCGCTGCCCTCCGCCGCCGTACTCCTCGGGCACGTCCATGCCCAGCAGGCCGGCGGCGCCCGCCTTGCGCCAGACGTCGCGGTCGACGATGCCGGCACTCTCCCACTCCTCGTGGTGAGGAACGGCCTCGCGGGTCAGGAACTCGCGACACAGCTCCCGGAACTCCTCGTGCACGGGCTCGTAGAGTTGCTGCTCCATGCCGTGAAGTGTGCCCTAACGGCGACCGTCATTCCGTCCCCAAGTGCGCGCTATCGCGCGGAGGGCGGAATCATGGTCGCAGCGCCTTCGTCACGACCCGGAGATCGGAAACCAGGCCCTGATACGTCGCCTCGCGGTCCTCCGCCCGCAGCACGGCCGACGGGTGGATGGTCGCGACCAGGTGCCCGGAGGCGCCCGGGAAGTCCTCCGGATGCTGTGCCGAGTCGGGCCACGGCAGCAACGTGCCACGCGACCTCGTCACCCGGAACGCCGGGCCGAGCAGGGACTGCGCCGCCGTCGCACCCAGCACGACCACGACCTCCGGCTCGACCTGGGCGAACTCGGCCATCAGCCACGGCCGGCAGGCCTGAATCTCCAGCCGGTCGGGCGTCTGATGCAGGCGGCGCTTGCCGCCGGCGTACGCCTTAAATTTGAAGTGTTTGACGGCGTTTGTGATGTACAGCTGCCTGGGGTCGATCCCCGCGTCGTCGACGGCTTTCCGCAGCAGTCGTCCAGCGGGGCCCACAAACGGCAGCCCCTGCACGTCCTCGACGTCTCCCGGTTGCTCGCCGACCATGATCACGCGGGCGGTCGTGTCCCCCCGGCCGAACACCGTCTGGGTGGCGTTCTTGTACAGGTCGCAGCCGCGACAACCCGCGGCGGCCACACGGAGCCCTTCGAGGTCGGCGCCCTCGGGGATGAACTCCTGCGCGCCGACGGGAGCGGTCTCAGCCATTCGGCGTTTCTACCCCGATGCGGCGGATCTCACGCGGTGAACACGCCCGCGCCGGGGATGCCCGTCGCGCGGGCCACCGCGTCCGCGAGCGGCTCGATGTCGCCGTCATCGAGCGGGCTCACCGTGATCCGGATGGCCGGACCCGTCGACAGCCGGTAGAGAGCGCCCGGCGCCACGGCGTACCCGTCGTCGCGGAGCGCGGCCACCGCGCGTGTCTCATCGGGCACGGGGATCCACACGTTGATGCCGGTCCGGCCGTGGGCCGGCAATCCCCGGGCGGCCAGCGCCGAACGGAGCGCGTCGCGACGCCGGTCGTAGCTGGCGGCCGCCGCCGCCACTCCGGCGGCGACGGCGGGATCGCGCCACAGCTCCACCACGAGCCGCTGGAGCAGCGTCGAGACCCAACCGCTACCGATCCGCATCCGGCCGGCCACCCGGGCCGCCGTGGCCTCGTCGCCGGCCAGCACCGCGAGCCGCAGATCCGGGCCGTACGGCTTGGACACCGAGCGGACGAACGCCCAGTTGGTCGTCGCCCCGGCGAGGGGATGCAGCGGTACGCGGGCCAGCTCGGCGGCGTGATCGTCCTCGATGAGCAGGACGCCGGGATGGGCGCGCAGCACCCGCCGCAGGGCTGCCGCGCGGGAGCGGCCGACCGTGGCGCCGGTCGGGTTGTGGGCGCGCGTGGTGACGACGACCGCGCGGGCCCCGGCGGCGAGCGCCCGCCGCAGCCCCGACTCCGTCGGCCCGTCCTCGTCGACCGACACCCCGACGGCCTGCATGCCGAGGGCGGCGACGAGGTCGAGCACGTTGGCCCATCCGGGATCCTCGACGGCGACCCGGTCCCCGGGGACCAGGTGCGCGCCGAGCAGCCGGTCGATCGCGTCGAGCGCGCCGCCGCTGACCGTGACCGCGTCGGTCGGTACGCCGTCGGCGCGCAGCCGCTCGCGGGCCACCTCAATGAGCTCGGGGACCGGCCCGACGTCGCCATATCCGACCGGGTCGGCGGCGGATCGCGCGAGCGCCCGAAGGTGTCTGCCGAGCGCGGGCAGCAGCCGCCGGTCCGGCTCCCCGGCAGTCAGGTCGAGCCCGCCGGGCGGTGGCGCTAGGCGGTGGATCGACCGGGGCCCGGCCACCGGCGGCCGGGGACGCACCCGGGTGCCGTTGCGGCCGGCCGTCTCTATCAGTCCTCGTTGCCGAAGCCCCTGGTACGCCTTGGCGACGGTCGCCGGGCTGACGCCGAGCCGGTCGGCGAGCCCCCGGACCGGCGGCAGCGCGGCCCCGGCCGCCAACCCGCCGGTGCGCACCGCCCGCTCGACGCTCGTCGAGATCTCCGCGGCCGTGCTCCCGGAAACCTGATAACGTACTGGCACAGTCTGCAGATTGTACTAGTACACTCAGGAGCACGCGATGGCCGACACGTACGCGCCGAGGCCTCGGACGACGGCCAGCCGCGATCGCGGCCGGGTCGGCTACGAGCGGGCCGCCGCGCACGCGATCCTGGACGAGGCGTACCACTGCCATCTCGGTTTCGTCGTCGACGGCGAGCCGCGGGTGCTGCCCACCCTGCACGTGCGGGTGGCCGACACGCTGTACCTGCACGGGTCCACCGGGAGCCGGCCGCTGGTCGCGGCGCGTAGCGGCGAGGGTTTGCCGGTCGTCGTCGCGGTAACCCACCTAGACGGCCTCGTGCTCGCCCGGTCATGGTTCCACCACAGCGTGAACTACCGCGCCGTGGTGGCGCACGGCGTGGCCCGGCTTGTGACCGACGACGGCGAGCGGTTGCGCGCGCTGACGGCGCTGGTGGAGAAGGTGGGCCGTGGCCGGTCGGCGGAGAGCCGGCCGCCGAACCCGCGGGAGCTGGCGCAGACGGCCGTGCTCGCCCTGCCGCTGCGCGAGGTTTCGGTCAAGGTCCGCACCGGCGGCGTCGTCGACGAGCCAGCGGACCTGGCGCTGCCGCACTGGGCCGGCGTACTGCCGCTGCGGCTGACCCCGGGCGTGCCCGAGCCGGACGCCGGCGTGTCCGCCGCCACCCCGCCATACCTGCTCCCCGCGCGGTCCCCATGGCTGACCGCGACGGCGATGCGGGGCGAGCACGTCATCCTCGAGCCACTGCAGATGTCGCATGTGGACGATCTGTACGCGGCGACCAGGGACGCCGACGTGTGGCGGTTCCTGACCATCCGGCAGCCCGGGAGTCGGGACGAGGTGGCCGCGATTGTATCGACCGCGCTGCGCGCGCACGCCCTCGGCACCCGGGTGCCGTGGGTTCAACGCAGCGCGATGAGCGGCGAGGTCGTGGGCACCACGTCGTACCACGAGCCCGACCCCGAGCTAGGCACAGTCGAGATTGGACACACGATGCTCGGCCGGCGGTGGTGGCGCACCGGCGTGAACACCGAGGCGAAGCTCATGCTCCTGGAGCGCGCGTTCGGCGAGCTCGGCGCGGAGCGCGTCACCTGGCAGACGGACGTACGCAACGAGCGCTCGCAGGCGGCCATCGCCCGGCTGGGCGCGACCCGCGAGGGCGTCCTGCGGCGCAACCGGCGACGGGCGGACGGGTCCTGGCGTGACTCGGTGCTGTACTCCATGACGGCGCCAGAGTGGCCACGCGCACGGCAGGCGCTGCGCGCCCGGCTCCGCTCGCCCGCCCTCCTCGGTTAACCACAGATGCGGTGACCGGCGATAGGGAGACACCGATGTTCACGC
>DASXRC010000171.1:0-9253 GCA_036506795.1 Micromonosporaceae bacterium
GGCCGGCGTCGTGCGCACCGACCACCTCGGCGAGCTGCTCGACGCCGCGCGCATGCTGGTCGGCCCGCCCCTGCCAACCGGGGACCGCATCGGCATCTTCGGCAACGCCGGCGGGGTGAACGTGTTGGCGGCCGACGCCGCTGAGGCGGACGGGCTGCGCGTACCCCGGCTAAGTCCCGAGACGCGCGCCCGGCTGGCGGCGGCGCTGCCCGGCGCGGCCGACCCCGACAACCCGCTCGACCTCGGTGCGGGTGCGAGCCCACGGGCTCTCGCCGAGGCGTTCGACACGCTCGCGGGCAGCGGCGAGGTCGACGCGATAGTCGTCGTCGCCGCCGCGACCCGCGCCAACGACCTACCCGGAATGCTGGCCGCGCTCGCCCCGGCGGTGGACGGTCACCCGGGTGTGGCGTGCGCCGGAGTCGTCCTCGGCCATCCCGGCGCCGCGGATCTAGGCGCCCGGCGCCCGGTCCCGATCTTCGACCTGCCCGAGCGGGCCATCCGGGCGATCGCTCACGCGGTCCGGTACGCCCAGTGGCGGCGCACCCCCGTCGGCTGCCACCCGAAGCTCGACCGGGTCGAGGCCGCCGGCGCGCGGCGGGCCATCACGACCGCGCTGACCGACGGCGCGGGGTGGCAACCCCAGAGCCGGATCGTGGACGTCCTCGGCCGGTACGGCATTCCACTGATCCAGACGGTGACGGTCGACCGCCCGGCGGAGGCGGTCGCCGCGGCGGCCCGGCTCGGCTACCCGGTCGCGCTGAAGGCGGCCGACCCGACGCTGGTCCACAAGAGCGACATTGGCGGAGTCAAACTGACGCTGGCCGACGAGGCGGCCGTTCGTGGCGCGTACGCCGACATCGCGTCCGCGCTCGGCGTGCCCGCACCGGTCGTGCTGGTCCAGCCGATGGCCGCGCCCGGCATCGAGCTGGTCGCCGGCGTGGTCCACGATCCGCTGTTCGGCTCGCTCGTGATGCTCGGTCTGGGCGGCGTCTATACCGACCTGCTCGGCGACCGCGCGTTCCGGCTGGTGCCGGTCACCGACCTCGACGCGGCGCGAATGTGGCGGTCGCTGCGGGCTGGTCCGCTGCTGACCGGCTACCGCGGCGCACCTCCGATCGACACCGCGGCGCTCGAGAACCTATTGCTGCGGCTTGGCAGGCTGGCCGAGGACCTTCCGGAGGTCGCCGAACTCGACCTGAATCCGATCCTCGCCGGCCCGCACGGCCTGGTCGCCGTCGACGCCAAACTGCGGCTGGAAGCCGTGGGCCCGGAGCCCGATGCCAACCTTCGCCGGCTGCGCCAGGCCGACCCGGATTCGTATCACCCGAAGATTCGGCGATGACATACAACCGGATCGCCGTGGGGTATGACGGGTCGGCGGCGGCGCAATACGCTCGACTGGGCGGTCCACGAGGCAGCCGGGCGTGGCGCCACGGTGTTGATGATGACACCGTGGGCGGCGGCCGACCGCGTCCGTCGGGACGCCGAGACGCTCATGGCGCAACGGCTGCGCCTGCACCGGATGCAGCGGCGTGGCGTGGCCCGTGCGGTCGCCGGGTTGGACCGGCGGCCGCTGGTAGCTCGCGAGATCATCCTCGCCAACGCGGCGACGGCGCTCGTCCACGCCGCCGGGTCCGCCGACATCGTGGTAGTCGGCCCCGAGGCGACCGAGGCCATGCGGCCCGGCTCGCTCGCGGCGATCATCGCCCACCGGCTGAGCCGCCGGCAGGGCGGCGGTTCGACGCCCGTGGTCGTCGTGACCGTCGGGCATCACGCCGCGTCGACTCGAGCGCGCCACAAGCGTTCACTGGCCGTCACCGGCGTACATATCCAGCAGCCGCTGCCGCGTTGCCTGTAGCCGGTCCACGACGACGCCCATAAACCGACGGTGCAGCTCGTAGCCGATGACCGGGTCCTGGTCGCAGAGCCGCCGCACCCCATCCGCGTCGAGCACGATTGCCAGCGTCGGCTCCATCGCGGTGGCACCGAAGTGCCACCGGTACGGCGGGAACATCCACGACCAGCCGAGCACGGTGCCGGGCCCCAGCATCTCGACGATCGCCTCGCCGCGATCGCGCAGGCGGGTGTGCAGGCGGACCCGCCCGTCCCGGATCAACCAGAACCGGTCCGCTCGCCCGCCTTCCTCGAAGATCGGGCCGCCGAGCCGGAAGACCGAGCGATGGGCCCATACCGCGAGCCGGGTCAGCTGGTCTGGCGTCATTCCCTCCATGAACGGATGGCCAGCGAGCAGGTCGTACGTGGTGGTGATCATGTCACTGCCTCCGCTTCCTTGGCTTAGCCGTGCAGCTCCGGTGACGGTGATGCCGGCCCGGATATCCCACCCATCCGACCTCGCGGCCGGGATGCGGCGCAGAGTCGAAGGTCCCGCGTGTGCCGGCGTAACGCCCCTGTGCTGGTCGTCCGCATCCCGCGCACGGTGGAGTATGCAGGCCGGTCCGGTCCAAACGGCAAGCTTCGGGAGGACGCTATGCGTGGCGGAAGCGAGGCCATGATCAATGGGTGGTCGGTCGACTCGGACGGCCGGCCCGGCCCGGTCCTGGATGCGTGCCTGCGCGCGGCGATCGCCGCGCCGTCGGTGCACAACACCCAGCCGTGGCGATTCCGGCTCCTCGACCGCATGGTTGAGGTGTACACCGACCCGTCCCGCCGGCTGGCCGTGCTCGACCCGACCGGCCGCGAGCTGACGATCAGTGTCGGCGCCGCGGTTTTGAATCTGCGGGTGGCCATGCTGGCCCGTGGCCGCGTGCCGGTGATGCGGCTGTTCCCGGACCCGGCCCAGCCGAGCCTGGCCGCCCAGGTACGGCTCGGCCCGTCGGTCACACCGCCGGATACCGCGGTCATGCTGTCCCGAGCCATCCCCCACCGGCACACGAACCGGCGACCGTTCTCGGCCGTTCCGGTGCCGCCCGAGGTGCTGGCCGACCTGGCCGCCGCCGCCCGGGTGGAGGGCGGCGACCTCGTGGTGGCCGACCCGCCCGTGCGGGACGCCGTGCTCAGCGTCGTGCGCGCCGCGGAACACCGCCGGCGCACCGACCCGGCATACCGCGCCGAGCTGGACGAGTGGACCCGCGACATCCCGCACCGCCGCGACGGCGTACCACCGGAGGCGTTCGGGCCATGGGACGCGCTGGAGCTGGTCCCGATCCGCGACTTCGGGCTGATCCAGCCTTTACGGCGTCGCGCACGGGTGTCCTTCGAGGACGAACCGACGATCGCCGTGCTCTACACCGCCGGCGACAACCCATCGGAGTGGCTGCGCGCCGGCCAGGCTCTGCAGCGGGCCCTACTCACCGCCACGGTGCGCGGGGTCGCCACGACGTTGATGACCCAACCGCTGGAGATACCCGAGCTACGAGCCCTGCTCGCCGACTCGGCGGCCGGGCTCGTGGCGCAGGCGATCATCCGATTCGGCTACGGACCACCCAGCCCGCCCTCGCCCCGACGCTCGCTGTCCGACGTCCTAATTCACCCCGAGTCCGCGCCGGCGCCAACGTCATGATGACGAGCTAGTCGCAAGGATTTGGCGGTCGCCGTGTCCAACCGCGACCGCGGACGGGAGGATGGAGCAATGACCGACCGCGCACCGGCACAGGTGCTGTCCGAAGCCGCGCGGGCGGCGCGGTATGCGCCGTCCGCGCTCAACACGCAGCCGTGGAGATGGGTGGTGGGACGCGACGCACTCGACCTGTACGCCGACCGCACCCGCCAGCTCAACGTCGCCGATCCGGACGGCCGGCTGCTCATGATCAGCTGCGGCGTCGCCCTGCACCACGCCCGCGTCGCTCTCGTCGCGGCGGGTTGGGAGGCCTCGGTGGTTCCTTTTCCAGGACCGACCGACCTCCTGGCCCGGATCACCCTGGATCGAGCGATCCGCGTCTCCCCGGAGGCGATGCGCCTGTTCCAGGCCACCGAGGCCCGCCACACCGACCGTCGGCCCGTCGTTGACGTGCCGGTGGACCCGGCGGCGTGGGACGAGGTCGTTGCCGCCGCTACCGGAGAAGGGGTGAACCTTCACCGGCTGACGCCCGAGCAGGTGAGGGACTTGGCGTCCGCCGCTGCACGCGCCGATGCGCTGGCGGCGGCGGATCCCGCACAGCGCGCGGAGTTAGACCTCTGGGTCGGCGGTGACAGGCCATCCGGCGCCGGGTTGCCCGACACCGTGATTCCCAGCCAACCGCCGCAGACCGAGGTGCCCGAACGGGAGTTCGGCCTCCGGGGCACGCTCGAGGTCGGCGAGGGCCACGCCGGGGCGGCGGTCTACGCCGTCCTATTCGGCGACTCCGACGATCCACTGGCTTGGCTGCGGGCCGGGCAGGCGCTCTCGGCCGCGTGGCTGACCGCGACGCGGCTCGGGCTCGCGGTGCTGCCGTTCACCGCGGTCATCGAGATCCCAGCCACGCGCCAGACGATCCGTCGCCTGCTCGCGGGCCTCGGTCACCCTTATGTCGTCATTCGCGTCGGCACGGCAGACCCCGACCACGCCGGGCCGCCACACACTCCGCGGCTACCTTCGGAACAGATCATCGACACGTCAGGCGTGGACACGGACGGATGACAACAATCAGACCCGCCGCGCGGACAGGGCGGTAGCTGGTTCCTCCGCCAGCCCTCGAGCGCCGTCCGGCCGGCGTCCCATGTAGACCCGGTCTGGCCGCAAGAGGATCTAGACGACGGCGCGTGGGAGATCTTCGCCGCATTCGACGCCAGGTTCTTCGGCAAGGCCAAATGGACCAACGCGTTCGGGCGGGAGGAACGATGAACAACAAGGACAACGAGGATCTCCTCGCCCGGCGGCTCGCCGGCGAGGACGTTGGCCGCGGGAAACCGCAAGTCAGCGACGAGCCAATTGAGCCCACGGGCCACCCCGACGGCGACACGAAGATCGGCAAGTCAATGCGGGTACCTATGGCGATGTCCGCAGAGATCAGCGCCATCGCGCGCAGCGCCGGATGTCGTGGAGCGCCCTGGTAGGGCAGTGGATCACTGAGGGCTGGCCCGTGACGCGGGGGCCGAGGTCGACCCAGTAGTCGAGCTACACCACCATCTCGACGCCGCCACCCGGGCACTGCGGGCGCTGGAAGGACAGCGAGACGCCGCTTAGCCGCACGGCCCCGGTCTTGAAGTCTGGCCGCTTGAGCATCGCGACCAGTCCTCGGCGAGGTCACCGGTGCGCGCCTGGTCGCGTACCTCGACGACCGAACCGATCTGGACCTCAGAATCGGCGCCGCCGCATGAGCCGGCGCAGCTTCTCCGGATCGCCGCCCGCCCAGTCCGCGAGCTCTTGTGGGGTCATCTCGGAGACCGGCCGTGGCGGCTCGTCCGCCTTATCCGCGCCGGTCGCCGGATGAACCGAGCCACCAGCGGGCGGCGCCAGCCACCGTGGCCGGATGACCATGAAAACGATGAGCGTCGCCACTTGGGCCAGCACGAGCAGCAGGAAGGCGACGGACAGGACCGGTCCGTCGGCGCCGGCGACGTCGGCCGCCATGCTCGCGGCGGCCACGAGGCAGATCCCGGCGACCGGCAGCAGGCCAAATGCGATGTTGCGCCGCGCGGCCGGCCACAACGAGCCGTGGTAGGGCTGGCGGCGAAGGTGCTCGGCGCGCCCCTGCCGGTACCGCACCGCCATGATCGTGGCGAACGCGCCGAACGCTGCCAGCAGTGCCGCGAACGCCAGCAGCGCCATCACCGCCTCCCGATGTCCGTCACCCGTACCACCGCCGGAAGGCCGCGATCAGAGCCCAGACCGTCAGCCACAGGAGGAACACCACACCCACCACGGTCAGATCCTGCCGGAGCGTCAGCCGGTCCAGGAGGTTGTCCCCGCGCACCAGTACCGCGTACCCGGCGGTGCCGAGCACACCGAGCGGGAAGGCAAGGTAGAACGCGCTGAGGGCCGCCGGTCGACGCGGCCGGGGGGAGGCCATGGGATCGGTACCCTTTCGGTCTACGGCTGGCGAAAGCGACGGTGGCCCCGACCCCAATTATGAGGGTCCTGGACGGCCACTACGAGCTCGCCGCGGCGGCGGGCCGCCCGACCAATCCGGCTGATGACTTTCCGTCAGCCAGCCCGCCGTCCCCATTGGACTGCGTCAGCTTCTTGGCCCTTTGAGGGGGCTTCAAGACGTAGCGACCTCATCGCCCCGCCTGGTGCGTCTGGCCAAACGGCTTGACCGACTGATCCGATTTGTCGATAGCACGAGGTTGTGACACTCAGTAGCGCCTCGGGTGCGAACCTGTACATGGAGGCTCCACGCTCAAGGGGGGCGGCTGGGGCCTTCGAATGCCCACCGGTCATCTTTTCCCGATCGAACCGGCCCGAGCTCGGTTCCGACGGATCGGCGCTTGACGACCGCGGGCCTGTCGCCTCCCGAGCATCGGTTCGTACCCGAGAAGGGGGTAGGTCATGCTTCGTAGGTTCAACAAATCCGCCGGCGCTGCCGTGGTCGGCGCGGCGCTGGGGCTGCTGCTAGCACTTTGGGCAGGAGGCCCGGCGGCGGCGGCGAGCGTCCACCTCAAGGGTGGCAAGAACGCCGAGCCCGCCTTTGTGGATGGTGGGCTCACGCTGTCGGCCTCCGGTGAGCTGTCCGGCCTGGGCCTCGGCGACGTGCTGGTCACGCTGACCGCGACCGCTAACACGGTCGCGACCTGTACCAACCAGGGCACCCACCAGGCGCCCGGCCAGAACCCGGCCCCGGTGCAGGTGGCCGGCGGGGTCGCCATTCCACAAGACGAGATCAAGAATGGGAACACGCCGTTTGCCGTGGTGACTGAACCGCCGGTCACCCCGATCGCGGGCGCGCCGGACTGCCCGAACCCGAACTGGAGCGAGGACATCGTCGACCTGCAGTTCACGTCGGCCGTCATCGTGGTCGAACAGCCCGTGGGTACCGAGGTGCTGACCGTGACCTGCACCATCAGCCCGCCGTCGTCGAACGGGCCGATCCCGGGCGGGAACGTGTCCTGCACGAGCAGCTAACCACCAACACACCGCGACACCCACGGATCACAGGCAGACCCGAGCGGAGACGGCTGCCGGCCGAGGTATCGCACCACGAGGTGACGGCCTTCGACCCGAGCCCCTGATTTGGCCCCGTGATCCGGGACCCTGATCCGGGGCCCGGGTCGAGGTTTGTGCAAGCCCGATGTATCAACGGTGGTCGGCGGACCTCCAAATCAACGTGGCTACCAAGGGGCCTCGGTCGGGAGGCGCACGCCGGCCAGCTCACGGCCGCCGGCTGGGACGCCGGCACGTGTGCATCCTGTTCGCCGACATCACTGGCTTCACCCGCCTCGTCGAAAGCGTGGAGCCGGAGGTCGTGTACGACATCGTGCGGCCCCTGATGGACGTGCTCGTGGCGCTGATCCGCCGCCACGGCGGCGACATCCAGCAGGTATTGGGCGACGGCTTTATGTCGGTCTTCGGCCTGCGCGTCACACGAGGGGACGAGGTCGAACGCGCGGTGCTGGCAGGGCTGGCGCTGGCCGCGACCGGCGGCACCGGCGCGGGCCTCGTCGTCGGCGGCAGCCATCCACCGGTGCACGTCGGCATCGAGTTCGGGGAGGTGCTCGTGACGCCGTCCTGGGAGCCGTCCGGCTTCGGCGTGTGGGGGCGGCCCGTCAACCTCGCGAGGCGGCTGTGCGAGCTGGCCGGTCCCGGCGAGGTCCAACTGGGGCCGGCGGCGTTCGGTCGGGTGGGCCAGAGCATCTGCCCGGCCACGGCCGCGCAGGCCTGGCTCAGGGGCATCTCCGGCCCGGTCGTCGCGCATCGGCTGGCGCTCGAGCTGCCCGGCGCGCTCGCACCCGGCGGCTGACGCACGCCGGCGCCGATCACGGCCTACCCGGCATCGTGTACGCCGCGCCGACGCACACGAACCCGGCCGCGGCGGCCATCGCGGCGCCGCCGTCGGTAGCGATCTTCTGCTGCGCGTCGGCCAGAGCCCGGGGCGCCGGCTGCCCGGCCACCAGCGCCTCGTGGAACGCCACCATCACCGGTGCGGTCTCCACGTCGGGCACCGGCACTACGGATGCGACGACCTGCTGGGCGCCGCGGGACAAGAGCGTGGCACTGATGCCCAACAGCTCGTCGCCCGCGCGAACGACCGTGCGGCCGCTGTCGCACGCCGCCAAGATCACCATCTGCGGTACGCCGGCGAGGCGCTCGAGGTCGTACACGGTCAGCGGCCCGTCCTCCAGAACGAGCGAAGAGAACAGCGGATTCTGCGGCCGCACCATGCCGTGCGTCGCCAGATGAGCCAGGCCCGCGCCGCTCATGGCCTCGGTCACCGCATCGACCGTCGCGTCCGCTCCGAGAAGCGGGTCCGTCCGGTGCAGGGCCGCGACCGCGATCGCCTCGGAGACCGCGCCGGGCAGGCCATACCCGACTACCGCCACGCGGGAGCCCGCGTCCGGCGCGTCCCTGTTCGCCTGCCACCACAGCGCCGCCGACGGCGCCACGGTCACCGGCCGCCCGGAGCAGGACGGCAGGATCGACCACGGCACGGACTGCAGCGGCCCGGTCGGGATTACGAGGAGCGGCCGATCCTGGACCTCGTCGGCGATGCTGCGCACGACGACGGTATCCAGCGCGCGAGCGGACTGCCGCAGCAGCGTGCTCGCCGCCGACCTGCTCGCCTCGCTGGCATACCGGTGTCCCACGCGGCGCAGCGTGAAGGCGATCCGATCCACCAACGCCCGGACGGCGGACACCTCACCCACCGCGCGCAGCCGGGCGCGTCCGTCAACGATGCTGATCGCGTACAGCTTCTCGTCCAAGGCGACGTACTCGACCAGGGCCGTCTCCCCTAACGCGGGGGCAAGGTCGGCCGGTCTAACGGGCTGCGCCAGGGGCATCACGGCCGAGCTGTGCCGTTGCCGGCGCATGTAGTCGCGGATCGTCCGTTCGAGTGCGACCTGGCGCTGGACCAGCCTGGCGACGCCGCGGCCGGCGATCCGCTGCCGATAGATCTCGGCGGCCGTAGAGCGCAGCTCAGCCAACCATTGCGCCAACTCCGGGTCATCCGGCGGTCGGGCCGGCCGCAGCATTAGATGGCTGGCGCGGCCGTGTTCAGCCCACGCGAACACGCGGGCCAGAGAGCCCTCGGCCATGGCCATCCGCAGACCCAGCTCGACAAGCTCGACCCGGTGCCCGGAGGCGTGCGCCCGCAGGTCTGTAGCGCCCAGCGTGGCGCGGTGCTCGTCGAGAATCCGCAGACCCGCGCGTACCGCCGAC
>DASXRC010000172.1:0-4852 GCA_036506795.1 Micromonosporaceae bacterium
GCTAGGCTCGCCGAGTTGACCGAGCACCACAGAGTTGTGCGTCTGGAGTTGCCTGACGCCGCTGACCGACATCCGTGAGGTGGTCCGATGACGCGCCCAGACGACGAGTTCCCCCCGCTCGACGTCACCTCGACGTTGAACATGGGTTCACTCGACGAAGTGCTCGAGGGGCCTGACGCCGACGTGGTGCCGAGCCGCATGTCCGGCTCGCTACCGCCCGGCATGGCGCTGCTCGTGGTGCGCCGGGGACCCAACGCCGGCGCACGGTTCCTGCTCGACCACGACGTGACCACGAGCGGCCGGCACCCGGACAGCGATATCTTCCTCGACGACGTGACGGTGTCCCGTCGGCACGCCGAGTTTCACCGGGACGGCGGCACGTTCACGGTCCGCGATGTCGGCAGCCTGAACGGCACGTACGTCAACCGCGAGCGCGTCGAGGCGGCCACCCTGAGCAACGGCGACGAGGTGCAGATCGGCAAGTTCCGGCTCGTGTTCATCGCCGGCCCGCGCCCCGATGAGGAGGGCGGCCGCGGCTGACCCGCCACGCTCGTCGGGCCCGGTCTGGGCGACCGGCTCGGCGGCCGACACAGGTGACGTAGGCTCGGGTATCTGGTCGCAAAGTCGGACCGGCACGTCTGCCCGACTCCCGAATCGCGCGTGTACCGTGCAGGGAGAGGGCAAGCGACACGGAGGTAGGCGCGTGCGCGAGCTGAGCGTGGTCGGCGTTCGGGTGGAGCTCCCCAGCAACCAGCCGATCGTGCTGCTCAGAGAGGTCGATGGGGACCGCTACCTGCCGATCTGGATCGGTGCGGTGGAGGCCACCGCGATCGCGTACGAGCAGCAAGGAGTCAAGCCCGCGCGGCCGCTGACACACGATCTGCTCCGCGACATCCTGGCCGCGCTGGAGACGCCGCTGCACGCAGTGGAGATCACCGAGCTCAAGGACAACGTGTTCTACGCGGATCTGCTGCTCGGCGACGGGGTTCGGGTGTCCGCTCGGCCGAGCGACTCGATCGCGCTGGCCCTGCGGATCAACGCGCCGATCCGTTGCGCCGATGACGTTCTCAACGAGGCCGGGATCGTCATCCCGGATGAGCAGGAGGACGAGGTCGAGAAGTTCCGGGAGTTCCTCGACCAGGTACGCCCGGAAGACTTCGCCGGGTGAGGCCGCGTACGCCGCCGCGCGGCGTGTCGCCGGGGAGCCTGCGTGATCCGTCTCGACGCGACCTATAGGGTTGGTTGGTCGGGTTGGTGGGCCGCACAGGCGGGGAGGTAGCCGCATGCACGAGCCGCGCGACCCGGAGAATTCATCAGCTGTGCAGCCGGACCCGCCAACGGCGCCACCGGACGGTGAAGCGGTCGGTTATCGCGGCGTTACCGCCTGCCACGCGGTCGGCATCAGCTACCGGCAGTTGGACTACTGGGCCCGGACCTCGCTGGTCGTGCCGGGCGTGCGCGACGCCTCGGGCTCGGGCACTCAGCGCCTCTACTCCTTCCGCGACCTCGTCGTGCTCAAGGTCGTCAAGCGGCTGCTGGACGCCGGGGTGTCGCTGCAGAACATCCGCAAGGCGATCGACACCCTGCGCTCCCGCGGCGTGGAGGACCTCGCCGGGATCACGTTGATCTCCGATGGCACGTCCGTCTACGAGTGCCGCTCGCCGGAGGAGGTCGTCGACCTGCTCCAGGGCGGGCAGGGCGTGTTCGGCATCGCGATCGGCGGCGCGTTCAAGGAGATCCAAGGCTCGCTGTCCCACCTGCCCGCCGAGCCCGCCGCCGGCCCGGCCCAGGTCGAGGGCGAGGCCGGGGAGGGGGCGAGTCTCGCCGACGAGCTCGCCGCCCGCCGCGCCCGCCGCCGTGCGGTCTAGCGGCCCGTCACATCCCGGTACGCCGAGGCTCAGTCCTCAGTCGCGTACTTGTCGATCTCGGCGAGTTCGTCCGCGGTGAGTTCCAGGTTGCCCAGCGCCGCGACGTTCGCCTCCAGCTGAGCCACGCTGCTCGCGCCGATGACCACGCTCGTCATCCGCGGGTCGCGCAGCGCCCAGGCGAGCGCGAGCTGAGCCAGCGACTGGCCGCGCCGGGCGGCGATGTCGTTCAGCGCGCGCACCTTGGCCATCGTCCGCGCGGTGAGGTCATCCTCGCTGAGGAAGACGCTGGTGCGCACCCGCGAGTCCTCGGGGATCCCGCGCAGGTAGCGGTCCGTGAGCACGCCCTGGGCCAGCGGCGAGTACGCGATGCACCCGGCACCGGCCCGTTCCAGCACGTCGAGCAGCGATTCCCGCTCGATCCACCGGTTGAACATGGAGTACGACGGCTGGTGGATCAGGAGCGGCGTGCCGAGGTCGCGCAGCAGCGTCGCGGCCCGGGCGGCCTGCTCGGAGCCGTAGTTCGAGATGCCCGCGTACAGCGCCCGGCCGGACCGCACGGCCGTGTCCAGCGCGCCCATCGTCTCCTCCAGTGGTGTGTCCGGGTCGGGCCGGTGGGAGTAGAAGATGTCCACGTAGTCGAGGCCCATCCGGCGCAGCGACTGGTCCAGCGACGCGATCAGGTACTTGCGGGAGCCCCACTCGCCGTACGGGCCTGGCCACATGTCGTACCCCGCCTTGGTGGAGATGACCAGCTCGTCGCGGCACTGCCCAAGGTCGGTCGCGAGGATCCGGCCGAAGTTCTCCTCGGCCGCCCCGGGTGGCGGACCGTAGTTGTTGGCCAGGTCGAAGTTGGTGAGGCCGAGGTCGAACGCCCGCAGGCAGATCGCACGCTGCGTCTCCAGTGGCCGGCCGGTGCCGAAGTTCTGCCAGAGGCCGAGCGAGATTGCCGGCAGCTTCAGGCCGCGGCGGCCGGCCCGGCGGTAGGTCATCGAGTCGTACCGGTCGTCCGCGGCGCGATAGGTCACGGCCGTCAGCCTAGCTACCCGGCGTGTTCTCGCGCCGATCTTGCAACTGTGGTGGACGACTCGACCCCGTTAACGGCATTTGGGGCCACCACCACTGCAAGATCAACGAGTGGAGCGACAGGTTCGGGTGCACACGGGGGATTGTTACCGGTCACAGTGACCGGTAACATGCCGGCGGTAGAGGAGAATGTCCCGCGCCGGCTGGGGAGGTGTGATCGGTAACATGGCAGCCATACCTCGCCGGCCCGACCAGACAGGGAGCGGAACGCGACGCCATGGCCAGACAACCCACGATTCGGGATGTGGCGGAGCGCGCCGGCGTCTCGCACCAGACGGTTTCCCGGGTCATCAACGGGCACGAGCTGGTCAGCTCGGCGACCCGGGAGCGCGTGCAGCGGGCGATCCACGAGCTGTCGTACGTGCCGAGCCCGATCGCTCGCGGACTGACCTCGAACCGGACGCACAGCATCGGACTGGTCAGCACGGACATCTCGGACCACTTCTTCGCACAGGTCGCGGCCGGCGCGGAGATCGAGGCCCGGCGCCGGGGCTATTACCTCGTGATCGCGAGCGTGGAGGAGCACGCGGAGGCGGACGAGACCGCGTACCTCAGGCTGATGGTCGAGCGGCGGGTCGAGGGGCTGATCGTCGCCCGGCCGCGGCTGCCCATCACGGCCGGCCAGGTCCCGCTCCAGCGGGTACCGCTGGTGGCGATCGCCGCCCGCGAGGCTCCTGGGGTGACCGTCGTCGACGTGGACAACCGCGGCGGCGGGCGGGAGGCGGTGGACTTCCTGCTGCGCCAGGGGCACCGGCGCATCGCGACGATCACCGGACCGATGGAGTGGCCGTCCTCGCACGCCCGGCTCGAGGGCTACCGAGAATCCTTGTATGCCGCTGGGGTCACCGTCTCACCGTCCCTTGTGGAACAGGCGCCCGGTTGGGACCTCGCCGACGGCCGGGCGGCGATGGCCCGGCTGCTGGACCGCGCGCCGGGGTTCACCGCGCTGTTTGCGTACAGCGACCTGATCGCGATCGGCGCGATCAGCGAGCTGCGGTCCCGTGGGCTGCGGGTGCCCAGGGACATCTCGGTGGTGGGGTACGACGACATCCCGGTTGCGGCCTACACGGACCCGCCCCTGACCACCGTGAGCCAGCCGATGCGCGAGGTCGGCGAGGCCGCGGCCAGCCTGGTGCTCGACGCGATCGGCGAGGGCACGACCGGGTTGGGTCGGCTGCTGCCGGTGCGGCTGGTCGTGCGCGCCAGCGTGGCGGCACCGGGTACACCCGACTCGGGCGGCTGATCGCTCCACCGTCGACACCCGAGGGTGGCCACTGATGCTCTTCGGCGCCGCCTACTATCCGGAATACCAGCCGTACGAACGACTGGATCGCGATATCGCGCTCATGCGCGACGCCGGGATTGGCTATGTGCGGCTGGGGGAGTCGACGTGGGCGAGCTGGGAACCGAGCGACGGCCGCTTTGAGTTCGCGGCCATGGACAAGGCCGTCGACGCGTTCGCTGACGCCGGTATCGGAGTCATCCTCGGCACGCCCACGTACGCGATCCCGCCGTGGCTGTACCGCGCCTACCCGGAGGTCATGATCGTCCGGGCCGGGGGCGCGGCGGTGCCGTACGGCGGGCGGCAGAACGTCGACATCACGCACGCCGCGTACCGGTTCCACGCCGAACGGGTTGTCCGGGCGCTGGTGGCCCGGTACGCCGAGCACCCCGCCGTCATCGGGTACCAGGTCGACAACGAGGCCGGGCTGGAGCTCGCCCACAACCGGGCGACGGTCGAGCACTTCCGCGACTGGCTCCGCGCGCGATACGGCTCGGTCGAGGCGCTCAACGAGGCGTGGGGGCTGACGTACTGGTCGCAACGGCTCGGTTCGTGGGAGGACCTGTGGCCGCCGGACGGCAACACGAACCCCGGTTACGCCCTGGCCTGGCGGCGGTTC
>DASXRC010000173.1:0-1859 GCA_036506795.1 Micromonosporaceae bacterium
CCCGACCCGGCGGGGTTCATGACCGCCGCCGAGGTCGCCGGCTACCTGCGTACCTATGCCGAGGGCGCGCCGGTCGTCGAGGGCGCCGAGGTCGTGTCGGTCCGGGACTGCGGCGGCGGCTACCGCGTCGTCACCGGTGGCAGCTCATGGTCGGCCCGGGCCGTGATCGTCGCGACCGGCTGGTGTGACCTCCCCCGCGTCCAGGCCGCCGCTCTCGACGCCGGCGTCGAGCAGCTGACGCCGGCCACCTACCGCAACCCCGCGACGCTCCCCGACGGCGGGGTGCTCGTCGTCGGGGCCTCGGCCAGCGGCGTACAACTGGCCGACGAGCTCGTCGGCGCCGGGCGGCGGGTGGTCCTCGCGGTCGGCCGCCACAGCCGGCTGCCGCGGTCGTACCGGGGCCTGGACATCATGTGGTGGCTCGACGCGATGGGCGTGCTCGACCGACGCCTGGACGAGCGCCGCGATCCGGCCGAGCCGTCGCTGCAGCTCGTGGGCCGCTCGGACGGTCGTGACGTCGACCTGCGCTCCCTGCAGGACCGCGGGGTCACCCTGGCCGGCCGGCTCACCGGCGTCCACGGCCACCGGTTCCGGTTCGCCGATGACCTCGCCGCCACCACCCGCCGCGCCGACACTCGCATGGTCGACCTCCTGCGGCGGGTCGACGCCTTCGCGCGCGGTGCCGGGCTGGCCGACGAGATCGAGGCAGCGCCGCCGGTCCGCCGGGTGCGAACCAAGGCCGCGCTGTCCGCGCTCGACCTGCGGCGCGCGGGCATCGGCACGGTCATCTGGGCGACCGGGTACCGGCGCGCGTACCCCTGGCTGCACGTGCCCGTCCTCGACGACGCCGGCGAGATCCGCCACCGCGGCGGCGCGACGCCGGCGCCCGGCCTGCACGTCATCGGCATGCGCTGGCAGTCGCGGCGCAACTCGGCGCACCTCGACGGCGTCCGGCACGACGCGGCGACCGTGGTGTCCCGGGTGCTCGACCACCTGGGCGCCGCGGCGAGCCTCGGGAGGGTCGCATGAACTCGAGCTGGGACGTCGTCGTCGTCGGGGCGCGGGTGGCCGGCGCGTCGACGGCGCTGCTGCTCGCGCGGGCCGGCCTGCGGGTGTTGTGCGTCGACCGCGCCCGCTTCGGCAGCGACACCCTCTCGACGCACGCGCTGATGCGCGCGGGCACCGTCCAATTGCACCGGTGGGGCCTGCTCGAGGACATCGTCGCGGCCGGCACTCCCCCGGTGCGCCGGACCGTCTTCCACTATGGCGACGAGGACCTGTCCGTCTCGATCCGGCCGGCGGCCGGTGTCGACGCGCTCTACGCGCCGCGGCGTACCCTCATCGATTCGGTCATCGGCGAGGCAGCCGGCGCGGCCGGCGCCACCGTGCGGTTCGGCACCACGGTCACCGGCCTGGTCCGCGACGCGGACGGACGCGTCACCGGCGTCACCACCCGCGAGCGCGACGGGTCCGTCCGGACCGAGCGGGCGGGGCTCGTGGTCGGCGCCGACGGCCGGCATTCGCTCGTGGCGTCCGCGGTTGGCGCGGCGACCGAGCTGCGCGGGCTCGCCGGGTCCGCGTTCGTGTACGGCTACTGGGCCGACCTTCCGGTCGAGGGGTACGAGTGGTTCTACCGGCCCGGCATGAGCGCCGGAGCCATCCCGACCAACGACGGACTGACGTGCGTGTTCGTGGGGGCGCCACCCCGGCGCCTCGACCGCCTCGTCCGCGCCGGCGGCAGCGAGCACGCGGTCGACGCACTGGCTGGCAGTCTCGGCCCGCGGCTGGCCGCCGCTCGGCGGGTGGGCGGGCTGCGCTATGTCCGCGCGCTGGGCGCCCACCTGCGCCGCTCGTGGGGA
>DASXRC010000174.1:0-3838 GCA_036506795.1 Micromonosporaceae bacterium
GGGCGGACGACCACGGGGAGCCCGAGCTCGCCGACCGCCCGCCGGACCTCGTCGATCGATCCGCACACCCGCGACCGCGGGGTCTGTCCGCCCGCACGCGCCACGATCTGCTTGAACAGCTGCCGGTTCTCCCCGCGGCGGATCGCGTCGATGGTCGCGCCGATCAGCTCGACGCCGTACTTGTCCAGCACGCCGGCCTCGTGCAGCGCCACCGCCGTATTCAGCGCCGTCTGCCCACCGAGCGTGGGCAGCAGGGCGTCGGGGCGCTCCCGCGCGATCACCTGCTCCACGAAGTCCGGCGTGATCGGCTCCACGTACGTGGCGTCGGCGAACTCGGGATCGGTCATGATGGTCGCGGGGTTGGAGTTGACCAGAGACACGCGCAGCCCTTCGGACCGCAGCACCCGGCACGCCTGGGTGCCGGAGTAGTCGAACTCGCACGCCTGCCCGATGACGATCGGCCCGGAGCCGATCACGAGCACGTGCCGCAGGTCGGTCCGCCTAGGCACCCTCGATCAACCCCACAAACCTGTCGAAGAGGTAGTCGGCATCGTGCGGGCCCGCCGCGGCCTCCGGGTGGTACTGCACGGTGAACGCCGGCACGTCCCGACACCGGAGACCTTCGACAACGCCGTCGTTGAGGCAGACGTGGCTGACCTCGACGTCCCCGAAGTCCGTGGCGACGGCGCCCGTCGACGGGGCCTCTACCGCGAAGCCATGGTTGTGCGCGGTGACCTCCACCCGGCCGGTCGCGCGGTCGAGCACGGGCTGGTTGATGCCACGGTGGCCGTAGCCCAGCTTGTAGGTCCGGAAGCCCAGCGCGCGGCCCAGGATCTGGCTGCCGAAGCAGATGCCGAACAGTGGGATCCGTCGGCTCATCGCCTCGCGGGCCACCGCGACCGCGTGGTCCGCCGTCGCCGGGTCCCCTGGACCGGGCGAGAAGAACACCGCGTCCGGCCGCACCCCCAGCAGGTCGTCCAGTGTGGACGACGCCGGCAGCACGTGCGTGCTGACCCCGCGGGCGGCGAGCCGCCGTGGCACGTTGCGCTTGAGGCCCAAGTCGAGGGCCGCCACCGTGAACCGGTGCTCGCCCTCGGCCTCGACCGTGTACGCCGCCGGCGTGGTCACCTCGGCCGTCAGGTCCGCACCGAGCATCGCGGGTGCGGCCAGCACCCGCTGGCACAGCGCCGCCGGGTCGGTCTCCACACTGGACACACCGACCCGCATGGCGCCGCGCTCGCGCAGGTGCCGGGTCAGCGCCCGGGTGTCGATGCCGGCGATGCCGACCACGTCCTCGGCGACGAGCCGGTCCTCCAGCTCGCCGGTGGCCCGCCAGTTGGAGCCGCGCGGAGCCGGGTCGCGCACCACGTAGCCCGCCACCCAGATCCGGTCGGACTCGTCGTCCTCGCCGTTGACCCCGGTGTTGCCGATGTGCGGCGCGGTCTGCACGACCACCTGGCGGTGGTACGACGGGTCGGTCAGCGTCTCCTGGTAGCCGGTCATCGCCGTGCTGAACACCGCCTCGCCGAACGTCTCGCCGACCCTCCCGTACGCCTCGCCGCGGAACGTACGCCCGTCCTCGAGCACGAGGATCGCGGCGGGCCGCTTCGCTGCGCCCCCCTGTCGTTCGCGACTGCGGGGCTCGCTGCGCTCGCTCCTCGCGCTCACCGAACCCCCTTTCGTTCGCGACTGCGCGGCTCGCTGCGCTCGCTCCTCGCGCTCACCGGACGGCCTTGCCGTCGAGGACGGTCGGCTCGCCGCGCAGGAACGTGGCCACGATCCGGCCCGGCAGCGTCATGCCGGCGTACGGCGTGTTGCGGCTGCGGCTCGCGAGCCCGGCCGGCTCGATCGTCCGCCGCGCGGCGGGGTCGACCAGGGTGAGGTTGGCCGGGACGCCGGGACCGGGATCACGGCCGTGGTCGGCCAGGCCGGCGATGCGCGCGGGCGTGCGGGACATCCGCTCGGCGATGCCGTCCCAGTCGAGGGCGTCCGTCGACAGCACGACCGAGAGCGCGGTCTCCAGCCCGAGCATGCCCGGCCGGGCGTACGCCCATTCGCACTCCTTGTCCTCCACCGCGTGCGGCGCGTGGTCGGTGGCCACCGCGTCGATGACCCCCTCGGCGAGCGCTGCCCGGAGCGCCGCGACGTCGGCCTCGGTCCGCAGCGGCGGGTTGACCTTGTAGACCGGGTCGTAGCTGGCGGCCAGCGCGTCGGTCAGCAGGAGGTGGTGCGGGGTGACCTCGGCGGTCACCCGGCTGTGCCAGCCCGGCCCGCTCCGCACGCGCCGCATGCCACCGCGCGCCTTCGCCTGGCGGAGGATCTCGACCGAGCCCGCCGTGGAGACGTGGCAGACGTGCAGCCGGGAGCCGACGTGCTCGGCGAGCAGCACATCCCGCGCGATGATCGCCTCCTCGGCGACCGCCGGCCAGCCGGCGAGCCCGAGCCGGGTCGCCACCTCGCCCTCGTGCATCTGGGCGTCCTCGGTCAGCCGTGGCTCCTCCGCGTGCTGGGCGATCACGCCGTCGAACGCCTTCACGTACTCCAGCGCCCGCCGCATCAGCCGGGGATCGGACACACAGTGGCCGTCGTCGGAGAAGATCCGCACGGCCGCCGCGCCGGCTGCCATCGCGCCGAGCTCGGCGAGCCGCTCCCCGCGTAGTCCGGCGGTGACGGCGCCGACCGGCTGGACGTCGACCAGCCCGGCCTCGCGGCCGAGCCGCCACACCTGCTCGACGACGCCGGCGGTGTCGGCGACCGGGTCGGTATTGGCCATCGCGCACACCGCGGTGTACCCGCCGAGCGCCGCCGCGCGCGAGCCGGTCTCGACGGTCTCGGCGTCCTCGCGCCCCGGCTCGCGGAGGTGGGTGTGCAGGTCGACCAGGCCGGGCAGCGCCACGAGGCCGTCGGCGTCGACGACCTCGGCTCTGCTGTCGGCCAGGCCGCGGCCGGCCTCGGCCACCACGCCGTCGCGGATGAGCAGGTCGGTCGCCTCGGCACCGACGATCGACACGCTCTTGATCAGGTACGCGGTCACCGATGTACTCCCCCCAGCAGCAGGTACAGGACGGCCATCCGGACCGAGACGCCGTTGGCGACCTGCTCGACGATCGTGGAACGGGTCGAGTCGGCCACCTCGGGCGCGATCTCCATGCCCCGGTTCATCGGACCGGGGTGCATGACGATCGCGTGCTCGGGCAGCCGGCCCATCCGGGCGGCGTCCAGGCCGTACCGCCGGGAGTACTCGCGTGCCGACGGGAAATACGAGTCCGCCATCCGCTCGCGCTGGACGCGCAGCATCATCACGACGTCACTCTCGCCGAGCGACTCGTCGAGGTCGTACGAGACCTCGATGCTCGGCGCGAACGCGGTGCCGACGTCGACCGGCAGCAGCGTGGGCGGCCCGACGAGGGTGACCTTGGCGCCCAGCGTGGACAGGAGCAGCACGTTGGACCGCGCCACCCGGCTGTGCAGCACGTCGCCGACGATCGACACGTGCAGGCCCTCGATTCGGCCGAGGCGCGACCGCATTGTGTACGCGTCGAGCAGCGCCTGGGTCGGGTGCTCGTGCGTGCCGTCGCCGGCGTTGAGCACCGAGCCGTCGACCCAGGCGGACAGCCGGTGCGGGGCGCCGCTCGCGGAGTGGCGGATCACGACCGCGTCCGCGCCCATCGCCTGCAGGGTCAGCGCGGTGTCCTTTAGGCTCTCGCCCTTGGAGACGCTGGACCCCTTGGCGGAGAAGTTGATCACGTCGGCGGACAGTCGCTTGGCGGCCGCCTCGAATGAGATCCGCGTGCGGGTCGAGTCCTCGTAGAACAGGTTCACGACGGTCCGGCCGCGC
>DASXRC010000175.1:0-50033 GCA_036506795.1 Micromonosporaceae bacterium
AAGAGTGAAGCCGCATAGCCTGTCGGCTATACGGCCTGGTCATCGGTGGTGCGCCGCCAGGGACTCGAACCCCGAACCCGCGGATTAAGAGTCCGCTGCTCTGCCAGTTGAGCTAGCGGCGCTCGCTGACAACGCGAAGAACGATAGCACGGGGCAAAGAACCGGCCCCAGCCTCTCAAGCCATACGAAACAGGCAAACCGAGCCCTCGGGTGTCACCGATGGTGCACCATGTGCCCAGGAGCCTTTGGGTGAAGCGGGGGAACCATGGGCCGGCGGGTGTGTGCTGCGTTGATTGTGCTGGCGGTCGCGGTGCCCGTCGCTCTCGTCGGCTGTACAAACGGCAAGGCCGCCCGACTCGGCAACCCCCCGGCGAGCCCGGCCGCGGCCGCCGAACAGGTCCCGCCCACGTTGGCGATCACCCCGCCGGCCGGCGCCAAGAACCTTCCCGTCAGCACCGAGATCAGCGCCTCCGTCTCGGGCGGCAACGTCACGTCGGTCACCCTCGTCGACAGCACCGGCACCAAGATCGCGGGGCAACTGCGTGCGGACGCCTCCAGCTGGGTGCCCGCCAGGCCGCTCCGGTACGACTGGAGATACTCCGCGACGGTCGTGGCGACCGACGCCGACGGCCAGACCACGACGCGCACCACGACGTTCACCACGATGGATGAGCCAGGGAACCGCGTGGGCACCGGACTGTACCTGTACAACGGCAACACGTACGGCGTGGCGATGCCGGTCGTCGTCGAGTTCTCGCCCGGCGTGACGCCCAAGTACCGCGCGAGCGTGCAGAGGCGGCTGTTCGTTACCGCCGATCCACCCCAGCCCGGCGCCTGGCACTGGGTGGCGAACGGTACGCAGGTGTACTACCGGGCGCCCGAGTACTGGCGGCCGGGCACCAGGCTGACCGTTCGCATCGCCCTCGAGGGACACCCCATGGGCGGCGGCCGGTACGGCGACTCGGACCGCCGGGCGTCGGTGACGATCGGCAGCAAGCTCCTCCTGGACGTCGACAACAGGACCAAGCAGATGAGGGTGTACGAGAACGGCATGCTCACGAGGACGATGCCGGTGAGCCTCGGCAAGCCGAGCACGCCGTCCTCGAGCGGCCGGATGGTGATCATGGATAAGCAGGTCACCACGGTCTTCGACACCCTCGCCGAGCTCGGCCCGGTCGAGGGCTACCGCGTGGACGTCGGGTACGCCCAGCGCCTGACCTGGGGTGGCGAGTTCATCCACGCCGCGCCGTGGTCCGTCGCTGACCAGGGCCACCGGAACGTATCGCACGGCTGCGTCAACCTGTCGACCCCGAACGCCACCTGGCTGTTCGGCAAGACCAAGATCGGCGACCCGGTCGTCGTGCGGGGCACCGAGCGCCGGGTGGAGCAGGGCAACGGCTGGACGGCGTGGGACATGTCCTGGGCGGAGTACATCAAGGGCAGCGCCCTGCCCGTCGACGTGCCGGCCGCCGCGGCTCAGCCGGAGGCGACCCCCCAGCCGGCCACGACTCAGCCCAGCGCGGCGCCGACCGCCTGACCGGCCGGTTGGCGGATCATGCGGCCGTACGAACGGACGGCGTACCCCCGGCTGTCGGCCGGATCCCGACGGGACGTATCGCCCATCGGTTGACGTGTTTCGCTTCACGCTACGCAACCGGGCCTTGCAGTCGTGCGTCTCTAAGGCACCATGGTCGTCGGGCCGGATCCAGGTGAGGGGAAGAATGCGACCAAGCCGTACCGCCACGCAACCCGGCACGGGTCTGCGTAGCCGACGCCGCCGCACGTTCGTGCGCGCGGTGGCGGCGCTCACACTCGCCGGCACGCTCGGCTTCGCCGCGGCGTGCAGTGGCGGCGGGGCGTCGTGGCGGGCCGCCGGCGAGGGCGGCGGCGAGGTCGAGAAGCCGCCCGTGGCGAGCGCCACGATCACGAGCCCGGCCGCGAACGCGACCGACGTGCCGACCGTGATGGAGGTCGCATTCGCGACCAAGCTCGCCACCAAATCCTCGATCGAGGTGACCGACGCGGCCGGCGCGGCCGTCAAGGGCAAGGTGAACAAGGTACACACGAGGTGGGTGCCGTCGGCTCAGCTGAAGTACGACATGCGCTACACCGTCACCGTCAACGCCACCGGCACCGACGGCAGGACGGCCACCGCCACCAGCGCCTTCACCACCATGGCGACGCCGTCGAAGCAGGTCGGGGTCAGCAGCTTCCTCAGCGACGGGGCCGTCGTCGGGGTCGGCATGCCGCTGATCGTGAGGTTCAGCCACCCCATACCCGAGGACTACCGCGACGACGTGCAGCGCCGCATGACGGTTCGCAGCAACCCGTCGCAGGTCGGCGCCTGGCACTGGGTCAACGGCACCGAGGTGCGCTACCGACCCAAGAAATACTGGAAGCCGTACACGGAGATCTCGTACCGCATCGCGACCGGCGGCCTGCCCATGGGCGACGGCTGGTACGGCCGCAGCGACCTCACCGTCGACGTCCAGACCGGCTCGTCCGTGACCATGACGGTCGACAACGCGACCAAGCAGATGACCGTCAAGAAGAACGGCAAGTTGCTGCGAACGATCCCGGTCAGCCTCGGCAAACCGACGACACCGTCGTCGAGCGGCACGATGCTGGTGATCCAGAAGTACCGCAAGACGGTGTTCGACACGTTGGCCGAGCTCGGCCCCAAGGAGGGCTACCGCATCGACATCGAGTACGCCCAGCGGCTGACCTGGGGCGGCGAGTACATCCACGCGGCGCCATGGTCGGTCGCGCAGCAAGGGAACACGAACGTGTCGCACGGCTGCGTGAACATGTCGATGAGCAACGCCCAGTGGCTGTTCGGCATCACCAAGGTCGGCGACCCCGTCACGGTGAAGGGCACCGAGCGCGCGCTGCAGCAGTGGAACGGCTGGACCGACTGGAACATGAGCTGGAGCCAGTGGGTCAGGGGCAGCGCACTCCCGGTGGATGGCTAGGCCGGAACAACCACTCCAGGCCGGCGAGGCTCTTGTCGACGTACGCCTTGCGGCCGGTCTCGAGCCCGTACGCCAAATCCTCCAGCACCGTGCAGCGGGCGTAGAACGCCGCGCGCTCCCGGAGCCCGGCCGGCTCGGATCCATAGCCTCCAACGGCCGCGTCCAACGCCGCCGGCCCGAGATCCCGCAAGAGCAGGCCGAAGTCGTACGCCGGGTCGGCGATCGCCGCGTCACTCCAGTCCACGACGCCGGTGATGGCCCCGGTCGCCGGGTCGACGAGCACATGCTCGATACCCAAATCGTTGTGGGTGAAGGCCGGGGCGTGTCCGTCGATGGGCGGCGGCACGGCCAGGAACTCCTCGATCGGCCGACGATGAGCCGCGGGCACGTTCGGGCGGACGATCGCGTACTCCTCCGCTGCCTCCCGCCGCCAGTCCTCCAGCGGCGGGTCGTCGGCCTCGACCAGCTCTGCCATCCGCTCGGCGGGCGCGGCGTGCAGCGCGGCGAGGAACTCGCCCAGCCGGCGGGCGACCGACTCCCGGTCGACGGGCGCCGACACCTCCAGCAGCGGTACGCCCGGGAGCGTGAAGTACGCCAGGCAGCCCTCCTCGGCCACGACGAACAGCGGCACCGGCACCGGTAGCGGCGAGATGTCGGCGACGGCCCACAGGAGATGGGCCTCGGCCAGGACCGCCGCCGCTCGACGCTCCGGGTCGGGCTCCTTGCTGAACCGCACGACCAGCTCGCCGTTGACCTCGTATGTCACGTTGTCGACGCCCTCGCCCAACAGCACCACGGAGTCGATCGAGTGGCCCGGCAGGTGGGTGGCCACGACGCGGCGGACGAGTCTTTCCACACGCCGACCCTAATCACCCCAGGGGACCGCTTACCCCATGCAAACGCGGAACGGGCCGGCGAACCGACCCATTCGAGCTGGGGTGATCGAGGGGACTCGAACCCCCGACACCCGGGACCACAACCCGGTGCTCTACCAGCTGAGCTACGACCACCATGCACACCCGGGCCCGACCTGGCAGGCGGGGTGCCGATCAATGATAGCCATAAGGACGCCGCGGACGTCGACAGGGTTGCGCCCCGACCCCGCCGTCACAGCTCGGCGGCGATCGCCTTGGCCTCGTCGATGTCCGGGCCCGGTGGCGGCACGAAGATCGTCCGGCGGTAGAACCTGAGCTCCCGGATGCTCTCCTGGATGTCGGCGAGCGCGCGGTGGGCCAGCCCCTTGGCCGGCTGCCCGAAGTAGACCCGGGGATACCACCGCCGGCACAGCTCCTTGACCGACGACACGTCGACCATCCGGTAGTGCAGGTGGGCGTCGAGCCGCGGCATGTCGCGCGCGATGAACCCGCGGTCGGTGGCGATCGAGTTGCCGCACAGCGGGGCCGTCCGCGGGTCCGGGACGTGCGCGGTCAGGTAGTCCATGATCATATCCTCGGCGTCCGCGAGGGTCACCGACGAGGCGCGCGCCTGCTCGGTCAGGCCGGACCGTTCGTGCATCTCGCGGACCACCTCCGGCATCCCGGCGAGGGCCGCCTCGTCGGCGTGGATCACCACGTCGACGCCGTCCCCCAGCACGGTCAGGTCCGCGTCGGTGACCAACGCCGCCACCTCGATGAGCGCGTCCTTACCGAGGTCGAGCCCGGTCATCTCGCAGTCGACCCAGACCAGAAGATCAGCCACGGGGACAGCCTACGCGGGGACTCCGACGCATCATCGGCCCGCGGACACGACGAGGACGCAACAGCTATGGTTCGGCCATGTCCTCCCCGCCGGCGACCGAGGCCGCCGCGTCCCGCGGTCGCTGGTCGACTGGCACGGCCGCCCGCTTGGCCACTGTGTTCGCGGTCGGGGCCGCCGCGGTCGCATGCCTATGGGCGTACGGAAATCGACACGACTTCTTCGACCTGCGCATCTACGTGTCCGCGATGCGCTGGTGGGCCGACGGCCACGATCTGTACGACTACGTCCAGCCGGACCGCGTACAAGGCGCGCTCTACTTCACGTACCCGCCGTTCACCGCTCTGCTGCTGCGGCCGGTGGCGTACCTTCCGCTCGGCATCACGATCGGCCTGCTCACCGCGGCGACGGTCGTCGCGCTCGCCGTGACGACGTGGTGGCTGGTCGCTCCGGTCGCCGACCGGCTGCGGCTCCCCCGCTGGTACGCCGCCGGCATCGCCGTCCCGCTGGCCGTGGTGCTCGAGCCGATGCGGGAGACCCTGGCGTTCGGTCAGATCAACCTGCTCCTTATCGTGTTGATCCTGGCGGACCTGCTCTTCGGCGTACTGCGAAATGCGCGCTGGGCCGGAGTGGGCATCGGGCTAGCGACGGCGCTGAAGCTGTTTCCGGGCATCTTCATCGCCTACCTGCTCGTCACGTGTCGGTGGCGTGCTGCGGCCGTCGCCGGTGGCACCGCGGTGGCCGCCACGCTCGTCGCCGCGGCCCTGGCGCCACGCGCGTCGTGGCAGTTCTGGACCGAGGCGCTGTGGAGCACGGACCGCGTCGGCCGCATCGACTACACCGCCAACCAGTCGCTGCTCGGACTGCTCGCGCGACTGTCCGCCCCGGACGATCCCCGCCGTGCGGTGTGGCTCGTCGTGGCCGTGCTGGTGGCGGCGTACGGACTCTGGCGGGCCGCGCGCGCCGCCCGGGTCGGCGACGAGGTCGCCGGTCTGACGCTCGCCGGGCTCGTCGGCGCACTGATCAGCCCGATCACGTGGGACCACCACCTCTACTGGTTCATACCGGCGCTGGTGGTGCTGGTCGACGCCGCGATACCCGGCACCGGCCGAGGGTTGCGGGCCGCGCCGCTCGGCCTCGCCGTCGTGACGTACGCGGTCGCGGCCTTCGGCGTCGTCTCGTTCATCGACTACAGCACGACGTGGGGACCGACCGACAGCGTCGGGGAGTTCCTGACGCGCAACGCGTACGTTCTGCTGGCGCTGGTGTTGGTCGCCGCGCTCCCGGCCCGTTCGAGCCGTTCGTGATCGATCGCGTGCCGAGTGCTGTTTATACCATACTCGGCCGAAAATAGACAGATCTATCTGGTCCGTCATACTGCAGCTATTGTTGACGGAACGGCAAGAAACGCCCCCCGTTTCCACCGTTCCCCCCGGTAGGGTGGCCCTCCGCGAGCATCGCGGGGGGCCACTCGTGTTCCGGAGCAAGATCATCGCAACTATACGGGGGTTGCGCCCTCTCGCGACGCCGAGGGCGCAACTCCCGTGTTTTTGAGTGGATCATCCGTGGCCCGGACCGGGATCGGTCAGATCCGCCTATTTGACCGCCACCGTGGTCGTCACACTGGCCTGGTCAATGTCGGTCGTCCGCAGCGTGAAACTGAACCGCCAGTCTCCGGCCGTGGGCAGCCGGATCTCGCCGATCGCGTGATTGTCCGTGATCTTCAGCAGCGGGACGTCGATCGCCTCGATGCCGTTCCCGGGCAGCGACGCGCTCGCCTTCCACTCGGCAACCGGCTGCGGCTTGCCGTCCGGCGCGTACGCGAAGAGGTGCACCGAGTTGTCGCCAACGGCGGCTGGGTCCAGGTCGACCTGCAGCGAGTACAGCGACGACGTGAGCGTGGCGGAGTAGTACGAGGGCGGGGTGGCGCCCTCCTGGTTGGCGACCGCCGTCCGGGCCGGAGTCGTCTGCACCAGGACCGTCGACAGGGCCAGCACGACCGCGGTAATGCCGAGCTCGGCCCAGATCGCCCGGCGCAGATGGCCCGGCCGGGCGGCGGCCAGCCGGGTCCGGACCATCCGCCGGGAGTACGCCGCCACCGCGATGACCATCGAAAACAGACCCAACTTGGCGAGGACCAGTTGGCCGTACGCGGTGGAGAACAGCGCCTTCGGCGTACCGATCTCGATCAGTGCCTGGACCGTCCCCGCGAGCAGCAGGGCGCAGACCGCGAGCGCCGCCCAGCGCGCCCAGACCGGCAGGATCGCCCGCAGCTCGCGGTCGTCGGCCCGGCGCAGCAGGAAGCCGACGAGCATGACCAGGCCGCCGAGCCAGACCGCCATGCTCGCCACGTGGACCGCGTCCGCGACGATCGAGACCGGCGGCACGGGCGAGGCGGCCGGGTGCCCGGACAGTGGCCAGGTCGCCACGCCCGCGACACCCAGGATGGCCAGCAGCGCGCGGTCCGTCGGGCCGCCGCGGCCGGCCAGCACCGGGCGCAGCAACACGGCGGCCGCGGCAACGACGCCCAGCCGGAACACGCTGACGGTGCCGAACTGGCTCCGCAGCACGTCGCGTAGGTCGGACCCGGTGATCTGGGTAAGCGACCCGCCGGTGGTGTACGGGGCCTGCAGCAGGAGGCCGGTGATCGTGCCGATCGCGATGAGCCCCAGCCCGACCCAGACGAGCCGGCGCGGATCGCGGCGGGAGAGGCGGTCCGGCCAGAGCAGCATCAGCACGAGCGCCGGGCCGACGACGAGCACCAGACCGGCGTACCCCAGGTACCTCGCGACGTGGATCAGTACGTTCACGACGGGGTCGACCCCGCCGCTGGCCGTCGCGGTCGGTGGGGTGGCCGACGGGGCGCCGACCGAGTACGAGTAGCCGCCCCCGACCGGATGGCCGTCCGCGGAGATCACCCGGAAGCTGACCAGGTATGTCCCGCGTGCCCCGCCCGACCGGAGTGGGATGGTCACCGTCTTCCCGGCCGCGTTCGGCGTTCCGGTGTCCGCCCGCTTGCCGTCCGGCCCGATCACGGTCACCTTGCCCGCGACCGGCCGCACCGACTCGCTGAACGTCAGCACGACGGCCGCCGGCGCCGTGGCCACGATCGCGTTCTGGGCCGGGCTCGTCCGCACGAGCGCGGCGTGCGCGCTCGCCGGGCTCGCCGGGATCACGAGGACGCCGAGGACACCCAGCAGCACACCGATCAGCGCGGCCGCGCCGCGAGACCGCCGGGGAGCAGCGACACTCATGCCGGACATGCTCTCGAAGCTACCGACGGCCCCACCCACCGCCCCTTCCCCTCCCTCCGATCATGGACTCCCGCGTCGATCATGGGCTTGTTGTCGTGGATCGGAGATCAACTCACGGCAACAACTCCATGATCGACGCGAGGGGTGGTTGGACCTCGCCGGCCGGTAGGGTCGGGACATGACGACCGCATCGCGATCCGGCGACATTCGGCTGGCGCCCGGCGACGCCGCCCCCGACTTCACGCTCCCGACCGACACCGGCGGCCACCTTTCGCTGAGCGACCTCCGCGGCCGAAAGGTTGTGCTGTACGCGTACCCGGCGGCGATGACGCCGGGCTGCACCACGCAAGCGTGCGACTTCCGCGACTCGCTCGCCTCCCTGCAGGCGGCCGGGTACGAGGTGGTCGGCATCTCGCCGGACAAGCCGGAGAAGCTGGCGAAGTTCCGCGAGCGCGACGCACTCACCTTTCCGCTCGTGTCCGATCCGGACAAGTCGGTGCTGTCGGCGTACGGGGCGTACGGCGAGAAGCAGATGTACGGCAAGACGGTAACCGGGGTGATCCGCTCCACGTTCGTGATCGACGAGAAGGGGCGGATCGACCGAGCGATGTATAACGTCAAGGCCACCGGTCACGTCGCCAAGCTGCGCAAGGACCTGGGTCTGGACTGACCGCGCCCACCCCGGCCGGGCCGGCCGGGGTGGCGGTGCAGCCTCTACACTCGGGGCGATTCCGCGGGAGTGGCGTAACAGGCAGCCGCGCCAGGTTTAGGTCCTGGTGTCCGAGAGGACGTAGGGGTTCGACTCCCCTCTCCCGCACCCTGGCTCAGTTGCCGCGCCTCAGCTTGTCGAGGTCGATCACCTCGGTGTCCGCCGGCGCCACGACGTCCGAGAACGTCGCGCCGAAGTCGCTGAACGTCAGCTGGCCCTCGCCCTTCGGCCCCTCCAGCATCAGCGGGTACGGCTCACCGGTCGTGGCGACCCACAGCGTGCCGCCGTCGGTGCCGCTCTCGATAATCCCGACCGCGTTGCCGCCGGTCACCTGCTTGGTCTCGCCCTTGGACAGTTGACCCTTCGGCTTGAGCAGCTCGCTGGGATCAGTGATCTTGAACAGCTGTGAGAAGTTCTTGTCGGTGGTGGACAACCTCGCCCACCGGTCGCCCATCAGCTGGGCCATAGTCGCCCCGGCGTCACCGCCGTTCGCCTTCCAGAAGGCCTCGTCCGGCCGGATGTAGTTCTGTCCACCGACGGCCAGCAGCTCGATGGTCGCGCCCTCGGACGTGATCGACCCGAGGAGATCCTTGCCAGAGATCTTGAAGTCCAGGCTCATCTTCTGGCCGTCTGTATCGATGTCGCCCTTTACCCGATAGGACTTCGCGCTCTCCAGCGCGGCCGTCGCCTTGTCGAGAATCTCGTTCGGCGACAGCGCGGCCACTCCGTTGTCCGTCGGAGCCGTCGATTTCGGTTTCGGTGCGGCCCCGTCACCGCCGCCCCCGTCACCGCCGCACCCGGCCAGCAGGGTACCGGCCAGCACGAGCGGCACCAGCGCATGTCTGATTCGCATGATCCGTCCCTCCCTCAGTCCCGGACCACACTAGGCCCCGGCGGCAACGAGTGCCGCCCCGTGCATGACTCCAAACGTGCCGCCGGGACGTGGCCTACCGGACCGACACCGGGTCACCCACCGCGATCGCCCCGATGCCGTCCGGGATCAAATTCATCCCGAACATCAGCTTCTGGTCGATGCGGCGGTGTTTCGCCAGCACCCACAGCGGTTCCCGGCCCTGTACGCCGGTCTCGGCGTCCACTGTGGTCAGTACGCACCGGTCGCACATCTTGACCGCCCGGAACGTGACCACGCCGATCCGGATCCGCCGGCCCAGCCAGTCGTCCTCGGCCCACGGGCGGGCACCCGACACGACGACGTTGGGCCGGAAGCGGGTCATCGGCAGCGGCCACTCGTCGCTGCCCGACTCCGCGAGCGCGTCGTTGAGTGCGTCCAGCGAGGCGGCGTTAGTGACGAGCAGCGGGTACCCATCCGCGAAGCTGACCCGGTCGGTTGGTTCGCTGAGCGCCGGGTTGGGCGAACGCCGCGTCGGATCGTCCAACCACAGGAGCCGGACGTCCCGGCCGATCGCCTTGGAGAACCACGCGTCCGCGGCGCTCCCGGCCGACCGCGCCGGCACCGGGTCGCCCCACACCCGCGCGCCGACGAGCTCGCCGCGGGCCGGCTCCACCACATCGAGGTCCGGCAGTCCGGGCGTACGCACGAGCAGGCCGCCGGGACGATGGATCGGCTGGATCTGGGTCATCACCGGCTCTTCGCGCTGGGTCACGGGCGTACCGTCCGGCTCCACCACCACCCAGCGCCGGTCGCCGGCCAGGCCCCACGGTTCGACCCGGGCGGCGTCGTGGTCGAGGCGGTGGCAGCTCTTCACCGGGTACGTGTGGATGGACGCCAGCCGCACGCCGGCCAGCCTAGGAGACCTCAGAAGGCCGCGCCGATGCCGTCGCCCGGGAACCAGTGGTTGGCGGGCATCTCGCGGTAGGCCGCGAATCTCCGGCCGGTCTTCTCCGCATGCCGCGCCAGCACGTTCGTGACCGTGACGTTGTCCGTCAACAGCACGGCGCCCGGCGCCAGCTTCGGCTCGACGGCTTCGAACTCGCGCCGCTCGTGCGCGGCCGCATGGTCGCTGTCGTGCAGGAACACGTCGACCGGCCGGTCCAGCGCCCCGATCGATGCGACCGAGTCGCCAAGGACCAGGTCGACCACGTCCGACCACGGTCGGGCCTTTGCCAGATACCCAGCCTCCGGGTTGATGTCGAGCGAGGTGACCCGCCCGGGCCGACCGTCCGCCGCGTTGCGCAGCAGCGCCGCCGCGATGACGCACGTGCCGAGTCCCTTGTCGACGCCGGTCTCGACCACGTGTGCCGGCTTGCGGGCGCGCACGATGGCGTACCACCCGATCCGCCGCCCGTACCGCACCTGGCGGTCCGCGAGCCCGCGGCGCGCGGACGCTGCCGTCGCGGCCTCGATCTGCCGCCGCAGCGCATCGTCGGATTCGATCTCGACGAACCAGTCGCGCACGTGCGCGACCGGCACCTCGCACACGACGGCGACGAACCAGGCCAGGTGCTCACGGCTGAGCGGCGTCAGCTCGTACGTGTAGTTGTGGTGCTCGTGGGAGGTGACCAGCCAGCGGGCGGACAGCCTCAGCACGCGCGCGTCGTATCGGGCGACCGATGCGAGTCGCTTGGGGAACGCCGCCACCGGGGCGAGCCTCGTCCGGGCGATCGCTCGGCGGAGAGTCACGCGGTCCACGGGCAGAGGCTACCCCCGCTTCCTGGCTGAAATTGTTCATGCATAGAGTCAGGGCGTGAATGACAGCGCGGTCATCACGGCATCCGCGGAGCGGGTGCTGGACCTCTTTCAGGGGGTACGACTGACCCCGACCCAGCGTCGGATCGCGCACAGCCTGGTCGAGCACGCCGGTGCCGCCGCCTACCTGTCGGCGGCGGAGCTAGCCGACCTGGCCCGGGTGAGCCAGCCCTCCGTGACCCGGTTCGCGATGGCGCTGGGCTTCGACGGGTATCCCGCCCTCCGCCGGCGGCTGCGTGAGGTCGTCGCCAACGGCGACGCACCGGATGCGCCGGCCGATAACGAACTGCAGCGGGCGGTACGCGGAGAGATCGACAATCTCGCCCGCCTGGTCGACCAGCTCGGCGACCGGGCACCGATCGCGTACGCGGCCAGGCTGCTCGCGGCCAGCCGGCCACTGCCCGTACTCGGGTTGCGGGCGGCGGCGCCGATCGCGGCGTACTTCGGCTACTTTGCGGCCAAGGTGTTGCCAGACGTCCGGGTGCTCGAGCACGGCGGCAGCCTGCTCGCCGATCGCCTGGAACAGGCCCGTGCCGCGGGCGCGACCGCGATGCTGGCGATTGTGCTGCCCCGCTACCCAGCCGAGGCGCTGGAGGGCCTGCGCGAGGCGCGAGCCGCCGGCCTCGCCGTCGTGGCGGTGACCGACTCGCCGGTCAGCTCGGCCGCCGACCTGGCCGATGTCGTGCTCCCGGCCGGTGTGGGCTCGCAGCTCGTCTTCGACCTGCACACTGCGCCCATGGCCCTGACGATGGTGCTGCTACAGGCCGTCTGCGACGCGGCGCCGGCGGATGTGCAGCGCCGCCTCGAACACTTCGAACAATCCGTGTCCCGCCGCCGGGTATTCGTTCCGTAGGAGGTCCCCCGATGTACGAGCCGGTGACCGCGCCGCGCGGCGCCGTCCGCACCGCCCCCGGCTGGGGGCAGGAGGCGGCGATGCGCATGCTCATGAACAACCTCGATCCCGAGGTGGCCGAACGGCCGGAGGACCTGGTCGTCTACGGCGGCACCGGCAAGGCGGCGCGGGACTGGGACTCGTACCGGGCGTTGGTGCGCACGTTGCGCACCCTCCAGGACGACGAGACGATGCTGGTGCAGTCCGGGCGGCCCGTCGGCGTTTTCCGCACGCACGAGTGGGCCCCGCGGGTGCTCATCGCCAACGCGAACCTCGTCGGCGACTGGGCCACCTGGCCGGAGTTCCGGCGGCTGGAGAAGCTCGGGCTGACCATGTACGGCCAGATGACGGCCGGGTCATGGATCTACATCGGCACGCAGGGGATCCTGCAGGGCACGTATGAGACGTTCGCCGCGGTGGCCGCGAAGCGGTTCGACGGCTCGCTGGCCGGCACGCTCACACTGACCGGCGGGTGTGGCGGCATGGGCGGCGCCCAACCGCTGGCGGTCACGATGAACGGCGGGGCCTGCCTCATCGTCGACGTCGACCCGGCCAGGCTGCGCCGGCGGGTGGAGACCCGCTACCTCGATATGATCGCGGACGACCTGGACGCAGCCATCGCGCTTGCCGTGCAGGCCAAGCACGAGCGCCGGGCGCTGTCGGTCGGCGTCGTGGGCAACGCGGCGACGGTCTTCCCCGAGCTGCTGCGCCGCGGCGTCGAGATCGACATCGTGACCGACCAGACGTCTGCTCACGATCCGCTCTCGTACGTGCCCGTGGGCGTGGACCCGGGCGATGCCCCGGACTACGCCGCGCGGAAGCCGGAGGAGTTCACCGATCGGGCCCGCGCGTCGATGGCGCGGCAGGTGGCGGCGATGGCCGGCTTCCTCGACGCCGGAGCCGAGGTGTTCGACTACGGCAACTCGATCCGCGGCGAGGCGCAGCTCGGCGGGTACCAGCGCGCGTTCGCATTCCCCGGCTTCGTACCGGCGTACATCCGGCCGCTGTTCTGCCAGGGCAAGGGACCGTTCCGGTGGGCCGCGCTGTCGGGCGATCCGAAGGATATCGCGGCCACCGACCGGGCCATTCTCGAGCTGTTCCCGGACAACGAGTCGCTGGCCCGCTGGATCCGGATGGCCGGCGAGCGGGTGGCGTTCCAGGGCCTGCCGGCCCGGATCTGCTGGCTGGGGTACGGCGAACGGGACAGGGCAGGCGGGCGGTTCAACGACATGGTGGCGTCCGGGGAGCTGTCCGCGCCGATCGTCATCGGCCGCGACCACCTCGACTGTGGCAGCGTCGCGAGCCCCTACCGGGAGACCGAGGCGATGGCCGACGGCTCGGACGCCATCGCCGACTGGCCGCTGCTCAACGCTCTCGTCAACACGGCCAGCGGCGCGTCGTGGGTGTCCATCCACCACGGCGGCGGGGTCGGCATCGGCCGGTCCATCCACGCCGGCCAAGTGACGGTCGCCGACGGTACGCCGCTGGCCGGGCAGAAGATCGAACGCGTGCTCACCAACGACCCGGGCATGGGCGTGATCCGGCACGTCGACGCCGGCTACGAGCTGGCCGAGACCGTCGCCGAGCACGCCGGGGTGCGGATCCCGATGCGAGAGTCATGACCGGTTTCAGGGCGCTGTGGGACACGCTGGCGCCCATCGGGCGCGACCCCGATAGCGGCGGTTACCTCCGGTACGCCTGGTCGGAGGCGGAGCTGGCTTGCCGGGCCTGGTTCCGCCGAGAGGCCAAGGCGCGCGGGCTCGCGGTCGACGCGGACGGCAACGGGAACCTGTACGCCTGGTGGGGCTCCTCGGACGCCGGGGACGCGGTGCTGACGGGCAGCCACTTCGACTCGGTTCCGCACGGCGGCGGCTATGACGGTCCGCTCGGTATCGTGTCCGCGCTGCTGGCCGTGGACACGCTCCAGCAGGGCGGGGTGACGCCTCGGCGGCCGATCGCGGTGGCGGCGTTCACCGAGGAGGAGGGCGCCCGGTTCGGGGTGGCCTGCCTCGGCTCGCGGCTGCTCACCGGCGCGTACGACTCGGACCGGGCGCTGGCGCTGCGGGACCGGGACGGCGTCACCCTGGCCGAAGCGATGGCCGCGGCGGGGGCCGACCCACACGAGGTGGGCCCCGACCCGGACCGGCTCGGCCGGTTCGGCGCATTCGTGGAGCTGCACGTGGAGCAGGGCCGGGCGCTGGTTGACCTGGGGGCCGCGGTCGGCGTCGCGAACGCCATCTGGCCGCACGGGCGGTGGCGGTTCGACTTCACCGGCGAGGGCAACCACGCGGGCACGACCCGGATGGCCGATCGGCAGGACCCGACGCTGACGTTCGCGTACACCGTGCTGGCCGCGAACAAGGAGGCGCGGCTCCGCGGCGCACACGCCACGATCGGCCGGTTCGCGGCGCAGCCCAATGCCACCAACGCGATCCCCTCAGCGGTACGCGGCTGGCTCGACGCCCGCGCGGCGGACGAAGATACCCTCGAAGCGCTCGTCGAGGCAGTCCGGGTCCGCGCCAAGGAACGGGCCGGCCGGGACGGCACGGCGGTCACGGTGACCGCCGAGTCCAGCACCGGTGTGGTCGAGTTCGACGGGGTGCTGCGCGACGCGATCGTGGCCCGGCTGGGCGCACCGGTCCTGCCGACCGGCGCGGGGCATGACGCCGGCGTACTCTCGGCGCACGTGCCGACCGCGATGCTGTTCGTCCGGAACCCGACCGGGGTGTCCCACGCGCCCGCGGAGCACGCGACGGACGAGGACTGCACGGCGGGCGTGGCGGCTCTCGCCGACGTGCTCGAGGACCTGGCATGCCGGTGACACAGACGTACCACGCCGAACTCGCCTGGCTGGGCGGCGCGATCGCCCGCGACGTGCTGATCGAGGTGGCCGAGGGCCGGTTCGGCGCGGTCACCCCGGGCGTGGCCGAGCCGCCCGCCGCGGTCACCCGGCTGCCGGGTCTGACGCTGCCCGGGCTGGCCAATGCCCACTCCCACGCGTTCCACCGGGCGCTGCGCGGGCGGACCCACGCGGGGAAGGGCACGTTCTGGACCTGGCGCAACCAGATGTACGCCCTGGCCGCCCGGCTCGACCCCGACAGCTACCGGGCGCTGGCCGCCGCGACGTACGCCGAAATGGCGCTGGCCGGCGTGACGGCGGTCGGCGAGTTCCACTACCTGCACCACGACTCGGGCGGGGCATCGTACGCCGACCCGAACGAGATGAGCGCCGCGCTCGTCGAGGCGGCGGCCCGGGCCGGCATCCGCATCACGCTGTTGGACGTCTGCTACCTCATGTCCACGGTGGACGGTGCACCGCTGATTGGTGCGCAACGACGCTTCGGCGACGGCGACGCGTCGGCGTGGGCGGAGCGGGTGGAGGCGTTCAAGCCGGCCGCTCCACATGCGACGATCGGCGCGGCGATCCATTCGGTGCGAGCGGTTCCGGCCGAACAGCTGTCCACCGTGGCGGAATGGGCCGCCGGCCGGTCCGCCCCACTGCACGTGCACGTGTCCGAGCAGCGGGCCGAGAACGCGGCCTGCCTGGCGTACCATCACCGGACCCCGACCGAGGTCCTCGCCGACGCCGAGGTGCTCGGCCCGCGCACGACGGCGGTCCATGCCACCCACCTGACGGACACCGACCGGGCCGATTTGGGCGACACGGGCACCGGCGCCTGCTTCTGCCCCACGACGGAGCGCGACCTCGCCGACGGCATCGGCCCGGCTCGCGCGCTCGTCGACGCGGGCAGCCCGCTCAGCCTCGGTAGCGACAGCCACGCAGTGATCGACCTGTTCGAGGAGGCGCGCGCGGTCGAGCTGAACGAGCGGCTGCGCTCCGAGCGGCGCGGTCACTTCGCGGCGGCGGAGCTCCTGCACGCTGCCACGGCGGCCGGGCACGCGGCGCTCGGCTGGCCCGATGCCGGCGCGATCGAGCCCGGCGCGCGCGCCGACCTCGTGACCGTGCGGCTGGACACCCCGCGGACCGTCGGCGTCGATCCGGCCGCGATCGTGTTCGCCGCCACCGCCGCGGACGTCGCACACGTCGTGGTCGACGGGCGGGTCGTCGTGCGGGACGGGCGGCACGTCTCGATCGACGTGGTGCCGGCGCTCGCCGACGCGATCGGGACGCCGACGTGAGTGTGCTCATCGCCAACATCGGCGAGCTCGTGACCAACCATCCGTCCATGGGGGACGGTCGGCTCGGTGTCATGACCAGCGCCGGGGTGCTGGTTGACGACGGTCGGGTCGCCTGGATAGGGCGCACCGCCGACGCGCCGGCCGCCGACCGCCGCATCGACGCGGGTGGGCGCGCGGTGCTGCCGGGCTTCGTGGACAGCCACTCCCACCTTGTGTTCGCCGGCGACCGGGCGGTCGAGTTCGCCGCCCGCATGGCCGGCCAGCCCTACACCGGCGGCGGCATCCGCACCACCGTGGCCGCCACCCGCGCGGCCAGCGACGACGAGCTGCGCGCCACCGTCGCGCGGCTGCGCCGCGAGGCGCTGCGGCAGGGAACCACCACGATCGAGATCAAGAGTGGGTACGGCCTGAGCGTCACCGACGAGGCCCGCTGTTTGCGGATCGCTCGCGAGACAACCGACGAGACCACCTTCCTCGGCGCGCACGTGGTCCCGGCCGAGTACGCCCAGCACCCCGACGAGTACGTGTCGCTGGTGTGCGGACCGATGCTGCGCGCCGCCGCGCCGTACGCGCGCTGGGTGGACGTGTTCTGCGAGCGGGGCGCGTTCGACGCCGACCACGCGCGGGCGATCCTCACCGTCGGGCAGGCCGCGGGGCTCGGCGCGCGCGTGCACGCCAACCAGCTCGGGCCCGGCGACGGCGTGCGGCTCGCGGTCGAGCTGGACGCCGCGTCCGCCGACCACTGCACGTACCTGTCCGACGCCGACGTGGACGCGCTCGCCGGCTCGCGGACGGTGGCGACGCTGCTGCCCGGCGCGGAGTTCTCCACCCGTTCGCCGTACCCCGATGCGCGCCGGCTGATCGATGCCCGGGTCACCGTGGCGCTGGCGACGGACTGCAACCCGGGCTCGTCGTACACCTCCTCGATCCCGTTCTGCGTCGCGCTCGCCGTGCGGGAGATGGGCATGACCCCGGCGGAGGCGGTGTGGGCCGCCACGGCGGGCGGCGCTCGGGCGCTACGCCGCCGCGACGTCGGCCACCTCGGCGTCGGCGCCCGGGCAGACCTGCTGATCCTGGACGCACCGTCACACCTGCACCTGGCCTACCGGCCGGGTGTGCCCCTTGTTAACACCGTCATGCACAACGGAGTACTCATATGAATACCGTTACCGTCCAGCCCACCGGGGTCACCCAGGCCGACGTGCTCGGGGTCGCCCGGGATGGCGCCCGCGTGGAATTGGCACCGTCCACCGTGGAGGCCATGGCGACGAGCCGGGCCATCGTCGACGGGATCGAACGCGACGGTCGACCGGTGTACGGGGTCTCGACCGGCTTTGGCGCGTTGGCCACCACGTTCATCGAGCCGTCGCGCCGCGCGGAGCTGCAGCACGCGCTCATCCGGTCACACGCGGCGGGCGTCGGAGCACCGATGCCGCGCGAGGTCGTTCGGGCGATGATGCTGCTGCGCGTACGCTCGCTGGCGCTGGGCCGGTCGGGCGTCCGTCCACTCATCGCGGAGGCGCTCGCCAACCTGCTCAACCACGACATCACCCCGTGGGTGCCCGAGCACGGGTCGCTCGGCGCGTCGGGTGACCTGGCGCCGCTCGCGCACTGTGCGCTCGTACTGCTCGGCGAGGGGTGGGTGCTCGACAAGGACGGTTCCCGGGTCGCCGGCGGCGAGGCCCTGGCACGGGCCGGCCTTCGGCCGATTGCATTGTCGTCGAAGGAGGGGCTGGCGCTCATCAACGGTACCGACGGCATGCTCGGCATGCTGCTACTCGCGATCGAGGACGCCCGGCACCTGTTCACGATGGCCGACATCACCGCGGCGCTCGCCATCGAGGCCATGCTCGGCTCGGACAAGCCCTTCCAGCCCGAGCTGCACACGATCCGGCCGCACCCCGGTCAGGCGGTCTCGGCGGCCAACATCCATCGGCTGCTGCAGGCCTCCGCGATCATGGACTCGCACCGGGACGACATGCTGCACGCCGTGCAGGACGCGTACTCCATGCGCTGCGCACCGCAGGTCGCCGGCGCAGCGCGGGACACGCTGGCGTTCGTCGACTCGGTGGCCTCCCGGGAGCTGGTGTCCGTTGTGGACAATCCCGTCGTCCTACCGGACGGGCGCGTGCTGTCGACCGGCAACTTCCACGGCGCCCCGCTGGGCTTTGGCGCGGACTTCCTCGCGATCGCGGCGGCGGAGGTCGGCGCCATATCGGAGCGCCGGGTGGACCGGCTGCTCGACGTGTCCCGGTCGCGGGACCTACCGCCGTTCCTCACACCCGACCCGGGCGTGAACTCCGGCCTGATGATCGCGCAATACACCGCGGCCGGGATCGTCGCCGAGAACCGACGGCTAGCCTCGCCCGCCTCTGTGGACTCGCTGCCGACGTCGGGCATGCAGGAGGACCACGTCTCGATGGGCTGGGCCGCGGCCACCAAGCTGCGCACGGTGCTCGCGAATCTGGCGAGCCTACTCACGGTCGAGCTGTTGGCGGCGGTCCGCGGCCTTCAGCTGCGCGCGCCGCTCACGCCGTCGCCGGCCGGCCGGGTGGCGGTCGCGACCGTTGGCGAGATGGCGGGCGAGCCGGGCCCCGACGTCTTTCTCGCCCCGGTCTTGGAGTCGGCGCGCACGCTCATCGCCGGTCGCACCCTGCGTACCGTCATCGAGGCCGAGGTAGGCCCGCTCGCGTGACCGCGTCGATCATGGCCTTTCCCGCCGATCAAGGACTTGTTGCCGCTCTTTGATCTCTCGCCCACGACAACACGGCCATGATCGACGCGGGATTCCTTGATCGACGGTCACCGTACGCCGAGCAGTTCCTTCGCGATCACCTTGGCCAGCGCGCGGAAGGCCTTGCCGCGGTGGCTGATCGCGTCCTTCTCATCGGGGGTGAGCTCGGCGTTGGTGCGGGTCTGACCCTCGCCGAGGAAGATCGGGTCGTACCCAAAGCCACCCGAGCCGCGTGGTGCGTCGAGCAGCCGCCCGACCTGCCGGCCCTCGACCAGATGCTCCCTGCCGCCGCGGGCCGCGCCCGCCAGGCCCTCGGGCAGCACCAGCGCCGCCGCACACACGAACGAGGCGCCCCGGCGCTCCTCCGGCACGTCGACCACCTGCGCGAGGACGAGGTCGAGGTTCGCCCGGTCGTCGCCGTGCCGCCCCGACCAGCGGGCGCTGAACACTCCCGGCATGCCGTTCAGCACATCCACCTCCAGGCCGGAGTCGTCCGCGACGGCGGGCAAGGCCGTGTGCCGGGCGCCCTCGCGGGCCTTGATCAGCGCGTTCTCGCCGAACGTCAGGCCCGTCTCGGGGACCTCGTGATACTCCGGTACGTCCGCCAGCCCGACCAGCTGAACCGTGTGCGTACCGAGCGCGGCGTCCAGGATCCGTTGCAGCTCGCCGAGCTTCTTCGGGTTCCGCGTGGCGAGCAGCACTCGCGCCGTCATGCGGCAAGCGCTTCCCGCTGCGCCTCGGCCAGCCGCGCGCAACCGGCCACGCCGAGGTCGAGCAGCGTGTCGAGCTGGGCTCGGCTGAACACCCCCGACTCGCCGGTGCCCTGTACCTCCACGAACTCGCCGGTGCCGGTACAGACGATGTTCATGTCGACCTCGGCGGCCACGTCCTCGACGTAGCAGAGGTCCAGGCGGGCCTCCCCGGCGATGACGCCGACGCTGACCGCGGCCACCGACCGGTGCACGGCCTCCGCCGGCTTGCCGGCGAGCATGCCCCGCTCCGCCATCCAGGTGATCGCGTCGTGCAGCGCCACGTAGGCGCCAGTGATCGCCGCGGTCCGCGTGCCACCGTCGGCCTGCAGCACGTCGCAGTCCAGCACGATCGAGTTCTCGCCGAGCGCCTTGAGGTCGATGCACGCGCGCAGGCTGCGACCGATCAGGCGGGAGATCTCGTGCGTACGCCCACCGATCCGTCCCCTGACGCTCTCCCTATCCGAGCGGGTCGTAGTGGCGCGCGGGAGCATGGCGTACTCGCTGGTGACCCAGCCGAGGCCGGAGCCCTTGCGCCAGCGCGGCACCCCCTCGGTGACGCTCGCCGTGCACAGCACCTTCGTGTCGCCGAACGCGACCAGCACGGAGCCCTCGGGGTGCACGCTCCAGCCGCGGGTCAGCGTGACGGGTCGCAGTTCGTCGGGCTGACGCCCATCCGGTCGGGCCATGGCACGCAGCCTATGTCGCCGAGCACGGGTTCCGGCGGCAACCCGATAAGCCCGGGCCGATCCCCCCTGCCACCACTCGGCCAACGCCAGCCGGACCAGGTGCGGGACGAGGTCGGTCGACCGCTCGAGCAGCCAGCGCGTGCCCTTCGTGGCCAACCATCCCAGCTGCGCCGACCGCGACGGTGGCGGGTTCGACGGCTCCGGATCCGGCCGCCCCTGCAGCGGTACGCCGGCAACGCCCGCGCCGGCCAGCAGGTCGAAGTACGCCGCCGCAAGCAGCCGGTGCCCGCGTTCGCCGGGATGCAGCCGGTGCCAGCGTTCGCCGGGATGCAGCCGGTCCACGCTCCACATGCGACGGTCGTACGCCTCGGCCAGCGGCGGGGTGTGCAAGTGGACGCTCCGGTGCCGCTCCACCACGGTGTGCAGGACCGCGTTCAGGGCCCGGATCCGGCGGCCGAGCGGGCGGGCGAGCGTCCGGGGCAGGCGGTCAGCACGACCGCTCCGGCACCGTCCGCAGCCCGCCCGACCTCGACATCACGAAGTTCGCCAGCGGCACGATCCGCATCTACGCGGCCGCTTGTACCGCGGCTGGCACCCCCGGCCCGGCGAGCACGGCCGCGTAGTGCCCGATCAGCTCATCGCCCACCACATCCCAGCCGCGATCCGCGACCGCGGCCCGTGCGGCGACGCCGTAGCGGCGCCGGGTCTCCGGGGCGGCCGCCAGCGTGGCCACCGCATCTTTCAGCGCGCCGGCGTCGCCCGGTGCGACCAACTCGCCCGTCACGCCGGGCCGGACCAGGTCGATGGGCCCGCCCACGGCCGGCGCCACGACCGGTACGCCGCTGGCCAGCGCCTCCTGCACGGTCTGGCCGAATGTCTCGTACGGGCCGGTGTGTGCGAACACGTCGAGGCTGGCGTAGAGCCGGGCGAGCTGGGTGCCGTGCCTCTCGCCGACGAAGACCGCGCCGGGCAGCTCCCGCTCCAGTTCGCCCCGGGCCGGCCCGTCACCGATGACGACCAGCCGGACGGCCGGCAGCCGACTTACCCCGGCGAGCAGCCCGACCTGCTTCTCGGGCGCGAGCCGGCCGACGTAGCCGACGAGCACCTCGCCGTGCGGGGCCAGCACCCGACGCAGCGCGGCGGAGCGCCGCTGCGGGTGGAAGCGCGCGGTGTCCACGCCTCGGCGCCACAGCCACACCCGCTCTACGCCGTGCGCGACCAGCGCCGCCGCCGATGCGGTCGAGGGAGCCAGCGTGCGATCGGCGGCATTGTGAATGTTCCGGATCCACCGCCAGGCCATCGCCTCGCCCCAGCCGACGCCGTACGCGCGGGCGTACCCCGGCACGTCGGTCTGGTAGACGGCGACGGTGGGCATCTGCCGGCGCCATGCGAGCGCCGAACCCCGCGCGCCGAGCACGAATGGACTCGCGAGGTGGACGAGGTCGGGGGCGTGCGCGATCAGCGCGTCGGAGACCCTCGGCAGGGGCAACCCGAGCCGGAAGCCCCGGTAGCCCGGCATCGGTACGCTCGGCACCCGGATCACCGGGAAGGGGTGGGCACCCGTGATGCCGCGCGCCGTCGATGACGGCGCCGGAGCGATCACCAACGGGGTATGACCGCGGGCTACCAGGTGCTCGGCGACCCGGACCACGGAATGCGCGACGCCGTTCACATCGGGTGGGAACGACTCCGTAATGATCGCGATTCGCATGCGCACACCGTGCGGTTGGCGCCGGTGGCGGAGGCTACGACGGCTTGACGTGTCGGCGAACAGTTGCGCAATTTCGGCGATTTGCGTTGCCGGCCGATGCGAACGCGTCAGATTTCGTACCGCGCGCCAGGACGGACGATCTCGATCGGCCCGTCGTACGCCGCGGCCGCCGCGTCGTACGTGGTGGCCTCGCTACCCCAGGCGGTGACCAGGTGGGTCAGTAGGAGTCGAGCCGCCCCGGCCTTCGTCGCCGCCATCCCGGCCTCGTGCCCCGTCATGTGCAGGTCGGGCGGGTTGTCGGCGCCGTCGAGGTAGCTAGCCTCGCACAGGAAGACGTCGGCGCCCTGCGCCAACCGGAGCAGCGCCTCGGAGGGCGCGGTGTCCGCCGAGTACACCAGCACCCGGCCACCGTGCTCGACGCGTACGCCGTACGTCTCGACCGGGTGGTTGACCCGGTCCACGGTGACCGTGAACGGGCCGATCGGAAACGTGCCCGGCTGCAGGCCGTAGAAGGTGTACACATCGTCGAGCGGCTCGTTGTCCCCGCTGTACGCCGCGGCGAGCCGGTCCGGGGCGCCGGCCGGGGCGTACATCGGCAGCGGCGGGCAGGGGCCGTCCGGGGCGTACCGCCGGACGACCACGTACGAGCACGCGTCCTGCATGTGGTCGAGGTGCAGGTGGGTCAGCAGGATGGCGTCGACGGCGTTCAGGCCGGCGTACCGCTGCAGGGCGGAGATCGCGCCGGTGCCGAAGTCGATCAGGAGGCGGAAGCCGTCCGCCTCGACGAGGTACGCCGAGCACGCCGACTCCGGCCCGGGAAAGCTGCCGGCGCAGCCGAGGATCGTGAGTCTCATCCCGCGATCCCCGCGCGATCGACCGCCGGTATCGCGGCGCGCGTCACGGGTACGCCGGCGAGGATGTCGCCGCCGAGGAACCGACGGGCGAGGCGGCGGAACGGCTCAGGGTCGCCCGTGGTCAGGAACCGGTGTGCCGGTGGTGCCGCGTCGTCCGGCCGCAGCAGTTCGGCCTCCGTCAACACCCGGTACACGTCCTTGGCGGTCTCGTCGGCGCTCGACACGAGCGTCACGTCGTCGCCCATGACGAGCCCGATGAGCCCGGCCAGCAGCGGATAGTGGGTGCAGCCGAACACGAGCGTGTCGACACGCGCCCGCTGCAAGGGCTCGAGGTACGCGCTGGCGAGCCCGAGCAGGGCCCGCCCAGACGTGATCCCGCGCTCGACGAAGTCGACGAACTGCGGGCACGCGACGCTGGTGACCTGGACCTTGGGCGCGGCCGCGAACGCGTCGGCGTACGCCCCGCTCGTGATCGTGGCGGTGGTACCGATGACGCCAACGCGGCCGCTGCGGGTGGCCGCGACGGCCCGGCGCACGGCCGGCCGGATGACCTCCACGACCGGCACGGGGTAGCGCTCTCGCGCGTCGGACAGGCACGCCGCCGAGGCGCTGTTGCAGGCGATGACCAGCAGCTTCACGTCCTGGTCGACGAGCCGGTCGAGGCACGCCAGGGCGTACCGGCGTACGTCGGCGATGGGCTTCGGGCCGTACGGCGAGTGTGCGGCGTCGCCGAGGTAGACCACCTGCTCGTGCGGAAGCTGGTCGAGGATCGCCCGGGCCACCGTGAGGCCGCCGACCCCCGAGTCGAAGATCCCGACCGACGCGTCCGTCACGGTCCGCAGCCTACGCCGCGACCGCCGCGGGCAAAAAAGATCCGCTCCAACATGTCATCAAGGTGACAGCGCCAATGCAGCCCGGTATTCCGGTCATCCGCCGTTACGACGGACGAGATCGCGACGTTGCACAGAGTGACACGGTCCGCCGCGACCCCGCGGGCCGCGCTGACCCTCAGGACGGTGAGACGGTGCGCATCGAGGCGACCCAATCGACCCCTCGCACTGCCGGAACCCTGCCGGCGAGCTGGAGCGTGGCGGCACCCGACGTCGACGCCGCGGCGCCCGACGTCGACGCCGCGGCGCCCGATGTCGACGTGGCCGCGGGCGAGGTCGACGTGGCTGCGGGCGAGGTCGACGTGGCCGATGCGGTCGGCGAGGCCGACGCCATCAGTGGGGCCGGCGCGGCCGACCGGGTGCGGGGGTGGCTCCGGGCCGGCCGCGACCGACTGGCCGACATGAGCGCGCTCGGCACCGCGGTGCGGGCCGCCACCGCCGAGCGGTTCCGGCTGCCGGCGGGCAACGAACCGGCACCCCAGACCGGCCGCATGCTGGGCGTCTGCGCCTGGGCGACCTTGCTGGGCTTCGTCGGGGTCGGCATCGCCCTGCGCGCCCTCGTGGCGCTGCTCGCCGGCGACGCACCGGGATGGTTCGAGCCCACGATCACCACGGTGGGCATGCTCGGCATCGCGCTGACCACCGCGGCCTTCACCGCGGTCCACCGCGCCCGCCTGCCGTGGGCGTTGCTCGGCACAGCGACCGTGCTCCTCGGTGTCGCGTTCGGCGCCAACGTCGTCGCCCTCTGAAACGGCTGGCCGGCGCCTCGCGCGGCGCACCCACATCCGCCCCGACCCGGTCGACCTGGGCGAGATCGCAACAAACGCCACGGAACCTGCAGCGGCGCTTCAGGTTCCGTAGCGCCCGTGGCGACCTCCCTGCGACGCGCTGAGATCTACCGCGACGCTAGGCCCAGAGGTGGCCGTCGAGGGCCTCCTCGGCGTCGGCCAGGGTGCCGCCGTATGCGCCGGTCGACAGGTACTTCCAGCCGGCGTCGGCCATAAGGAACGCGACGTCCGCCCGCCGCCCGGCACGCACCGCCTCGTGCGCGACCGCGAGCGCCGCGTGCAGCACGGCGCCGGTGGACAGGCCCGCGAACAGCCCCTCCACCTCGACGAGCTGGCGGGTACGCAGCAGGGCGTCCCGGGTGCCGACCGAGAACCGCCGGGTGAGCACCGTCGCGTCGTAGAGTTCTGGCACGTACCCCTCGTCGATGTTGCGCAGGCCGTACACGAGCTCGCCATACCGCGGCTCCGCCGCGACGATCTCGATGCCCTCGACCTTCTCCCGCAGGTACCGGCCGGTGCCCATCAGCGTGCCGGTCGTACCCAGTCCGCCGACGAAGTGCGTGATGGTCGGCAGGTCGCGCAGCAGCTCCGGCCCGGTCGTCTCGTAGTGCGCCCGGGCGTTCGCCTCGTTGCCGTACTGGAAGAGCATCACCCAGTCGGGGTGGTCATCGGCCAGCTGCTTGGCGTTGGCGACGGCCTGGTTCGAGCCGCCTGCCGCCGGCGAGAAGATGATCTCCGCGCCGTACATCCTCAGCAGCTGGACGCGCTCGGCGGACACGTTCTCCGGCATCACGCAGACGAGCCGGTACCCGCGCAGCTTCGCCACCATGGCCAGCGCGATCCCCGTGTTGCCGCTGGTCGGCTCCAGGATTGTGTCGCCCGGTCGCAACTCGCCGGCCTCCTCGGCGGCCCGCACCATGAACAGGGCCGCCCGGTCCTTAACGCTCCCGGTCGGGTTACGGTCCTCCAGCTTCGCCCACAGGCGTACCACCGGCGCGCCGGGATGGACGGTCGGTGACAGACGAGGCAGCCCGACGAGCGGGGTGTTTCCGCACGCGTCGAGCAGGCTGTCGTACCGCGTCACGGCGGCCTCGACTCAGCGCCGACTAGCGAGCGCGGCCAGCGCGGCGAAGCCGAACGCGCCTCCGGCGACGGCGGGCAGGATCGTCACGGTGTCGCCGTCGGACAGCTTGGCGTCCAGGGCGCCGTGGAACCGGACGTCCTCGTCATTCACGTAGACGTTCACGAACCTGTGCAGACCGCCCTCGGCCGTCACCAGCCGACCACGCAGGCCGGGGTACCTGCCGTCCAGGTTGGTGAGCAGGTCGTTGAGCGTGTCGCCAGCGCCCTCGACCGCCTTCGCGCCGCCGGTGAATGAACGCAGGATGGTGGGGATGCGAACCTCGATGGCCATTTCGTGCTACTCCTCAGGGCAAGATTCAAAAGACGACGGGACGGGTTCCGGAGCGCGTCTGGTCAGCGGCTCGAACACTCGTAGTCGACCGTCGTCGGGCTCTGCCCGAACATGTAGGACTGGACGGCGTGCTGGTCCACGTTGGCATTTAACACCTGGATGGGCTCTTCGGTGACCAACCCGTCCACAATGCGGAACGAACGGATCTCCGTCGTCTCCTCGTCCCTGGTGGATACCAGCACATAGTGGGCGTTCGGCTCGGCCGCCAGCGAGGTGTCGGTCCGGGAGGGGTACGCCTCCGTGGCGGTGTGCGAGTGGTAGATGACCACCGGCTCCTCGCCGCGATCGTCCATCTCTCGCCAGACTCGCAGCTGCTCCATTGAGTCGAACCGATAGAACGTGGTCGACCGCTCGGCGTTCTCCATCGGGATGTACCGCGTCGGTGTGTCGGTGCCGACCGGGCCCGCGACCACTCCGCACGCCTCGTCCGGGTGGTCCCGACGGGCGTGCGCGGCGATCGCGTCGAGAATCGCCCGGTCAACGCTCAGCACGGCGCCAAGCGTACCCGCGGCTGCGCGCCGGTCGGGCCGTGACCGCGCTCACCCATGATCGATCAACGCGTTGAGCAGCGACTCCTGGAGGTAGCCCAGGTACGCGTACACCGAGAGCTGGAAGACGCGCGACGACGTCGGATCCCGCAGCACCGCCTCGTCCAGCTCATCCTCGAGCTGGGTGTCGTGGTCAATGCCGAGCCGTACGCCCATCGCGAGCCGCGCGTCGTTGAGCGCGCGCAGCCAGGCCTCGGCGGACTCGGCGTCGAGGCGTACGTCCCCGCCGGTAGCCGACGGAAGCCCGGCCAGCACCGCACCCGCCTGGTCGATCTTGCTGGTCTTCAGGTCGCCCTCGGTGTATCGCCGGAAGTCGGCCGAGTTCCTGGCATCGTCGGGATAGATGTCCGGGAAGAGCCGCTCGACCACGGGATCGTCATGGTCAAAGCCGTCGGTGAGCAGGCCGACCACCTCGGTGGCCACCTTCCGTAGCACCCGGACCTCGTCGGGGGCGAAGGATGCCACGCAGTACCGGCCCTCCCGGCGGAACATCGTCACCGGTGATCAACCGTGGCCCACAGTCCATAGGTGTGCAGCCGAGAGGCGTCGTGTTCCATCAGCTCCCGGGCGCCGCTGGACACGACGGCCTTCCCCTTGTGGTGGACGTCAAGCATCAGCTTCTCGGCCTTGTCGCGGCTGTACCCGAACAATTGTTGGAACACCCACGTCACATAGGACATCAGGTTGACCGGGTCGTTCCAGACGATCGTGACCCAGGGCCGTTCCTCGGCGGATTCTTCCTCGATGTCCGGCGACTCGACCGGTGCTACCTGCGGCGCCGTCATACTCCCCATCGTGCCACCGCCGACGGCGAATCGGACACCCTCGGCATTGCCGGGGAGCCGGCGAACTCCGCTAGACGATCAGGATCCCGTGGTCGACGGTCTCGCTGACGAGGGTCGTCAGCGACCGGCGCACGGCCTCGAGCCGCCGCGTGATCTCCCGCAGGAGATCCAGCTCGACAGCGCGGATCGACCGCTGCAGCCACGACCGCGCCTTCTCCGGGTCGGCGTTGGCCGGGCCGCGCCACAGCTGGTAGCAGCCACCGGAGACGCCGAGACCCACGGGCGCGAGCACGGCCGCGTCCGGCTTCGAACGGTACGCGGGCAGCGCCGCGAGGGCCTCCGGACCGACGACGCCGGCGATGCCGCCGGTGCTGGTGACCAGCAGGACACGGTCGATGTCCGCCGCCGCCGAGTCCTCGGCAAGGTAGCGGCGCAGGGCGGCGACCACGCGACGGCGTACGCCCGGGTCCGGTTCTTCTACGAGTACGCGGCCGAGGACTGCGTCGACGATCCGGTCCACCACGGTATTACACAGATCGGTCGCGAGAAGGGACAGCGCGTGCAGCTCGCGGTCGAGCGAGGCCGGCATGCCCGCCGGACCGCCTCCGAAGAGAATCTCCTGCACGCACCGCAGGTGGGCGTTGGCCAGCTCGATGGCGAGTCGTTGGCGTACCGAATGCGCGTTTGTGTGGGTTAGCCCGTCGAGCAGCTCCTGCCAGCCGGACTCGGCACCATCCGCCGCGACGCGCACGCCGCCCCGGGCGCTCGTCCATGCGGGCGGGCCGGCGCTCGCGCGGCGCAGGCCCTCCGCGCCGGCCCATTCCGTGAGGGCCCGTCGCAGGTACGCCGTGTCGCCCGTGGCCGGATCGACCGAATACCATGGCGCGTCCACAAGCTGCGGCGCGCGCCCGAGCACGGCGGTCCGGTGCCCGCCGATCGTCGTCGTTTCATCCGCCACGCCCCGGCCGGGCGTCACCGCGAAGAACACGACGACCTTTCGGGTGGCCGCCTCCGCCAGCACGTCGAGGTCGGCGGTGCTCAACGGCCGGTCCGCCCCGATCACATAGACCAGGGCTCCGCCGCGCACCGCGACGTCGAGCAGGACGCTGATGCCCGCGGCACCGAGCGATTCGGCGTTCGGCGAGTCGACGAGGACGAAGTGCCGCAGCAGCGGATCCGCCAACGTCATCTCGATACGCCTCGGCGGTCGCGCCACCGCGGCCAGGCCCTCGCCTCCTCGGCGGGCGCGGTACCGCTGCGGCTGCCGCAACCCCGGCACGTACGCGAAGAGCTCGTCGCCGTTGCCGTGGCCGATGACGAGGTAGCTGCCCGGCGGGAGGTCGATGAGCGGGCGCGCGGCGCCGAGCAGCGCGCCCACCACCTCGCTGCGGCCGCTTCCCGCCGCTCCGGCGACGAGCACGGCCGTCGGCTCGTCGGGCGTGGGCACGGGAGAACGCTACGTAAACATGCACTTACACAGTGAGTTGGGCGCTACTCAACACGGTCCAGTTGACCTACTCAACTTCGTACCGTCACCGGACTTGTGCAAAGCATGAATACTCGTATGCTCGCGCCGTGGGCCCCTGGAGTTTCGTCGGGCGCACCGACGAGCTGAATCGATTGGTTGCCGCGGCGGGGAGCGGCAACGGTCGCGGTCTCATCTTCAGCGGCTCGGCCGGCATCGGGAAGAGCCGCCTGCTCCGCGAGGCTGTCGCGTCCCTTCCCAAGGACCGGTTCGCCGTGTGGAGTGTCTCCGCGAACATCGCCACCGCGGGCCTGCCATTCGGTGGCCTCGCTCAGGTGCTGCCCGCGGACCAACCGGTCGGAGTCTCCCCCGCGGGCCTGCTGCGCTGGGCGGTCGACACGCTGCACCAGCAGGCCGCCGGCCGGGAAATCGTGCTCGCGATCGACGACGCCCACCTGCTGGACCCGTCCTCGGCCGCCCTGGTCTACCTCGTCGCCCGGTCCGAGCAGGCCACCGTCATCGGCACGCTGCGTAGCGGAGAAGCCGTCCCGCTGCCCATCCGCGCACTGTGGACGGACGATCTCCTCGAGTACGCCGAGCTGCAGCCGCTCACCCTGGCCGACTCCACCGAGATGCTCGCCGAGATGCTCGGCGGTCCCATCGAGTCCGCCTCGGCCGAGCGACTGTGGCGGCTCTCGGGTGGTAACGCACTGCTGCTGCGCGAGCTGGTCCTCGCCGCGCTCGCCAGCGACGAGATCACCTCGAAATACGGGGTGTGGCTCTGGACCGGCCGGCTGGAGCTCGCACCGAGCCTCACCGACCTGATCGACACCCGCGTCGGACGGCTCGATTCCCACGTGCGCAGGGTCGTGGAACTGGTCGCGTTGGGTGAGCCGTTCGGGCTGCCGCTGCTCCTCAAGGCGAGCGACGAGATGGCCATCGAGGCCGCCGAAGAGCGTGGCCTGATCCGGATCGTGCGCGACGACCGGCGCGCCAACGCACGGCTGGCGCACCCGCTCTACGGCGAGGTCGTCCGCCGGCAGTGCCCGGTGAGCCGATCCCGCCGCCTCCTTGCCCTGCTCGCGGCCCTCGTCGAGGACGCCGGCGCACGCCGCCGAGACGACCTGCTTCGAGTCGCCGTGTGGCGGTTGGACTCGGACACCGCCCAGGATCCGCGGCTGCTGTTGACCGCCGGTGCGCAGGCGTTCGCGTCGTTCGAGGTGCCACTGGCCTCCAGACTCGCCCGGGCCGCGCTGATCGCGGGCGGGGGGTTCGACGCGGCCGAGCTGCTCGCCACCATCCTCATGTTCAGTGACCAGCCGGAGGAGGCGTTGGAGGTTATCGAGGCGGCCCGCGACGAGGCCGACTCCGACGCCCGGCGCGGCCGCTGGCTGACCGTGTACGGGCTGGTCGCCAACTGGGGCCTCGGCCGGGACGGGATGGCCGACGAGCTGCGCGACGGCGCCGCGACCATCGGCGATCCGGGAGACCGGGCCCGCGTACATTCGTTCGAGGCGATCATGCGGCTGCATCGGCTGCAGACAGCCGAGGCCATGCGGCTTGCCCACTCGGTCCTGGACCGACCGGCCGCGTCGGTCGGGTCGCGGGCTCTTGCCCAGTGCGTTACCGCGCATCTGCAGGCAACCCGCGGGGAGCTACGCAGCAGTGCGCGTACCGTCGCCGCGGTCCAGGCCGACGCCCCACAGTGGCGCCCGGACATGCCGTACCTGCAGCTGGCGCTCGAGGTGGCGCGGGGCACCGAGCTGATTCTCTTGGGCGATCTGACCGGCATCGACGCTATCGTCGCCGACGAGTTCGCCGACCTGGCCGACGCGGGCGACTTCCGCATCGGCGCGGGCTACCTCGCGATCCTCCGCAGCCAAGCCGCTCGCCTGCGGGGGCAGACATCGGAGGCGCTGCGCTGCGCGCTGCAGGCCTCCGCCGTGCTCGCGACCAGCCGGGTCTTCTCCGGCCTGGCGCACGCCGAGCGCGCCCACGCGGCGGCGTTGCGCGGCGACGCGGCCCTGGCGGCCGAGGCCCTGGCGGACTCCGACCGCACCCACGAGGCGTCTCTCGAGATCCTCTATCCGTGGCGAGAACATGCCCGGTGCTGGGTTGCCGCCTGCGCGGGCGACATCGAGACCGCACTGAGTGTGCTCGACCGGCTCCTGGTGCGGCTGCAGGCGGACGGCTTCGCCGGTCACGAGGTGTTCGCGCAGTACGACCTGGTCCGGCTCGACCGGGCCGTGCTCGCCGCGGACCGGTTGGCCACCCTCGGGCAATCCGTCGACGGTCCGCTCGCCACCCTCATGGCGCGGCACGCCCGCGCCGCGGCAAATGGCGACGCCGAGGACCTGCTCGGCGTCTCCCGGGCGTTTGCCGACCTCGGCCTGAATCTGTATGCGGCCGAGGCCGCGGCCATGGCGGCGGCCCGGCTGCGTACGGCTCGGCTACCGCTCGCGGCGGTCGCCAGCGCCCGGCTGGCGGAGCTCCTCGACGTGCGGGTCGACGCACGCACCCCGGCGCTGCTCGCCACGCGTCCGACGCTCACCGATCGCGAGCTCCAGATCGCCCGGATGGCCGCCGCCGGCGCGCCGAGCCGGGAGATCGCCGGTCAGCTCTTCCTGTCCACGCGCACCGTGGATAACCACCTCCTGCGGGTGTACGCCAAGCTCGGCATCGCCGGCCGCGCCGAACTCGCGACCGCGCTCCGCGCCGTGTCCGAATCGAACGGCGTCGAACCGCTCGTGCGTACCGGATCACTGGCGCGGCGCCAGCGGCGCAACTCTAGGCTTTGAGGGTGACCTTCCATAGCTCCGCACTGCTGACCGACCACTACGAGCTGACGATGGTCAGCGCGGCGCTCAAGGACGGCACCGCGCACCGGCAGTGCGTGTTCGAGGTGTTCGCCCGTCGGCTGCCGACCGGCCGCCGATATGGCGTGGTGGCCGGCACGGGCCGACTCGTGGACCTCGTCCGCGAGTTCCGGTTCGGCGAGGGCGAGGTCGACTTCCTGCGCGCCGGCGGCGTCGTGGACGACGAGACCGCCGCGTGGCTGTCGCGATACCGGTTCACCGGCGACATCGAGGGGTACGCCGAGGGAGAGCTGTTCTTCCCGGGGTCGCCCATCCTCACCGTGTCCGGCACCTTCGCCGAGTGCGTGGTGCTCGAGACTCTGGCCCTCTCCGTACTCAATCACGACAGTGCGGTGGCCGCGGCCGCCGCGCGGATGGTGACCGCGGCCCGGGGTCGGCCGCTCATCGAGATGGGCTCGCGGCGAACGCACGAGGACGCCGCGGTTGCCGCGGCGCGCGCGGCATACCTCGCGGGGTTCGCCTACACCTCGAACCTCGCGGCCGGCCGGCGCTTCGGCATCCCGACCGCGGGCACCGCGGCCCACGCATTCACGCTGCTGCACGATGATGAGAGCGCGGCGTTCGCGTCGCAGGTCGCCGCGCTGGGGAAGAACACGACGCTGCTCGTCGACACGTACGACATCGCGCAGGGCATCCGGAACGCGATCGCGGTGGCCGGCCCCGACCTTCGCGCAATCCGGATCGACTCGGGTGACCTGTCGGTGCTGGCGCAGCAGTCCCGGGAGCTGCTGGACTCCCTCGGCGCTCTCGACACGAAGATCGTGGTGTCGGGGGACCTCGACGAGTATGCGATCGCCGCGCTCGCGGCCGAACCCGTGGACATGTACGGGGCGGGAACCGCGGTGGTCACCGGCTCGGGCGCGGCCACCGCCGGCCTGGTCTACAAGCTGGTGGAGGTGGACGGGCGGTCGGTCGTGAAGCGATCGGAGCACAAGGCCACGGTCGGCGGGCGCAAGACCGCGATCCGCCGGCACAAGCCCACCGGCACCGCCACCGAGGAGATCGTCGTGTCCCAAGGCGTGCCGGACCACCGACCGAACGACCGGCTGCTCCAGCGGACGTACCTGACCGGTGGTGAGCCGGCACCCGGGCCGACGCTGGAGGAGTCGCGCGACCACCTGCGGGAGTGTCTGATCTCTATTCCGTGGGAGGGCCTGAAGCTCTCCGCCGGAGACCCAGCCATTCCGTTAACCGTCGTCCCCGCGAGCTGAAGGGAGGCACCATGACCCGAGTGCTGATCATCGTCGACGTCCAGAACGACTTCTGCGAGGGCGGCTCGCTCGCCGTCGGCGGAGGCGCCGGCGTCGCCGCGGCCATCTCGCGCATGCTCGGCGAACCCGGCGACGGGTGGGATCACGTGGTCGCCACCAAGGATTACCACGTTGACCCCGGAGCGCACTTCAGCGACTCACCGGACTTTGTGAACACCTGGCCGCCCCATTGCGTCGTGGGAACCCCGGGTGCGGACTTCCACCCCGAGCTCGACACCGACCGCATCGAGGCGATCTTCACCAAGGGCGAGCACGCGGCCGCGTACTCCGGGTTCGAAGGCCACGCCGGCAGCATCGGGCTCGCCGCCTGGCTCCGGATGCATGACGTGGACCGGGTCGACATCGTTGGCATCGCTACCGACCATTGCGTACGCGCGACGGCGCTGGACTCAGTCCGGGAGGGCTTCCACACCACGGTCCTGCTGGACCTCACGGCCGGGGTCGCCCGCGGGACAACCGACGCCGCGCTCCGCCAGATGCGCGAGGCCAAGGTCCGACTGGACGGCGAGCCGATCGTCAAGGCCTGAGCCGTCCTGTCGCACCCCACAGGCAGGATTGAGCGCGGAGGTACGCAATGGCCTTGGAACCGTACCGGCGGGTCCTCGCGCTGCCCGGCGTACGGCCGCTGCTGTTGATCGCGATGTTCGCGCGGGTGCCCGTCACCGCGGCCGGCATCACGCTGACGCTGCATGTGGTGCTCGACCTCGATCGGGGGTACGGCGCGGCGGGCCTGGTCGGCGCCGCCCTGACCGTCGGCATGGCGCTCGGCGCCCCGCTGTTCGGCCGACTGGTCGATCGCCGGGGCATCCGACCGATGCTCGCGATCACCACGGTCGCGGGGGCCGGGTTCTGGGCCGGTTCCCCGGCGTTGACCTACCCGGCGCTGCTCGGCCTGGCGCTGCTCGGCGGCGTGTTCGTCCTGCCGGCGTTCTCGATCGTCCGGCAGTCCCTGGCCGCGCTGGTGCCGGAGGAGCAACGGCGGCAGGCGTACGCCCTCGACTCCATGTCGGTCGAGCTGTCCTACATGGTCGGGCCGGCCGCGGCCGTGCTGATCGCCACGACGGCCCGACCGACCGTGGCGATGATCGCGGTCGGCGCCGGCCTGGTGGTCGCGGGCGCCGCGCTGTTCGCTCTCAACCCACCGACCCGCGCCCATCATGAGCCCGCCACCGGGGAGGGCATGCCGGTTCCCCGGCGTGAATGGCTCACACGCCGCCTGGTGGCCCTCCTCGTGATTGCCGCGGCGACGACGCTCGTGCTCGGCGGCACGGACGTCTCGGTCGTCGCGATCCTGCGCAACGCCGGCGAGGTGCAGTGGACCGGCGCGGTGCTCACGCTCTGGGGCGCGTACTCGATGGTGGGCGGCTTCTGGTATGGCGCGGCGCCGCGGCCGGTCTCGCCGCTGACGCTGCTGCTCCTGCTCGCGGCGCTGACCGTTCCGGTCGGGCTGGCCGGCGGTGACTGGCGCCTCCTCGGCCTCGCCCTGCTGCCGGCCGGAGCGCTGTGTGCGCCCACTCTTGCCTCTGCGGCCGAGGCGGTCAGCAGGCTCGTGCCCGCAGGCGCCCGCGGGGAGGCGATGGGCCTACACGGCTCGGCCCTGACCGCCGGGCTGGCCGTCGGCGCGCCGCTGGCCGGTGTGGTGATCGATGCGAGCGGCCCGGCCTGGGGGTTCGCGGCGATCGGCGCCGCGGGCGGCCTCGCCGCGCTGGCCGCACTCCCCGTCCTCAGAGGGCATGCTGCGGTGACTCCAACCGCGACGGTCGGCTCGCCGGTCCCGGCCGCCGCCCGCGAGACGCCCTAACGAAAGCACCGCCCGCCTCTGCGCGCGCCGCGGCGGCGTCAGGAGCCGAGGAGGACGCGGCGAAGCCGTCGTCCCCCGCAGCCGAAGGCGCCGGCCAAAGGCGGCACGAGCCGCCCGAGCGGAGCGAGGGCCGGCAACTCTGCGAGCCACCCGTGCGGAGCGAGGGCCGGTAACTCTGCGAGCCGCCCGAGCGGAGCGAGGGCCAGTTAGCTCAGTGGTCTTGGTAGCTGGCGCCGCGATCGGACTCGGCGGTGAGCGGCTTGGCACCGCCGGGCGGCGGAGCGATCGGCGACGTGCCCGGCACCAGGTGCGGGTACTTCGCGTCGAAGGCCGGCCGCTCGGAGCGGATGCGCGGCATGTGGTCGAAGTTGCGCAGCGGAGGCGGGCAGGAGGTCGCCCACTCCAGCGAGTTGCCGTAGCCCCACGGGTCGTCGACCTCGACGACCCTGCCGGCCTTGTACGACTTCCACACGTTGTAAAGGAACGGCAGCGTGGACGTGCCGAGCACGAACGCCCCGATCGTGGAGATGGTGTTCAGCGTGGTGAAGCCGTCGCTCGGCAGGTAGTCGGCGTACCGCCGCGGCATGCCCTCGGTCCCGAGCCAGTGCTGGACCAGGAACGTCATGTGGAAGCCGATCAGCGTCAGCCAGAAGTGGGCTCGACCGAGACGCTCGTCGAGCATTCGCCCGAACATCTTCGGGAACCAGAAGTAGACGCCCGCGTACACGGCGAACACGATCGTGCCGAACAGCACGTAGTGGAAGTGGGCCACCACGAAGTAGCTGTCCGAGACGTGGAAGTCCACCGGGGGGCTGGCGAGCAGCACGCCGGACAGGCCGCCGAGCAGGAAGGTGGTCAGGAAGCCCAGTGCGAACAGCATGGGCGTCTCGAACGAGATCTGCCCGCGCCACATCGTGCCGATCCAGTTGAAGAACTTGATGCCGGTCGGGATCGCGATCAGGAAGCTTAGGAAGCTGAAGAACGGCAGCAGCACCTGACCGGTGGCGAACATGTGGTGCGCCCACACGCTCATCGACAGCGCGGCGATCAGCAACGTCGCGCCGACCAGGCCCTTGTAGCCGAAGATGGGCTTGCGGCTGAACACCGGGATGACCTCGGTGATGATGCCGAAGAACGGCAGCGCCACGATGTACACCTCGGGGTGACCGAAGAACCAGAACAGGTGCTGCCACAGCAGTGGCCCGTTCGTACTCGCGTCGTAGACGTGCGCGCCGAGGCGCCGGTCGGCGAGCAGCGCGAGGAGGGCCGCGGCCAGAATCGGGAAGACGAGGAGGACCATCAGGCTGGTGACGAGGATGTTCCAGGTGAAGATCGGCATCCGGAACATCGTCATGCCGGGCGCGCGCAGCGTCAGCACCGTGGTGATCATGTTGACGGCGCCGAGGATGGTGCCGAGGCCGGAGAGGACCAGGCCGACGATCCACATGTCCGCGCCCACGCCCGGCGAGTTCACCGCGCTGTTCAACGGGGCGTACGCGAACCAGCCAAAGCCCGCCGCGCCGCCTGGAGTGATGAAGCCGGCCACGACCATCGTGCCGCCGAAGGCGTACAGCCAGTACGCGATCGCATTGAGCCGGGGGAACGACACGTCCGGGGCGCCGATCTGCAGCGGCACGATGTAGTTCGCGAAGGCGAAGAGGATCGGCGTCGCGAACAGCAACAGCATGATCGTGCCGTGCATGGTGAACAGCTGGTTGTACTGCTCAGTCGAGAGGAACTGCAGCCCGGGGCGGGCCAGCTCGGCGCGCATCAGCAGCGCCATGAAGCCACCGATCACGAAGAATACGAAGCTCGTGACCATGTACATGATCCCGATCTGCTTCGCGTCCGTGGTGCGCAGAACCCGGGCGAGAGCCGAACCCTTGATCGGCTGCCGTACGGGCCAGGGCCGCGTCACGATCGGCTTGGGTGCAACGGTGGTCACTCACGGCCTCCGGTGTCGGTCTGCGCAGCTGCGTTCCTCGACCGCAGAATAGTCCTTCGGGCGGCTCTCGGAAGCGCCGGGTTGCCAGACGCGCCGCACTGGCGCACCCGCTCGCCCACCCGCTCGTCGATCAAGCACTTCCGCGCCGATCATGGGCTAGTCGTCGTTGTTTGATCTCTGATGAACGACAACTACTCCTTGATCGACGGCGCGTCTGTGGTCCGTGTGGACCGGCGTTGTCACCGGTACGTGGGACGTCACGTGTCCCCATCACGGCCAGCTCGGCCCCTTTTTCTCATTCCACGGCGCCTCTGAGCCTTTCCCATGTACGGTGCAGTATGCCCGGCTTTTGGGGCAAACGGGGGGAAAGCCATGGGTCATGCCCAAAACGGTGCGCCGGTGACGTGACGTGGCGATACGACGTTTCCCGACGCTCCCGGCCGTCGGCGTACTCGCCGTGTCGATCGTGCTGAGCGGCTACGCCCTCGGCCGCGTCGGCGGCCCTGCGGCCCACCCCACCAGGCAATCCGTCGCGGAGCCCTCCCCATCGGACGCGGCGGGACGCCCGCCCGCGTCGCCGGCCGCGCCCGCGGCGCTCGCGTCGCCCGCGACGGTGAAGGCACAGGCGCGGCACACAGCCGTGCTGCTGGCCAACGCGGTCCCGGTCACCGGCCCCGGGCATCCACCGCTGAGGCCGGACCGCGGCGGCCCGTACGGCAGCCGCCGTACCACCGGCACGCCAGAGGTGGCGCTGACGTTTGATGACGGGCCGGACCCGTCGTACACCCCGCAGGTCCTCGCCTTGCTGCGCAGGTATCACGTGCACGCGACGTTCTGCCTCATCGGCCAGAACGTGGTGAGCTTTCCCGGCCTGGTGCGCGAGATCTACCGGGAGGGCCACACGCTGTGCAACCACAGCTGGGACCACGACATCGGACTCGCCTTCCACTCCGCCGCGTACATCCGGGCGAACCTTCAGCGGACCACCGACGCGATCCGTGGGGCCGCCCCGGGCAGCCGCGTCTCGTACTATCGCCAGCCCGGCGGCAGGTGGAGCAGAACCATCGTGGCGGTGGCCGCGGCGCTCGGCATGACCTCGCTGCACTGGGAGGTGGATCCACAGGACTGGCGCAGGCCAGGCGCCGGCAGGATCATCTCGACGGTCATCTCGTGGAGCCGGCCCGGAGCGATCGTCCTGCTGCACGACGGCGGCGGCGTGCGGCGCGGCACGGTCGCCGCGCTCGGCTCGATCCTGCCGAACCTGACTCGGCGGTTCCGGCTGTGCGCATTCCCGCCAGGCATCGACGCACCACGGGGATCCGTGGAGCAAATGCCCCTCCGCCCAGGCGAACTCGAGCTCACGATGCGTCCGAAACTTCGTTACGCTCCGTAGACTGTCGGGTTAGCACCGAGCCGGTTACACATAACACTGGGAAGTCCAGCGACTCGGTAATGTCGGACTCACGGCAATCGCGCCCGGCCGCTCACGCCGCAGCCTGACTGACCGATTAGTCAGCCGCGAACTGTGAGAAGTGCCACTTTATCCAGCTAGGACGGTGCGCCCCTCGTCCTTAGCATCTCCGAATGCACGTCGACAAAACGCCTGGCCACGGGGTCAACGGCGAGGAATCGCCGGGGCGACGCGGGGTCTCGCGATACGCCTACGCCGGCCGCCACCATATTGCCGAGGACCGATGGGCTCCCATCCGAGGATTCCTCAGTCCCGGCCGCCCGGGTCGCCTGATCGTCGCCACCGGCATCATCTGCTGCCTCGGCTACGTCGCGGTCTCCGAGACCCGTGCAGCAACGGACTCATCACCCTCCGTAGTCGGAGTGGCGTCGCAGTCGGCGCTCGTCGAGCGCGCGGAGGCAGCGAGCCGCGAGGCGTCTCGCTCCATGGTCCGTGCCTCCCCCGCCCAGCCGTTGGCCGCGCCGCCCAAGGCGAAGGCCACACCGAAGGCACCGAAGCCGACGCCGAAGCCGACCCCCAAGAAGACCGCGGCGGTCAAGAAGCCGACGAAGCCGACTCCGGTCGCCGGTCTGACCCAGGCCCAGATGGACAACGCGGGCGTCATCGTCCAGGTCGGCCTCGCCCAGAAGATGGCGAAGCAGGCACTGGTCATCGCGGTGGCGACCGCGATGCAGGAGAGCAACCTGTACAACCTCGCCTCGGATGTGCTGCCCGAGTCGTTCAACTACCCGAACCAGGGCAGCGGCTCGGACCATGACTCAATCGGGCTGTTCCAGCAGCGGCCGAGCAGCGGTTGGGGCACGATCGCCGAGATCATGCGCCCGGCCTACGCGGCGGGCGCCTTCTACGCCGCGCTGCGCGAGGTGGTCGGCTGGGACAGCATGTCGCTCGCTGCGGCCGCACAGGCCGTACAGGTCTCGGCGTTCCCCGACGCGTACGCCCAGCACGAGGCGAGGGCGCGAGAGGTCGTCAACGCCCTCACCTAAGTCCGACGGGCTCAGCTCGCCGGGTTCTGGTCCCCCGGCCCCGAGCCGTCGCCGCCGCGCTCGGCGGTCGGGCCGCGCCACGCGGCATCCGGCAGCGGCGGCGCAGGTGCCCACGAGACGGCGACCGGATCCGGCGCCACCGGCAGCGCGAGCGTGAGCTTGGAGTGTCCGCGATGCGCGGCGAACGCCGCCCGGTGGTACGCCTCGATCTCCCGGAGGAACGCGGGATCCGCGTAGACGGTGCCGTCCACGAGTGGACCGCGGCGTCGCTCGAGAACCGCGATCGCGTCCTCGCCGGTGAGCGTCTTGTGTGTCTCCAGCGCGTGCGCCAGCGTGAGCACCTCGCGGCGGTTCTTCAGCAGCAACTGCCGCGCCTCCTCGAGCAGCCGGCCGAGATTGACCTCGATCCGGTCGGCCAGCGCCGTCTTCGCCTGCAGCTCCGTGTTCTGTCCCTTCTGCCGCTTGCCGCCCTGCCCGCCGCCGGGGGCCCCGACCTCGAGCCGCTTGGCCGTCGAGTAAGAGGACACGGTCGACCCCATGCCCCAGAAGCCCTCCATGTACGTGGCGACGGTCGTGGCCGACTCAAGGTCGCCGGAGACGCCCGACGAGCTGTCGCCGTCGTAGAAGATCCGCTCGCCGGCGAGCGAGGCGAGCGACACGTAGATGTCCGCCTCGTACTCGGTCCGCCACCGCGTGAACTGGTCCTCCGGCGGGATGCTCGCCACCATGCCCAGGTAGTCGCTGCCCTTTTCGATCGTGGCGATGTCAATCTCCATGTGGTGCCGCGTCCGGTACGCCAGCACCGCGTGGCATGCCTCGTGGATGGCGACGGCGTGCCGCTCCCGCTCGATGTACTCGACGTCCTCCGGCGGGCCCAGCTCCTTGAACTGCTTCGCCTTGATGACGTCCTTCCACTCGATGGAGCCGCGCCCGTCTCGGATGGAGTTGATCAGGGCCTCGTTCACCATGTCCTTGATGGTGGCGCCGGTCGCGTACGGCGTGATCGTCGCCAGTTTGTCGATCTCGTCTGCGGTCAGTGAGTGGCTCACCTTGTCGAGGTACCCCTGGTACGTACGGACCCGGCCGGCCTTGCTCGGGTAACCCACCTTGTAGATGCGGTCGATGCGGCCCGGCCGCAGCAGTGCCTCGTCGAGCGCCTCGGGCATGTTGGTCGCCATCATCACGAGGATCCGGTACTTCGGCGGTGGCTTCGGGCGCATGCCGAACACGCGCCGGACGTACCGGTTGACGAACCCGCGCGGCTTCTTCAGGCCGGACAGCTCGGTCAGCAGCGCTTGGAGTGTGCCCATGCCGCCGCCACCGCCGCCCATCCCGGCGCCCATCACGAACCGGCTGCGCCGGCTGGTCGGGCCGTTGTCCACAGTGGAGGCCAGCGAGTGCCGGGTCACCAGCCACTGGGCGCCTTCGGACAGGTAGGAGACTCCGTGGCAGCCCGGCTCGGCGAACGGCGCCGGGCGCATCCCGCGCGGGAAGCCTGGACCGCCGCCCGGGCCCTGCGCCACGAGCCCCCTGTTGCCGAGCGAGTCCGCCTCGTCGAAGAAGACAATCACCCCGCCGTACCGCAAGGCGAGCCTGCGCAGCTTCCGGAACAGGCCCTTGACCTTAAGTACGCCGACGCCGAAGAACATGTTGATGAACGCGCCGGGGTCGACAAAGACGTACGGCTTGCCGGTCTCTCCGGCCACCGCCTCGGCCATCAGCGTCTTTCCGGTGCCGGGCGGGCCCCACAGGAGCAGGCCGCCCGGAACATAGCCGCCCTTCGACTCGACCGCCTCCGGGTCCTCGAGGAAGACGATGTTCTCCTTGACGCGTTCGAGCACGTGGTCCTGGCCCCACACGTCCCTGAACCGGGTCTTGACGTCGTCCGGGTAGTAGACGTCGACGCCCCCGCGGGACAGGAACCAGAAGATCGCCACGAACTGGAGCACGACGATCAGCAGGATCGCTACCACCTGCATCAGCAGGGGCAGCAGGCTCCAGATGATGGCCGGTGCCTGCGCGAGCGCGAGGAACGGCGAGGTGTGCAGCACCGCGCCGGCGATGATCGCGAACATCGCGATCCAGAACAGCCACTTGATGACCCGGGCGATCCGGAACCGCGTCCAGTCGGACAGCCGTCGGTGGGTCATGCGCTCGAACCCGCCGAAGATCAGGTTGGTCCAGAACCGGTGGTAGCCGGACCAATGTTCGCTGATCAGGAAGTGCAGCTGCCGCAGGACTTCCAGGCCGAGGAGCACCAGCAGCCACGGACGGCGTTGCAGCTGGACCCGGTTCGCCTCCTCGAACTGGTTCTGCAGCAGCGGGTTCTCCGCCATCGACGCCCAGACGAGGACGAACCAGACCACGACGATGCCGAGGATGAACTTCAGCCGATCCCACATCGGGAGTGGCTTGCGGGTGGGTCGCGACTCGTCGCGTGGCTGTTCGTCGGGCGAACGGAGGCCCTCGACGGGCTTCGCACCGGGCATCATCACCGGCTCCTCACCGTGAAGGACGTTGCGATGGTGTTGAGCTGATCGAAATGTTCGCGGTAGTAGGTGGCAGCGCAGCTGACGACGAACAGGTACGCGCGGCTGGAGTCGCTGCTCAGCAGGACCGTCTGGTCGAAGGTGTGCAGGACGTCGCTGTACTTGGCGTTGTAGTAGTTGAAGACCGTGCGAACACCCTTGATCCCGCTGCCGGGGTCGAGCACCTGATCGCCGATCAGCTCGAATCCGGACAGGCCCGACCAGCGGAGGCGGGCCTCGTTCAGGCTGAGCTCACCCTTCTGGAACGAATCGATGATCTCCTGGTCATGCTGCGCCGCCAGCTTGCGCCCGTTGTCGCTGACGGGCAGGAACAGGTCTCGCAGCGCGTTGATCGACATCTCGTCGCGCTGCTCCTCGGTGAGCCTCCGTACCTGGGCGTACACGAAAGGCTTGCCGTCGTTGCCGAACAGCACGTCGGGCTTCTCGCCGCTGCGGTCTGAGTCGTACGCCACCTGCCAGGCCCGGGCAGCATCACGTTTTGCCGATTCAAACGAGGCCGGATCCACCGGGTCGGTGAAGACGTCGGGCGCGATCGCGTCCACCTTGCGCCATTCGTGGGGCACCTTGAAGTAGAGATGCTCGTTGGAGTTCTTCACGTACGTGTAATCGGGAGCACCACAAGCACCCAGTGCCGAAACGAGCGCGGCCAGGAGCAGTGTCGCCAGCGCCGGCGATCCTGCCCGCCTAATCATGGTCGCCGCCATACCGCCCCCCGCCGTGGACCCGCCCGTCCTTGCAGTATGGCGTGCACGTGTTACGGCTCGTTACCGGTCGTTCGGGCGAGACCGGGATGCTGGTGGGCACGTACCCACCTTGCCTCCGGTTCGAACGCCGCACGGCCGAACTAGCGAATGCCCTCCAGGTACTCGGCCGCCAGCCGCTTCGGTGCGCGGGCGAGCCACGCCTCGACAACAAGCTCCTTCAGATCGGCATCGGAGATTCGGTCGAGCCGCACCAAGATCGCCGGGTAGCCGTTGAAGTGCGGCGTCGTGAAATACACGCCGGGGTCCGAGGCCAGGAGAGCCTCCTTCGCCCCGAGATCCGGCACGCGGGCGGCAAGGATCGGCCCGTTGGGCGCGGCGTCACCGAGCGCCTCCAGGTCCCCACGCCGTAGCGGGCGCTCCCACGCGATCGACTTGTCCCTCACCGACCAGTGGAGGAGGCCGTCACGCCTCTCGCCCTCCGTTGTTTCTGGCAGGTCAAGCGCGACCCGGCGTACGTCCTCCCAGTTAGCCATAACGGACACACTAGGCCGACTCGGCCCGTCGGGACGGGTACCGGGCGTCCAGAACGGGTAAGGAGCCGGCCGGAGGAGGTGGGATCGCATGGTCGATTCGATCGCCGTGCCGGCGCTGCTGGGGCGGAACCTGGAGCGCCTGCGGGTCGAGGCAACGGCGACCTACAACGACCTTGCGCGGGCCGCCCGCCGGCTCGGTCTGGACTGGTCGGAGCAGTGGTTCGCCGCCATCGAGCTGGGAACGCGGCCGATCGGCGCCGAGGAGATGATCGCGCTCCCGATGGTGCTCGCCGACGCACTCCGGCGCGCGGTCGGGCTCGGCGACCTGCTGCTGGGCGACGAGCCGGTGCGGCTGGCAGCGGGGTCGACACCGATCAGCCCGGGGGCACTTCGCGACATGCTGACGGCGCCGCCACAGCGACGCGCGTTCGTCGCCGATCACGACGCGCCGCGGGCAACGTCCGAAGAGAGCCCGCTCGCGCGTGCCGCCGAACGCATGCGAGAGATCATGGAGGCGGGCCTGGGCGACGTCGACGTCCGCGTGCTTGCCCAGGCCGAGGAGGGTGCGGGCGTACGCGAGACCCGCCTCGCCGGGCGGCTCGGCGTACCACCCGCTGTGGTGTACGCCGCGTGTGCCGCACTGTGGGGGCGTTCACTGACCGAGGAGCGCGCCGCGCGTATCGGCGAAGGCGGCGCCGGAGCACCCCCCGCCGTCGTCATGCGGCGCCTCACCGCGGAGCTGACCCGCAAGATCGCCCGAGCCGCGGCGGCCGCGCACCCCGAGGAGGCGTTTGCACCCCTCCTCACCGCGACCATTCGACCCTCGACCGCGATCGCGACGCAGGTGGCCAGCGCTCCCGCCACGACCCCGGAGCCGGCCGCGCCCTAGCCACCCATCCCGGAGCGACCGATCGCGGCGTTTGCCGGCGGGACGGCCGGAGACGGCAGCAGAATGCCGTATCGGACGCCCCGTCGCCGCAGGAGGTTGGCATGAGAGGCAACGCCGCGCATCGAGCACTCCGCGTGCGGATGCCGAGGATCGTCATCGTGGGCGCCGGGTTCGCCGGGTTCCATGCCGCGCGGAGGTTGAGCAGGATCGCCCGCGGAAGAGCCGAAGTGGTCCTGGTCAACCCGACCGACTACTTCCTATACCTGCCGCTGCTGCCCGAGGTGGCTACGGCGGTCCTGGACCCTCGCCGGATCACGGTGTCGCTGCCATCTGCGCTGCCCCGGGTCCGTCTCATCCTGGGTGAGGCCACCCGGATCGATCTCGACCGGCGCGAGGTGATGTACACCAATCCCGAGCGCGGGGAGGGCTCGCTCGGGTACGACCGGCTCGTGCTCACGGCCGGGACCGTCCACAAGCTACTGCCCATCCCCGGCGTGGCCCAACACGCGCATGGCTTCCGGAACATACCGGAGGCGCTGTACCTCCGCGACCACATGACGCGCCAGTTCGAGCTGGCCGACGTCACCGACGACCGGCATGAGCGGGATGCCCGGCTGACGTTCGTCGTTGTCGGTGCCGGCTACACCGGCACCGAGGTCGCCGCCCAGAGCGTGCTCTATACCGATATTCTCCACCGCCGCCACCCACGACTTCGCGACCACCGACCACAGTGGATGCTGCTCGACGTGGCTACCCGTATCCTCCCGGAGCTCGACGAGCGCCTCTCCGGAGCCGCCGACGCGGTCCTCCGCGGCCGCGGCATCGACGTCCGTCCCGGTGTGACCGTCGTCGAGGCCGACGCCGACGGCGTACGCCTTTCCGACGGCACGATGGTCCCCACCCGTTCACTGATCTGGTGTGTCGGTGTGCGTCCGGACCCGATCGTCGCCGAGCTCGGACTCGAGACCGCCAATGGGCGCCTCCTCGTCGACGAGTACCTCGCCGTGCCGGGCCGCCCCGAGGTGTACGCCGGCGGCGACGCGGCCGCCGTCCCCGACCTCACCCGTCCCGGCCAGTTCACCCCCATGACGGCCCAGCATGCGGTACGCCAGGGCAAGCGCATCGCGCAGAACATCGCCGCCTCGTACGGCTCCGGTCGCCCCCGCCGTTACCGCCATCGGGACCTCGGGTTCGTGGTTGACCTGGGCGGCCCGCAGGCGGCCGCCAATCCACTCGGGGTGCCGCTCGCCGGCGTACCGGCCAAGGTTGTCACCGCCGGGTACCACCTGCTGTCGCTGCCCGGCAACCGCATTCGCACCGCCGTGGATTGGGCGCTCGAGGCCGTGCTCCCCCGTCAGACCGTCCAGCTCGGCCTGGTCCGGTCGCCGAACGTGCCGCTCGAAACGGCCGCACCGAGCGCGCCTGCCGCCACATCGGTCGCCCCGGCTAGGACCGGGCGGTGAGATACTCCACCACCTCCGTGTGTCCACTGTGGCGCGCCCAGCCCGCCGGCGTGGGGTCCGACGGCGCGAACTGGCCCGGCGTGTCGTCGGTCGCCGCCGCCATGGGATCCGCGTCGAGGTCAACGAGCATCATGACGACATCGAGGTGACCGCAGACGGCCGCCGTGTGCAACGGTGACATCCGCGCATCGTTGACCGGGAAGCCGATCGACACGAGCAATCGCACGGCGTCCGGCCGGTCGAGGGCCGCGGCCTGGTGCAAGGCGTGCGGGTGGGCGGCGATCGCCCGAACGGCCAGGCCCTCGTCGGCCGCCAGCAGCCGCCGGACGGCCGGACCGTCGGCCCGGAGGCACGCCGCAACGACGTGATCCGCCGGATCAAGGGGCCGCGTTCGTGCCCCGGCGGCCGCGAGAAGGTCAGCCACCTCCACATTGCCGCCGAGCATTGCCAGGTCGTGGGCGGTCCGTCCGGCGTCATCGACGGCCTCGATGTCGATGTGGAGCACAGCACAGTGGTGCAACAGAAGCCGTACCCGGCCGGGCAGGTTGCGCTCCGCGGCGTACCAGAGCTCCTCCTGCACCAGCCGCCGCGGGCCCGGCAGCCTCGGATGTTGGCCGATCCGCTTGCGCCACGGCCCGACCGAATCGCGGCCAAGGCCGTGCCGGAACAGCAGGTCGAAGTGCGCGTCGTCGTACGGGTAGCCGCCGGCGTTGCTCACCGCCTGCGCGTCGTTGGGATCGGCGCCCGCCTCGAGCAGCAGCCGCGCGAGGGCCAGGCCGTGCCGGTGCGCCGGTTGGCGGATCGGGTCGCGACGGCCGTGGAACGCGCCGCTCAGTGCCGTCACTGGCGGCGGCTCGCCCGCCGGGAGGTAGCCGGCGTTGGGATCGGCGCCGTGCGCGAGCAGCAACCTGGCGACGTCCAGTGTGGACCAGCCGGGCCGGACGTAGTGCGCCCGCGAGAGGGCCAGGTATAGCAGGGGTGGCCAGTCGTACGGGCCACCGTCCCGGCTGGCCAACGACGCGTTCGCCGACAGCACAGCGCTGGCAGCCACCACGTCGCCCACCGCCGCGGCCGCGTGGATGTTGCCGGAGGTCAGCTCGGGATGGGCAGCCAGTGCGTCGCGGGCCCGCCGCCGCCGGTGCGGGAGGTCGGCGTCGTTGTCCGGACCGTAGGTCAGGCAGGCCAGCCGCAGAAACTGCTCGGCCGGGCCGCCGGTCTCGGTCGGCTCGGCGTACGGCGTCCGGCCGTACCGGGCAGCCACGTCGAGGTAGGCGCGTAGCCGGCGCCAGCTGGCGAAGCCGTACGAGCGTGCGATCACCAGCTGCGCGTCGCCCAGTGTGAACGCGGCGCGGGCGGCCTCGTCGGTGACGGTCGGCCGTGGATGCAGCTCGCGGACGAGCCAGATGTGTTTGGGGTGGCCGGCCCGGACGCCGGCGCGGAGGTCTTTCGCCTGCTTGCGGACCTGTTCCAGCGAGGGTCTTTCGGGCAAACTGCCGGCCAACATCGCGGCCTCCTCTCGGACGCGCCTGTGGTCCGCATCACCAGGCCGAAAGGAGAATCCGTGGTACGCCGGGCGAGTCATTGCCGGGTGGGCTCCGCCCTTCGCGCGGACCGCGGGCGCCCCGAACGCCGCCATTACGCTAACCCGCCGGCGGCCGGGCGGTCACCGGAATTACGGCGTCGCTCCGGCGTGCACAGTGGGCTCCTACCAGGGCGCGGTGGCGCGTAGCGCGTCGAGCAACGCCTCTGCGTGGGGCCGCGCTCGGCGGCGGCGGGCGGTGGCCACCCCGATGTGCCGGGCCGGCAACGCCGGTTGCAGCGGCACGGCCACCACCGCATCGGCATACGGTCCGAGCGCGACCTGGGGGATGAGGGAGACGCCGACGCCGGCGGCGACGAGGGACTGGGCGAAGTAGTAGTCGGTGCTGGTGCACGAGACGTGGAACTCGAAGCCGGCGAGCGCGGCGTACCTGCGTAGCACGTCCTCGGTCTTGATGCAGCCCTGCACCCACCGCTCGTCGGCGAGGTCGGCCAGGTGCAGCGAGTTTCGCCCGGCGAACCGATGATCGCGCGGCAGCACGACCCACATCGGATCGTCGAGCAGCGGCGTCCAGGTCAGACCGGAACGGTCGCCCGCGCGGACCGGCGGCGGACCCGCGAAGTGGTACGCCAGCGCCAGGTCCGCGCCTCCCTGGCGTACCAATGGCAGGCTCTCCTCGGGTTCGTGCTCGAGCACGGTGAGCTCGACCTCGGGATGGTCGGCGGCGAACCGGTTGAGGGCGGCCGGCAGCAGCCGCTGCCCGCCGCTCGTGAACGTCGCGATGGTGAGCGTGGAGCGCCCGAGCGCCAGGCGGTCGATCTCCGCTTGCGCCTGCTCGAGCTCGGCGGAGATGGACTCGGCGGCCTCGACGAGCACGCGTCCGGGCTCGGTGAGCACCACACCGCGCGGGCTGCGGTCGACGACGACGGTGCCCAGAGTCCGTTCCAGCGCGGCGATCTGCTGCGAGACGGCCGACGGCGTGAAGAGCAGGGCAGCGGCCGCCTTGCTGAAGCTGCCATGCCGGGCGACCTCACGCAGGATCCGGAGCCGTTGCACATCGATCATAAGCTCCCCTAACATCTCCTTTAGTAAGTGGCCACTTCCGCTTACCACCCTACCCCGGCAGTCTCATGTCATGAGCCGTCGAGCGTGGCTGATCTTCGCCGCCGTGAGCGTCCTGTGGGGCATCCCGTACCTCTTCATCAAGATCGCGATCGGGGAGCTTGCGCCGCCCGTCGTCGTCGTGGGGCGTACCGCTATCGCCGCGGTCGTGCTGCTGCCGATGGCGATGGCGACGGGCGCCCTCCGACCGCTGCGCGACCGGCTCGGCCTCGTCGTGGTGCTCGCGATGGTGCACATCACCGGTCCGTTCTTGCTCATCACGTACGGCGAGGTGCACATCACCTCATCGCTGACCGCGCTGCTGCTTGCCAGCCAACCGATGATGATCGCGGCACTGGCCCCGCGCTTCGCGGCGGACGAGCGGGTGAGCCGCCGTGGGCTGGCCGGCCTCGCGGTCGGGCTGGCCGGGGTCGCGGCCGTCGTCGGGTTCGACGTCAGCGGCGACCGGCTCGGCCTCCTGGGCGCCGGCATGGTGCTGCTGGCCACGCTCGGGTACGCCTCCGCCAGCCTGCTCGTCCGACGCAAGCTCGCCGACGCGCCTCCGCTGGGTCTGGTCGCCGGCACGATGACCGTGACGACCGTCGTGCTCGCCCCGTGGGCGCTGGCGGCCGCGCCGCACACCATGCCGAGCGCGCGCGCAACCTGGTCGGTGGTCGTGCTCGGTCTGCTATGCACGGCCGTCGCGTTGCTGCTCTTCTATCGCCTGATCACTCTCGTCGGCGCCGGCCGCGCGGCCGTCGTCAGCTACCTGAACCCCGCCGTGGCGGTAGCGCTCGGCGTCATCGTGCTCGGCGAGCCGCTCACCGCCACCGCTCTGCTCGGCGCCGCCCTGATCCTGGCTGGGTCCTGGCTGTCGACCCGGCGCCCGACCGCACCGGTGCGTGAGCCCGAGCCGGTGCATGAGTTAGAGCCCGCCCTCCAGGTCCTCGGCTCCCCCAAGAACGGATGACCGCGACCGATCGGCCGAAGGGGCGTGACGCCGCCCCTTCGGCCGCGCCGGCTCACGCGTACAGGGTCGCGTGGTACTCGAGGCCCGGTCGGATGATTCGGGTGCCAGCGATGTGCCGCCGGTTGTTGATGTCGCGGACGGTGCTGTCCGCCGCGATGCCGCGCGTGGTCAGGTCGACCGCGGTGCCGTTTTGCCAGATCACCGGGCGCAGGTTCTCCCCGACGCCGAGCACCTGGCCGAGCTCGTTGATGGCGCGGGCCTCGCTGTAGCTGCCGCCGGGACGCGTGAGCAGCCTGGTCATCACGCCGTGTCGCCACAGGAACGCGTTGACGAAGCCGGTGGGGGAGGCGCCGTTGCCGGCGACCCAGCCGCGGTTGTTCACCGCGTACGCCTCGCTGTAGTTGCCCGACAGGACGCCGAGGTCGGTGACGTGCCCGCGTTGCCACAGGTAGGCGTGGAACCCGGTCCCGAAGCTGGTCCCGCCGACGACCTGGCCGCGGTCGTTGATGCCGCGAGCGTTGTCCACGCCGAGGTCGGTCATCGTGCCTCGCTCCCACAGGAAGCCGTGCCAGGCCCCGGACCGGTTCGCGCTGTAGCCGACGACCTGTCCCCGGTTGTTGATGGCGGTGGCCACGCTGAAGCTCCCGCCCAGCGTGCCCAGGTCGGTCATCACGCCGCGGCGCCACAGGAAGGCGTGCATGGCGGTGCCGTGGGCGACGTCGCTTCCGCCGACGACCTGGCCGGCCTCGTTCACGTCCAGCGCCACCCCGTACTCGCCGGATCCCCGCTCGAGTACGCCGAGATCGGTCAGGACGCCGTGTGACCACAGGAACGGATGCGTGGGGCCGGCGGCGGTGTCACTCCAGCCGACCGCCTGGTCCCGGTTGTTCACCGCCGTGGCCTCACTGAAGTGGCCA
>DASXRC010000176.1:0-20034 GCA_036506795.1 Micromonosporaceae bacterium
AGCACCGCAGTCGCGAACGAAAGGCGGGCGCCGTGAGCGCGAGGAGCGAAGCGGAGCGGAGCACCGCAGTCGCGAACGAAAGGCGGGCGCCGTGAGTGCGTTCCCGGTCGAGGCCTGGTGCGTCCGTGAACTTGGGTTCGACCTCGACCTCTTGGCCCGATCCGAGTCGATCTTCGCGCTGTCCAACGGCCACCTCGGGCTGCGGGGAAACCTCGACGAAGGGGAGCCGTACGGCATACCCGGTACGTACCTGAACTCGTTCTACGAGGTGCGGCCGATGCCGTTCGCCGAGCCCGCCTACGGTGATCCGGAATCGAGCCAGACGGTCGTGAATGTCACCAACGGCAAGCTCGTCCGGCTGCTGGTCGACGACGCGCCGTTCGACGTCCGGTACGGGCGGCTCCTGTCTCACGAGCGGGTGCTGGATCTGCGCGCCGGAACGGTGACCAGGCACGCCGACTGGGAATCGCCGGGCGGCCGACGGATCCGGGTGCGGTCGACCCGCCTCGTGTCGTTCACCCAGCGGGCGGTCGCCGCCATCGAGTACCTGGTCGAGGCCGTCGACGGGCCGGCACAGCTGATCGCGCAGTCGGAGCTGGTCGCCAACGAGCCGAATCCGCCACGCTCCGGCGATCCGCGGGAGGCCGCCGTGCTGGAGAACCCGCTGGCCGCCCTCGAGCATGACGTCCAGGAGCGAGGGGCGACCCTGCTGCACCGCACGCGGCGGAGCGGGCTGCAGGTGGCGGCCGGCATGGACCACCTCGTCGAGGGGCCGGGCGAGGTGAGCGTCGAGAGCGCAGCCACGCCGGATTGGGGGCGTACGACGTTCGTGTGCACCCTCGAGCGGGGGCAGCGGCTGCGCATCGTGAAGCTGCTCGCGTACGGCTGGTCCGGCCTGCGGTCGGCGGCGGCGCTGCGGGACCAGGTCGCCGCCGCGCTGACCGGCGCCCGGCGCACCGGCCTCGAGGGGCTGCTCGCCGAGCAACGGGCATACCTGGATGACTTCTGGGACGGCGCCGACGTGCGTGTCGAGGGCGACGCGGAACTGCAGCTGGCGGTCCGGTTTGCGCTGTTCCACGTCCTGCAGGCCGGCGCCCGAGCCGAGCGCCGCGGCCTGCCCGCCAAGGGGCTGACCGGGCCCGGCTACGACGGGCACACATTCTGGGACAGCGAGGCGTACCTACTGCCGGTGCTGACCTACACCCAGCCGCAGGCCGCCGCCGACGCGCTGCGTTGGCGACACTCCACCCTCGACCTGGCCAGGGACCGCGCAGCCACGCTCGGGCTGCGTGGAGCCGCGTTCCCGTGGCGCACGATCCACGGCCAGGAGTGCTCCGGCTACTGGCCGGCCGGCACCGCGGCGTTTCACATCAACGCGGACATCGCCGCTGCGGTGACCCGGTACCGGTCGGTTACCGGTGATGAGACGCTGGAGCTCGACGCGGGGCTCGAGCTACTGGTGGAGACCGCCCGGCTGTGGATGTCGCTGGGACACCACGACGTCGACGGCGGCTGGCACATCGCCGGGGTCACCGGCCCCGACGAGTACACCGCCATCGTGAACGACAACGTGTTCACCAACCTCGCGGCCGCCCACAATCTGCGCGCCGCAGCCCAGGCCGCCGATCGCCACCCGGGCCCGGCCCGCGATCTCGGCGTCACCGTCGAGGAGACCACGGCCTGGCGGGACGCGGCGGACGCGGTCAACGTGCCGTACGACATCGACCTGCGGGTGCACCAACAGAGCGCGGGGTTCACCCGACTGCCGGAGTGGGATTTCGAGGCGTACCGCGACAAATACCCGCTGCTGCTACACGTGCCGTACTTCGATCTGTACCGCCGCCAAGTGATCAAACAGGCCGACCTTATGCTCGCGCAGTACTGGTTCGGCCACCACTTCGACGACGAGGACAAGGCGCGCAACGTCGACTACTACGAGCGGCGAACCGTCCGTGACTCGTCGCTGTCCGCCGCCGTCCAGGCGGTGACCGCCGCCGAGGTGGGACACGTGGAGCTCGCATACGACTACGCCTGGGAGTCGGCCCAGGTCGACCTGCGGGACATTGACCACAACAGCGGCGACGGCCTGCACATCGCCTCGCTCGCCGGGGTCTGGACCGCCCTGGTCGCCGGATTCGGCCGGCTCCGCCAGCACGACGGGCAGCTGTCGTTCGCGCCGCAGCTTCCCGACCGCATCACCCGGCTGAGCTTCACCATTCGCTGGCACGGCCTGCGGCTGGGCGTCGACGTCGAGCCGGATCGGGTCACGTACACGCTCCGAGACGGAGCCGACTCCTCGCTGACGTTCCGCCACAACGGAAGGGCGGTTACCGTGACTGCCGACAAGCCGGTCGTCGAGCGGACCGTCAAGCGCATGCCGATGCTGCCCCGCCCGCCGCAACCGCCCGGTCGAGAGCCCAACTCCCGGGAAGAGTCCCGGAACTCCTCGTCGGCGGGCGGCAGGTAGGGGTCAGAACTGTCGGACCTGGCCATCTCGAACGATGAGGTGAGCCGTCGCCGAGTTGTTGTCCGTGCGCACCTCGTCGATCTGCCCGAAAACATCCGCGGTCACGATGATCACGTACTCGCCGTGGCACTGCCTGACGTCCCACAGCGCCGTGACCTCGACCTGGTCCCCAGGCAACAAGCCAGGCGTGTGCACGAGGCGGAACTCACGGTCGACATCGGCGCCGCGAACCCAGAAGCGAGTAGCGGTCTCGTCGGCGAAGCCATCTCCTCGGTTTTCGACGGTTGCTGTTACCTCCGCGACGAATGGCACGATGCCGGCGCCTTCCTCGGCGGAGCGTTCGCCCGCATCGCGAGTTTTGATCAGGCCCACGACCAGGTCCGGCTTGCCCACGTCGGTCATCGTCCCTCGATCGCGGGGCGGGCACCACGTTCGGTACGGAACAATCCAGGCATGGATCGGCAGCTGCGGGGCGAGCGTGGGCGGCAGATCGGAGACGAGCTGTCCCGTACCGGTGTCCGGAGCGTCGCGTTGACCTGGGTGGACAACGCGGGTATCACGCGGGTGAAGGCGGTACCGGTGGCCCGATTCGGCCACGCGGCCGCGTGGGGTGTCGGCATGTCACCGGTGTTCGACGTGTTCCTGGTCGACGACTCGATCACCACGAGCCGGTACGTCGGCGGGCCGGCGGGCGATCTGCGGCTGTACCCAGATCTGGACCGGGTTACCGTACTGGCCGCTCAGCCGGGCTGGGCCTGGGCTCCGGTCGACCGGTGGACTCAAGAAGGCGAGCCGTACCCGTGCTGCCAGCGCACTCTCGCGCGGACCGCGGCCGGGCGAGCCGACGCCGAAGGGTTGGACCTGTCGATGGCGTTCGAGGTGGAGTGGTTCCTCGGCAGCATCGACGCCGTCCCGGCGGGCGCCGGCCCGGCATACGGGATGACGCGGGTGGTCGGACTGTCGGCGTACATCGACGACCTGCTCACCGCACTCGACGCGCAGGGCGTGCCGGTCGACCAGGTCCACCCGGAGTATGCACCGGGCCAGGTGGAGCTGTCGGTGGCGCCTGCCGATCCGGTACTCGCCGCCGACCGCAACGTCCTGGTCCGCCAGACCATCCAGGCGGTGTCTCGGGCGCACGGATACCACGCCTCGTTCGCCCCCGTCGTGGTCGCCGGTCAGGTCGGCAACGGCGCGCACCTGCACCTGTCGGTGCGCCGCGAGGGCCGCTCTCTGTTCGCCGGTGGGGACGGGCCGTACGGGCTGAGCGGCCCGGGTGAGGCGCTGCTGGCCGGGCTGCTCGCCCGGCTCCCGGCGCTGACCGCGATCAGCGCACCGAGTGTGGCCAGCTACCTGCGGCTGGTGCCGCAGCGGTGGGCCGCGCCGTACGTGTGCTGGGGTCTGGAGAACCGGGAGGCTGCGCTGCGGTTGGTCACCGGCAGCGTCGGCGAGCACGAGTGGGCCGCCAATGCCGAGCTCAAGTGCTGCGACGGTTCGGCGAACCCCTACCTCGTCGTCGCTGCGGTCACCGCGATCGCCGCCGCGTCGGTCACGCAGCCGCGGCGTCTGCCGCCGGAGGTGCCCGGTGATCCCGCGCTCCTACCCGAGCGCGAGCAGCCGCCCCGGCTGCCGCGCAGCATCGGCGAGGCGGTCGGGGCCTTGCGCGCGGACGACGTGCTACCGGCGCTGCTCGGGGAGCCGCTGCTGGAGGCGTTCTGCGCGGTACGGCTGGCCGAGGCGCAGCTGTTCGCCGACTCGACACCGGAGGCGATAGCCGAGGCGAGCCGGTGGCGCTACTAGTCGACGGCCACTGCCACCAGGTGCTCGCCGGCGACCTGGACCGGCCGGCGTTCGAGCTCGCCTGCACCGAAGCGGATCTGCCACCGCCACCGGGCATGTCCTATCTGGACAGTCAGCTGGGACTGGCGATACGCCGCTGGTGCGCCCCGGTGCTCGGACTGCCACCCCACGCGCCTATCGACGAGTACCTCGCCGCCCGGATGGCCCTCGGCTGGGAGCAGGCCACGGTCGCGCTGCTGCGCGCCGCCGGATTCGCGGCGCTGCTGGTCGACACCGGACTGGATCGCCCACACCTGGTCAGCGCCTCCGCGCTCGGGACGCTCGCCGGCGCGCCGGCGCACGAGGTGGTGCGGTTGGAACGGGTGGCCGAGGGCCTCGGCGGCCAGGTCGACGCGGCCGGGTTCGCCCACGCCTACCAACGGGCGCTGACCGAGCGGGTACGCAACGCCATCGCCGTCAAGTCGATCATCGCGTACCGGTACGGGCTGGCCATCCCACCCGAGCCGCCGTCGCCGGTCGAGGTACGCCGGGCCGCCGCCGGTTGGCTGCGTACCGGCGGCCGGCTCACCGACCCGGTGCTGCTACGCCACATCCTGTCGGCCGGCGTCGACACCGGCCTGCCGCTGCAGCTGCACACCGGGTTCGGCGACCGCGACCTGACCCTGCGTACCGCCGACCCTGCCCTGGCGCAGCCGTGGCTCGCCACCATTGGGCGACCGGTGATCCTGCTGCATTGCTACCCATACCACCGGCAGGCCGGCTGGCTCGCCCAGGTCTACCCGCACGTCTACGTCGACATCGGCCTCACCCTGACCCACCTCGGTACCCGCGCCGACGTCGTCCTCGCCGAGTACCTTGAGTTGGCCCCGTTCGGCAAGCTGGTGTTCTCCACCGACGCCTACCTGCTCCCCGAGCTGTACCTGGTCGGCGCCGCCCAGTTCCGGCACGCCCTGAGCCGACTCCTCGATCAGTGGCTCGCCGATGGTGCGACCACCATCACCGACGCGGAGCGGATCGCCGAACAGATCAGCGCCGGCAACGCCCGCCGCGTTTACCGAAAGCTTCAGCCATACCGATAGCCCTTAGTCGTCCTTGGAAGTCGGATGGTCACGGTGGCATCGAGGCGGCTCATGGGTCGAGGCGATAGAAACGCCAGAAGTCGTGCTCGATCGGCAGGATGGTCACGTGGCTAAAGCCGGCTTCGAGCGCGTAGCGCCACACCGTCGCGGGCCGGATCACGGTCCCGGTGCCGACGGCGTCCGGCTCGACCAGGGCCGCCGCCAGACAGTGCGGGGCGCTCCAGCCGTAGTTGAACCTCTCAAGGTCGTCGCCGGGCGCGGTGAATCTCTCCGCGACGCGCTCATCGCCGACGAGTACCGCCCCTTCGGGGGCAAGCATCGCGCGCGCCGCGCGCAGTGACTCAACCGGGTGCGCCATGTCGTGCAGCGTCTCGAAGAGCGTCACGAGATCGTAGCGCCGGTCCACGCCTGGGTCCGTGGCATCACGGCGCGCGAAGCTAACCCGTTCCGAGACACCGGCCTCGGCCGCATTGCGCCGGGCCGCAGTGACCGACGCGTCGTCGACGTCGATTCCGTCGACGCGCGCCGTTGGATAGGCGCGGGCCAGAGCAATCGTCGACCAACCGGTACCGCATCCCAGATCGGCCACCAGTGCGGTCCGATCGGTACGGCGCAGCCGCGACTCGATGTCGGGCAACGTAGGAATCCACTCGGTGGCGAGCTGGTGGACGAACATCGGCCGGTTGAGCCGTGCGATGCCATCACGGAGGTCAGCACCGTACGCCTCGTACGGCACTCCGCCGCCGCTACGGAAGGCGTCTACGACCTGCGGCAGCGTTCGGGCGACGCTCAGAGCGAGGGGTGCGAGGGGCGCGAGTAGGTAGAGGCTCTCCGGGTCGCACAGGACCTCTGCCGCGCCCGCCGGAAGCCGGTAGCGACGTGTACGCGCGTCGCCTGTCTGCTCGACGACGTCGAGCACGCTTGCGACGGCTTGCTGTTCGAGCCATTCGCGGGCGTAACGTTCCGTGATGCCGGCGAGCTTCGCGAGCTCCGCTGACGTGACCGAATCCGCCTGCGCCAGCTTGGTGTAAAGCCCGAGCCGGTCGCCCAGGTACACGTGCATCAGCTCCAGGGTGCCGATCGTGGCCTTGAAGATCGAGTCAGCCAGGGCGTCGCGTCGCTCGGTCTCTGAAGATGTCGGACCGGTCGTGGTCATGGCGGGTACCACCTTCCCTCCAGGTCTCAATACTCCCCCGTCCCCCTTCGGCACCTGGGCGGCGGCGCCTGGTTCCAAGCAGCACGCGCAGCGCGGTCGCGGGCCGGAACATCCGAGTGGCCGGATCCTGGAGCGAGGCGATGCGCAGGAACTGCTCGGCCACCGCGGGGTCGTGCTGGGCTGCGATCTGAGCCCGGCTGACGTAGGCATTGATGACTCGAATCTGCAGCGGCCGTGGGCCCTTCACCTGAGGCAACGACAGGTCGGATCCGACCGCCAGTTGCCAGGCCATTTCGGTTGGTTTAGCGGCGGCCCGGAAGAACCGATGATCCCTCCGCTGCTGAGCCCGCAGCGGTCGACTAGAGGATGGCTCGCTCCACTCGAGGATTCGCAAGGCCGGGTTAAGGCGCTCTGGTCAGTCGGGGTCCGACACCCAGGCCCGATCCAGGTGCGGGCCCGGGCCATGAATCAGCCTCGATGAAGGCAACCAGAGCGCGGACACCACGACGTGCATGCAGACCGCGCCGAGGCCTCCACAGGCGTGGACCGCTGCGGGCAGCCTCTTGCGCGCCGCCATGCGCGGCCGCAGACTCTGCATTGGACAGTGACGCACCACCCTGTAGTCGCCATAGCCGCTCAAACGAACCTGACCTGCGCTTCTTCCCCCATGGGCGGTGACGACGCAGACGGCGCCGCCCACAGCCATCCGCGTAGGTAGGCCACGTGCGGCGGTCGACACAGCATCTGCAAAGGAGATCCGAGATGTTGGAGAGTTGGTCCTGCTCGCCCTGATCGCTGCCTGGGCCATCGTCACCGGCGCGCTGCAGATCGTCGCGGCGATCCGACTCCGCCGGGAGATACGCAACGAATGGTTGCTGGGGCTCGGCGGCGTGCTGTCGGTGCTGGTCGGGATCGCGTTGGCGGTCTGGCCGGCGTCGGGCGCGCTGGCCTTGGTGCTGCTGATCGGCGCGTACGCCTTGGTGTTCGGCGTGGTCCTGCTAGCGCTGGGCCTGCGACTGCGCAGGCTCGCCGGCCCCAGGAGCGTGCCCACCAGACAAGCGCCGGCGATCTGACAACGGTCAATGGCGTCCGACCGAGGTTCAGTTAGTGTCGAACGGCATTAGAAGCGATGGTCAGAGCTGAGGCCGAGCGCTTCCCACACCTCGGTTGCGTTCGTGAATCGAGTGCCGGGTTCGAGTCTGCTTAACTCGACCAAGACCTCGTCGGGAGCGTCCTTCGTCCGAGCCATAGCGACTAAGGCGTCGCCATCGGTCGGGAACGCCACCAACGACACGTATAACCCGATCTTGGACCGCAGGTCGGTGCGGTCAGGATCGCTCTCGGCATCGGTAACGACGCCGTCGTGTCCAGGTGTGTCCCACAGCTTGGCGTCGGGAGTCTCCTCGTCGGCGCCTGGGTCGTGAACCAACTCGTCATCGAGCCGGGGATTGTGCTGGTCGCCGCCTTGAATTGACTGTCCCATAAGCCACACGTTAGCCGATGGATCAGCTGTGCGAGCTGGGTTGCTTGCCGCGCCCAGGGCGTCCCACCAAGGCCCGAGACGCAGGCGTTCAGGGGGCATTTCGACGCGCTGTTGCTGGCCGCGCTGGAGGAAAGGCCCCGGCACGGGTACGCCGTCAATAGGCGCCGCGAGAAGGCAGCGGCGGCCGGTTCGACCTGCCCACGGGCATCATCCATGCCGCGTCACAAAGACCATGCCGCTGCCGAGCCCGAGGGCCAGGAAGGCGGGCAGGAGGTCGACGGCGTAGTTGCCGTCGGCCGGAGCACGCCAGAGCAGCAGCAGCCCAGCAACCGTGATCACCAACCCCGGCGATGAGCACCCGCCGGGCCGCCATCTTCCGCCGGCGTCACGATCTCGCACGAAAAGATCGTCGCTCTCGACACACTGGCCCACCCCGGGCGCCTCCGCCGCCTCGACCTGACCGTGCTCGACCGGTAACCGCGGCGGGCCTCGCGGTGCCTACGCCACTCAGCCGGGCGCCGCGATCAGCGATATGCCGCCTCCTCTCGTGCGCTGACTCAGCCGCCCCAAACCCCGAATGACCGCGTCGGCCCGGTCATTCGATGTCGAGGTTGGAGCGCAGCGCACGCCCGGTCAGGAGTTGGGCGCCGTCGTGGCGGTCGACCGAGACCGCGCCGAAGCCGGCGCCCTTCGCCAGCGCGATGAGTTCGGCGTCGGAGTGGAAGAACGCGCGGCTGGCGAACGGCTCGGGCGCCGCCGGCGTGCCGCGCAGCTCCTCGGACGTCGTGTAGACGGCCAGTCTCCCGCCCGGCGCGAGCACCCGGCGGGACTCGCGCAGGGCCGCCAGCGGGTGCGGCAGAAAGACGAACACGATCGACATCGACACCGCGGTGAACGCGTTCTCCCCAAACGGCAGCGCCTCGGCGGCGGCGAGCACGACAGCCGCCGCCGGTGCCCGCTTCCGGGCCAACACCACCATGTCGTCGCTGTGATCCACACCGGTGGCCTCGGCGCCGCGGCCGATCGCGTCGCGGAGCAGCAATCCGCCGCCGCAACCGATGTCGATCAGCCGGTCGCCCAGCCCGGGCGCGAGCGCGTCCAGGATGGCCAGCCGGGCGAAGTCATGCACGTCCTCCGCGCCGTACACCTCGCGGGCACGAGTGCCGCGCGGCCGGCGCGCGACGCGGTCCATAAGCCAGTCGTCGAACGCCTCCTCGGACAAGCCGGTGGCCAACCACGCTGCCCGGTCCTCCGCGCCGAGACCGAAGGCATCCATGGCATTCGGGTCGAGGCCCACAGCGGGATCGTAAGCCAACGCCACGCGGTCCCGCCCCGCTAACGGGCCGTTCGGCTCAACCACGATCTACACGTCGACCTGCCGGGAAGGCGCCCGCGTGCGGGCACGCCGAAGGGCGCCGACATATACGCCCGCCAAGATCAGCGGTCCGCCGAGAAGTAGTCCGGCGCCGAGCGGTTCGTCGTCGAGCCAGGCCGACAGCAGCACCGTGACGAACGGGATGAGGACCATCACGTACGACGCGCGCGACGCGCTCCACCGGTGCAGGACAACGAGATACAGCAGAAACACACCGACGGATCCGGCCAGCACCAAGTAGGCGAGCGCCGTCCGGGTTTCGGCGCGCCGCGGCAGGATCCAGCTGTCGCCCGACAGCGCCGAGCCGGCGAGCAGGAGCGCCGCGCCGACGGTCATCCCCACGGCGTTCATAGTGACTGGGTGAACCGGCGGAAGGCCACGCACGAGCACGGCCGCCTGCGCCAGGCACAAGGCGCTGCCTACTGCGGCGACCAGGTACAGCAGGGGTACCGGGCCCGTCAGCGCCTCCCACGACAGGACTGCGACGCCCGTCAGCGCCAGCAATGTGCCGGCCACCGCGGCACCGGTAAGCCGCTCCTGGCGCCACGCGACCGCGAGCAGCAGCGCGGCCAGCGGCACGAGTGAGAGGAGGACCTGGCCGAACCCTGCGTGCAGCCGGACCAGCGCGACATACGCAAGGGCAAAGGCGGCGGCGAAGTTGAGCGCGCCGAACAGGGCCGCCCCCGCGAGTGCCCGGCCGCGAGGCGGGGCCAGCCTTAGCGCGGCCATCAGCGCGAGCAGGACGAGGGCCGCGAGCGAGAAGCGCAGTGCGGCGCCCCACAGCGGCGCGAGCTCGCGGTTGCTGAACCGGATGCCGACCGCGTTGCCGCCGGCAAGCACCGCGGTGGCCAGGAACGAGCCCAGGGCAACCCGCTCGGCTCGGATCGCCATGCCCGGAGGGTACGCCGTCGCGAGATCTCAGATCGACGGCTCGCCCGGAGGCGTAGGACGTCAGATCAGCTGTCGGCAGCGGCCTACCGCCGGTCCAGGTGGTTGTGCGCGAACGTCGCGTACAACCACGTGCGGTACGAACGAGTGGTGATCATTTCGAGTCGGACCGCGCATGTCCCGCACGTACCATGGCACCGTCGCCTCAGAGTCGACCGACTCGGCGATCCGAGGGACGGCATCGTCCACATCGCCGCCGAATTCGGCTTCCAGGACCTCACCGATCTCCCGGGAGTACTGCGCCGCGTCGCCGGCAAGTATCCCGAAACCGACTTCGACCCCGACGCCGCCTCGTACTTCGTGTCCCGCATCATCCTGCGCCGCACCGATGCCCCCGGCTTGGCCTCCTGGCGCAAGCGACTATTTCTCGCCCTCAGGCACAACGGGGCGAGCGACGCTGAGGTCCTCAGCCTCCCCGAGGACCGCACCGTCGTCCTGAGCACAGAGGTCTCGTTATAGACCACCGTCTTCATGCCCAGACGGTCGCTGCCCGCCACCGTTCTCCCGAACGTGTCCCTCGATGCCGGCTACCGCACGTCGCTCGCGCGCCGCCTCGGGCAGGATGTCGCTGGCGGTCTACCGTCGGCCCATGGATTCAACCGTTCCCGGCATCAACGCGGGGGCACGGCAGCGTCTCACCGCTCGCTTCGGCAGCGAAGTGGAGGCGTGGTTCGACGAGCTGCCGGGCGTGCTGACCGCTCTGGCACAGCGGTGGCAGTTCGAGCTCGGCTCCCCGATCCCGCGCGGGAGCGTGTCGGCCGTCTTCCGTTGCCGGATGGCTGACGGGCGGCGCGCGGTACTGAAGGCCAGCCCCGACCGCGCACGCTTGGCGTTCGAGGCGGCCGCGCTCGACGCCTGTCCTACCGTTCACACCCCCGCGGTGATCGCGCTCGACGAGCAGCTCGGGGCGCTTCTGATCGAGGCGATCGAACCTGGAACGCCGCTCGTCGTCTCCTCGACATACCCCGCCGCGGACAGCGTCGCCGAGCTCCTGAGCTCCCTACACGGCAGCGGCGTTCCCGACCCCACCTATCCGACGGTCAAGCAGCGCGTCGCCTACCTGTTCGACTCCTCGGCGAAGCTCTACGAACGTCACCCGCAGCTCACGGCTCTGATCCCGCCGGATCTCTACGAGCGCGGGCGCCGGCTGGCGACCCTGCTCGCGCAGCACGACTCCCCGATCGTCCTCCTCCACGGTGACCTGACGCCCAGCAACATCCTCGACGGTGGAGCCGAGCGCGGCCTCGTCGCGATCGACCCCGCGCCCTGCCTCGGCGATGCCGCTTTCGACGCAGTCGACCTGACCCTCTGGCAAGCGGATGATCTCGAGACGATCGAAGTGCGCACCAAGCGGCTCACCGCAGCGACCGACATGGACATAGAGCGGCTCTCCGGCTGGTGTGTGGCATTCGCAGCCATGAGCGCGCTGGAGCTCGCGAGCCAAGGAAACGGCCCCCGCCCAGGAATCGATGCTCTCCTGAAGCTCGCTTCGCAGGCGTAAACCGCCCAGCGGCAGACGCATGCCGCCCTCGGCCGTGGGCGGCTTAACGCGGCCGGTGCGGGCGGCCGACCGGTGAACCGACCCGGACAGTGGCCCGCGGCCTGCCGGCCCGCGCCGGCGGCCGCCGCGCTCGTACCGCGAAACCGGCCTGACCAGTCGGTGACCACAGACGTCAAAACGCTGCCGAGAACAATCGCCCGGCAACGGTTCTGGCTGGTCAAGAGAGTGTGCCGCCAGGGACTCGAACCCCGAACCCCGCGGATAAAGAAGCACCGCCACTATCGTGATCAAAAGCGATCTGGGTGGCTGTGTTGGCACCGGGTCCCGCGCTCGAGGGTGCCGGCCGTGCGTCCGGACGCGCGTGGGCGACGATTGTGCGCCGGCCGGCGGGTCTGTAGATATAGGGCCAGCGCGTCGCTGGCGTCCGCGCGGGCGAGTTTGGGGTAGCCGGTGTCAGTCAGCGAGGATTTCACCGATCTGTTCGGCCGGTTCCGGGGTGAGTTGCTGGCTCACTGCTACCGGATGCTCGGCTCGGCCGAGGAGGCCGAGGACCTGGTTCAGGAGACGTACCTGCGGGCGTGGCGGTCCTATGACGGGTTTGAGGGCCGTTCGTCGGTGCGTACCTGGCTGTACCGGATCGCGACCAACGTGTGCCTGACCGCTATCGAGCGCCGCGGCCGCCGGCCGCTGCCGTCCGGGCTGGGTAGCCCGGCGGAGGATCCCGAGGCGCCGCTGGTGGCGGGGCCGGAGGTGCCGTGGCTGCAGCCGTTTCCGGATGCGCTGTTGGCCGGGCAGCGCGAGGATCCGGCCGCGGTGGCCGTGTCGCGGGCGGGTATCCGGCTGGCCTTCGTCGCGGCGCTGCAGTACCTGTCCGCTCGGCAACGCGCGATGCTGATCTTGCGGGACGTGCTGGAGTGGCCGGCCGCTGAGGTGGCGGATCTGCTGGGCACGACGACCACTGCGGTGAACAGCGGCCTGCGACGGGCCCGTGCCCAGCTCGCGCAGGCGCTGCCCGACGAAGACGAGCTTGCCGAGCCCGCCGAGCCGGACCGGCGGGCGCTGCTGGACCGGTTCGCCACGGCCATTGAGAATGCCGACGCCAGCGCGCTGGCGCAGCTGTTGCGGGAGGATGTCGCGCTGGAGATGCCCCCGCTGCTGACCTGGTTCATTGGCCGCCGCGTGGTGGCGCGCTTCGTCGCGTCGCACTTTCTGACCGAGCCCGGACGGCTCCGGCTGGTTCCGGTCATGGCGAACGGGCAGCCGATGTTCGCTGTTTACCAGCGCGAACCAGGCGGTGCATATCATGCGCACGCCATGCTGATGCCCGCGGTCACCTCGGCGGGGATCGCACGGATCGTCGTCTTCCAGGACCCGGACGTGTTCGGGTTGTTCGGCCTGCCAGGAGAGCACCATGCCGTCGGCTGATGCCGGCGCAGAATCAGGCGGTCCCCCGTGGCCCCACTGAGCAGGGGGATAGAGCTGCTCGAATCGGCTGTCGGTTACGCGCTCGCCGGTGCCGCGCTCGTCACTCCGCAGCTCCTGTCGCAGCCCACCCCGTGCCCCGGCTGGGACCTGGAAACGCTGCTCGACCATGTCAGCGACTCGATCGGGGTACTGCGCGAGGCGATAAGCGGCGAAGGCGCCCGCGCAGCGCCGCCGCGTTGTCCCGGGCCGGGGCCTGACCCGGCTGCGCGCCTGCGCGGCCAGGCAGGCAAGCTGCTGGGCGCCTGCGCGGGTGCCGGGCCGGCCGAGCGCCGGGTCGCCATCGGGGACCGTGAGCTGACTGCGGGCATGGTCCTGGTGACCGGAGCCATCGAGATCGCCGTCCACGGCTGGGACATCTTTGTCGCGTGCGGCGCCCACCGACCGATCCCGCCGCGCCTGGCGGCCGTCTTGCTGCCGATTGCCCCGCTGCTGGTCACCCCGGTCACCCGGCCTGGGCTGTTCGCCGACCCGGTTCGGCTGCCCGGCCCAGCGGGCCCCGGCGACCAGCTCGTCGCCTTCCTCGGCCGCCAGCCGCGCCCCCCGGCCGCGTCTGAGCTCGGCACCGCCTAAGCCAGGCAGCCGGCTCAGGCCGGCCGCGGCGATTCCCGGGAATCCGGCTGGTCTGTATCAGTAGGGCCGCCAAAACCGGCGGCGCCGAACCCAGTGGAAGACGGCAGAACTGGAGCAGTAGACATGAGAATGGCAGACAAGACAGTCCTGGTGACCGGCGCCAACCGCGGCATCGGGCAGGCGCTGGTCGAGGAAGCCCTCACCAGAGGCGCCAGGCGGGTGTATGCCGGTACGCGCCAACCGCTTGCCCACGCAGACGGGCGCGTCACGCCCCTGACCCTGGACGTGACCAGCGCGGCGCAGGCTCAGGCAGCTGCGGAGACCGTCGAATCTCTCGATGTCCTCATCAACAACGCCGGCATCGCGCTTTACGACGACCTCAGCGATCGTGCCACGCTCGAACGCCACCTCGCCGTCAACCTCTTCGGCACGTACGGCGTGACCCAGGCCTTCCTGCCGCTGCTGACTCGGTCCCGCGGAGCCATCGTCAACAACGTGTCGATGATGGCTCTCGCCCCCGTACCCCTCACTCCGGCGTACTCGATCTCCAAAGCGGCCGCGTTCTCCCTGACCCAGTCGCTGCGCGCCCTTGTGGCGGGGCGGGGCGTGCGGGTTCACGCCGTCCTGACCGGCCCCACAGACACCGATATGACCCGAGGCTTCGACATACCCAAGGCCTCCCCGGAGTCGGTCGCGCGAGCCATCTTGGCCGGAGTGGAAAACGGGGAGGAGGACATCTTCCCCGATCCCATGTCACAGACTATTGCCGAGAGCTGGCGCAGCGGCGCGGCCAAGGCGCTCGAGCGCCAGTACGCGGCCCTCGCAGAACAGTACGCGGCCCTCGCATAAGCACAGCGTCTCAGGTCATGAGCAAAGGGACGGACATTGATACCGCCCAGCAGCGAGACGTACCAGCTCAGGAACGCACCCGAAAGGAGAAGAGACGCGATGACGGATCACAAGGTTGTCAGCCGTGAGGAGTGGCAGGCCGCTCGTGACGAGCTACTTCAGCGCGAGAAGGAGCACACCCGGATGGGGGACGAGCTGGCGCGCCAGCGCCGCGAGCTGCCCTGGGTCGCGATCGACAAGGAGTACCGGTTCGACACCGACGTGGGAACGCGGACCCTGGCCGAGCTCTTCGACGGCCGCTCACAACTCCTGCTCTACCACTTCATGTTCGGACCGAGCTACCAGGCGGGCGACCCGGTCAACTCCTCGATCGCCGATGGCCTCAACGCTCTGCTGCCGCACCTTCATGCCCGCGACGTGACCCTGCTGCTGGTGTCGCGGGCTCCGCTGGCGAAGCTTCAGGCGTACAAGCAGAGAATGGGCTGGAGCCTTCCCTGGGTCTCGGCGGCGAACACCGACTTCAACTTCGACCTCGGCGCCTCCGCCACGGAGGAGCAGGTGCGCGTGGCCGGCGGGCGCACCGACGGTACGCTACCGCCGATTGCGCGTCAGAACGCGGCCGCGACCGGCACCGATATCCTCGGTTACCTCTCGGAGTCACCGGTGATGAGCGCCTTCACGCTCCAACACGGCGCCGTCTACCAGACCTATGCGACCACGTGGCGCGGCGTCGAGTTCCTGATGGGCTACTACCCGATCCTCGACCGGGCACCGAAGGGGCGCGACGAGGGCGACGCGTGGCAGCTCTGGATTCGCCGCCATGACGAGTACGTCTAAGGCGTAGGAGAAGACCATGGCGAAATCGGGTTCCGGGCGAACGAGGGACGCGTCCGCGGGCCATTGACGGGCGCCACGAAGAGCGAGGGTTGTCCGACGGTAACGGCAGCAGCATTCTCAAGGTGGGTACGGCTGCCCGCCGTGACCGCTTGAGTAGTCCCGAGGGATGGTCGTGAACGGACAGCTGCTGACCGACAAGGTCGTGCTAATCAGCGGTGGTACCCAGGGCATCGGCGCTGGAGTGGCGCGGGCGGCCCTGCGCGAGGGTGCCGCGGTCCTGGTCTCCGGCCGTCGCCGCGAGCCCGGCGAAGCGCTCGTTGCCGAGCTGCGAAGCCGCGGCGGCCAGGCCGAGTACGTGCCGGCCGATGTGGCGGACGTGGCCAGCGCGCGGGCGTCGGTAACGGCGACTGTCGACCGGTTCGGGCGAGTGGACTGCCTGGTCAATGCCGCCGGGTTGACGTCGAGGGGCACGCTGCTCGACACCACTCCGGAGCTGTTCGATCGGCACATCGCGGTGAACCTGCGTGGCCCTTTCTTCCTCATGCAGGCCGTGGTGGCGGACATGCTGCGCCGAGGCGACGGAGGCACGATCGTGAACGTCATCTCCTCGTCGGAGCTGGGCGGCCAGCCTTACCTGGCACCGTATGTGGCGGCCAAGGCGGGGCTCGCGGGATTGACCCGTAACGCCGCCCACGCGCATCGGTTCGACCGGATCCGAATCAACGGGCTCGACATCGGCTGGACAGACACCGAAGGCGAGGACGTAACTCAGCGCACGTTCCACGGCGCCGACGATCGCTGGCGGGAACAGGCGGCGAAGAACCTGCCGATGGGCAAGCTCGGCCAGGTCGACGAGATCGCCGACTTCATCGTGTTCCTACTCTCGCCGCGCAGCGGCGTGGTCACCGGGTCAGTCATCGACTGGGATCAACACGTGTTCGGAGGCTTGGACTAACCATGCGTCTCGGTCTGATCGGGCTCGGGCGAATCGGCGCCTTCCACGCCGAGACTCTCATCGGTCTGCCTGGCGTCGAGTCCCTGGTCGTGACCGATCCCCTGCCGGCGGCGGTCGACCGGGTGACCGCCATGTTCGACGTCGACACCGCCGGCACAACAGACGACCTGCTGCGAGCCGGTGTCGACGTGTTGTGATCGCGGCCGACACGAACGCGCATCCGCAACTCATCCTGGCGGCCCTCGAAGCGGCCGTTCCGGTGTTCTGCGAGAAGCCGGTCGCTCGCGACGCGCAGGAGGCCGTGGCGGTGGTGCGCCGGGTCGAGGCCGCCGGCGTACCCGTGCAGATCGGTTACAACCGGCGGTTCGATCCCGGCTTTGTCGCCGCTCGCCGAGCAGTGACCTCGGGCGAGCTGGGTCGCCTCCACACCGTGCGATCCACCACGATGGACCCGGCGCCCCCGCCCGCGGCATACATCGCGGCATCCGGCGGCATCTTCCGCGACTGCAGCGTCCATGACTTCGACATCATCCGGTTCGTGACGGCGCGCGAGGTTGTTGAGGCGTACGCCATCGGGAGCGCCCGCGGCGGCGCGGCCTTCGCGGCCGCCGGCGACGTCGACACGGCCGCGGCCGTGCTCACCCTCGACGACGACACCCTGGTCCTGGTCTCCAACACCCGCTACAACCAACGCGGTTACGATGTGCGGCTGGAACTGCACGGCTCTCGCGACAGCGTCGCCGTCGGCCTCGAGGACCGGCTACCGCTGCGGTCGGTGGAACCCGGAGTGACTTTCCCAGCCGGTCCGCCACACCGATTCTTCATGGATCGCTTCGCTGCGGCATACCGTGCCGAGCTGGCCGCCTTCACCGAGGTCGCCGCGCGGAAACGACCATCACCGTGCACGGTGGCCGACGCGGTCGAGGCTGGCTGGATCGCGGAGGCCTGCACCCGGTCGCTCCGCGAGCACCGGCCGGTCCGGGTCGAGGAGGTACGCCTCGAGACGGCCACGGCGTAATCACCCTCCGCCTTGCCCACTCGCCGAAAAGCGCTGCGCCTGTTCACTCCGGCCCGAACAGCGCCGGTGGAGCGTTGTGAGGGGTGATGACCTGGATCGCCGACGGGTTCGATCGCAGCGGGCCGGGCAACACTTTGCGCGCCCGCAGCACGGCGTGGCAGGCACGGCGCAGATCCTGCCGGAGGTCGTGGTGTAGGACCGCCGAGATCTGCCCCTGCCGCAGCAGGAGCGTGTTCTCCCCGTCGAGGTCGTGCGCGACGAACACTGTGTACGCCCGCCCGGCGGCTCGGAAGGCGTCGATCACAGCGGCATTACCGCCCGCTCCCGCGTACATCGAGTAGACCCCACGGATCTCGGGGCGCTGCGCGAGCGCTGCCCGCGTCCCGGCGTGTACGACGTCCGCGCGATCCTCCTCGTCGACGACATCGACCTGCCGGCGGTGCGGTGCGCGACTGCGCATCTCGGCGCGGAAGCCGGCTTCCCGCTCGTCCTCGCCGCGATACGAGCCGCGCCCGTGCACGACCAGTACGTCGCCGGGCCGCTCGCCCAGCCACTGCTCCACCAGGTAGGCCGCAGTCGCTCCGGCCGCGCGGTTGTCGATGCCCACGTACGCCACCCGCCGGCTGCTCGGTAGGTCGGTGACCAGGGTCACGACGGGAACACGCTGCCGGTCCAGCAGGTCGACGGCCGCGACCGCCTCGGGCACGTCGGGCGCCTTGAGGATGACGCCGTGCGAATTGGTGCGGGCGACGCGCCCAAGCACGGAGAGCAGGTCAGGGACGGAGGAGCTCGCGAGCAGATGGAACCGGGCACGGATCACCGCGGGACGCAGCGCCGGTAGCTCCGCCTCCAGGGCAGAGCGAACGGCCGCCGAGAACCGCGGCGGCGCCTGAACCACCACGTCGATCATGAAGGTCCGTCCGCCCACCCGCAGTTGCGCGCGTTGCCGGTCGAGGTCCTCGATGGCGCCGAGCACCTCGCGCACGGTGCTCTCCCGCACCCCGCCGCGCTCATGCAGGACCCGGTCTACCGTGGCCGGGCTCAGACCGGCCTGCGCCGCGATCTCCCGAATCCGGTAGCGGTGTCGCACACCTGCAGCCTGAGGTGTTCTTGAGGTGTTCTCAAGGCCCGTTGATGTCTCCGTGTTCCTACCGTCAAGGTGTCACCGCTCCCCTGGTGCCGAAAGGATGCGCCGATGTCCACCGTTACCGACCGGCCGGTCTGGCTGACCGCCGCCGACTGCCGCCTGGAGGACTTTCGGGCCGTCGTGGAACAGACGACCGACCCGCACGACTACGCGTACGCCGACGCCATCGAAAGCAACGTCCCGATCTATGGTGCCGGCCTGCGTCACCACGTCGGCACCCCGGAAGGCCGCCGTGAGGTGCAGGCAGAGCTCACCCGCGCGCTCGCCGACGGCCCCGGCATCGTCGTGTTTCGGCAGGCGTTCGAACCCACCGTCGTCAACCGCGCCACCGAGGAGTTCGAGCAGATGATCGCGGAACAGAAGGCTGCCGGAGTCGTTGGCGGCGACCACTTCGCCAAGCCCGGCGCGAACGACCGTGTATGGGGTGCTCTCGACAAGTTCGCCGTACGGGCGCCCGACGCGTTCGCCGACTACTACGCCAACGACCTGCTCGCACTGATCTGTGAGGCGTGGCTCGGCCCGGGCTACCAGGTGACCTCGCAGATCAACGTGGTCAACCCGGGCGGCAAGGCGCAAGTCGCGCACCGCGACTACCACCTCGGGTTCATGTCTCAGCAGCAGGCGCAGCAGTACCCGGCCCACGTCCACCTGCTTTCATCGGCGTTGACGTTGCAAGGAGCCGTGGCGCACGTCGACATGCCCGTCGAGACCGGCCCGACGCTGTACCTGCCGCACTCGCAGAAGTACCCAGTCGGCTATCTCGCATTCCACCAGCCCGAGTTCACCGAGTACTTCGACGCTCACTACGTCCAGCTGCCGCTGCGAAAGGGCGATGCGGCCTTCTTCAACCCCGCGCTGTTCCACGGCGCCGGCACCAACCGCAGCACCGACGTGCGGCGGATGGCGAACCTGTTGCAGGTGTCCTCGGCATTCGGGCGCGCGATGGAAAGCGTGGGCCGGACCGCCATGTCCATCGCCATCTACCCGGTGCTGCGCCGGCTGACGGACGAGGGGGCGGTCCGCAATGTCGTCGCTGCCTCCGCCGAGGGTTACGCCTTTCCCACCAACCTCGACCGCGATCAACCAGTCGACGGCCTCGCCCCGAAAACCCAAGCGGAACTGGTGCACCAGGCTCTCCGCGACCAGTGGGACAACCACCAGCTGGCCGAGGCGCTCGACGCGCACCGCCAGCGTCGACTTCCCCCGGCATAGCGCATTGCCATCCCGTTCACGATCGACCCGCCCCTCGTCGGAAGCGGGCGGCCGAGCTAGGCGCCACCGCAGCCGGTGCCGTAGCGGCCGCACCCGCATCGCTCGTTGCTCACCGACATCGCCCCCTGTCATCTGGGCGTGGTGTGTTCCTC
>DASXRC010000177.1:0-21593 GCA_036506795.1 Micromonosporaceae bacterium
AGCGGTGCGCGGCCGTGTGCCGCAGCGCATGCGGGTGCAGGTCCTTCACGCCGGCCGCCTCGCCCAGCACCTCCAGCCGCCAGCGCACCCCGTCAGCGGACATCGGGCCGCGCTCGGCGAGCAGCAGCCGGCCGGTACGCCGGCCGTAGGGGTGCGCGGAGCGCAGCCGCAGGTACCGGTCGACGGTCTGCGCGGTGCGCGCCCCGTACGGCACCGCCCGGGGCCGGTCGCCCTTGCCGACCACGTAGCACAGCTCCCGCTCGAGGTCGAGCGCGGCCACGTCGAGCCCGGTCAGCTCGGACACCCGCAGTCCGCAGTCCCACAGTATTCGCAGCAGCACCTCGTCGCGGCGGCCGTCGAAGATGCGCCGGTCGTACACGCCGGCCTTGCCGCGCGGCACCGCGCACACCTTCAGCAGCGCGGCCATCTCCTCATCGGAGATCACCCGCACCGGCTTCTCGGACGCCGCGGGCATCTCCACCCCGGTGGTGGGCGCCCGGTCGACCTCGCCCTCGGCCTCGAGCCAGCGGCAGAACCGGCGCATGCCGCGCAGCCGGGTTCGCACGGTCTCGATGTCGACCCGCTCGGCGAGGTCGGCCAGCCAGGCCGCGATCGCGTGCCGGGTCAGCTGGTCGAGGGTGCGCGGCCGGCCCTGCGCGTCGAGCCAGTCGCCGAAGAATCGGATCCCCTGCCCATACAGCACGAGGGTGCGCTCCGCCTTGCCGGCGGCGCGCAGGTGCCGGCGGAACGACGCCGCGAGGTCGTCGAGGTGGGGTGAGGTCACGGGGGTAGGTTATCGGGCGAGTGAGCGGTATGCTAGCCGCAGCTTCACCGGTTCAACCCGTGTTTGGCCAGTTGGCAGGGTTCTTACGACTCGGCTGCACCCTGGGCGGTTCGCCGGGCATCTTGGGGTGGTCGGGCGGGTAGGGCATGTCGCCCAGCCCGCCCCGCTCGTCGCGTTCGGACCACTCGAGCAGTGGCGTGATGTCAAAGGGGTCGTCGTCGATGCCGGCGTGCGGGTCCCCCACCTTCGCGATCCGGTCCGGCACCGTGTGCAGGTCGAAGTCGTCCGGCTCGACGTCGGGCAACTCGGCCCAGGTCACCGGCGTCGACGCGGTCGCCCGCGCGTTGGCCCGCAGCGAGTACGCGCAGGCGATCGTGCGGTCGCGGGCCATCTGGTTGAAGTCGATGAACACCCGGTCGCCGCGCTCCTCCTTCCACCAGGCCGTCGTGACCAGCTCCGGCCGACGCCGCTCGACCTCCCGGGCGAGCGCGATCGTGGCGCGGCGCACCTGCACGAACGTCCACCGTGGATGGATACGCAGATAGACGTGGACGCCGCGGCCGCCGGACGTCTTGGGCCACCCGCTCGCGCCCAGCTCGTCCAGCACCTCGTGGACCACGCCGGCCGCGTGAACTACCTGGCCGAACGCCAGGCCGGGCTGCGGGTCGAGGTCGATGCGCAGCTCGTCCGGTCGATCGGTGTCCGAACGCCGCACCGGCCACGGGTGGAAGACCACCGCGCCCATCTGGGCGGCCCAGGCCACGTGGGCGAGGTCCGTGGGACACAGCTCGTCGGCGGTGCGGCCGCTCGGGAAGGCGATCCGCGCGCTCTGGATCCACGGCGGCACGCCGCGGGTCGGCAACCGCTTCTGGTAGAACGCCTCGCCCTCGATTCCCTCGGGGAACCGCTGCAGCGTGGTCGGCCGGTCCTTCAGGGCGCGCGTGATCCCGTCACCGACCGCCAGGTAGTACGAGAACACATCGTGCTTGGTGTACCCGCGCTGCGGGAACATCACCTTGTCGGGGCTGGTGAGGCGGACCGTATGGCCGGCCACCTCCACCTCGACGGCGTTGCGGGCCATGCGGTGACCCTATGCCAACCGGCTGGTGCGGCCGGTGCTAACGCGCCGAGCCGGAGCGCCCGCCCTCCGGTTCAGCGTCATGTGTGGCGGCTCCAGCTCCGGTGCGTCTCCCACAGGTTCAGCAAGGTGAAGATCTTCTGCTCGAACAGTGGATCATGCCCCAGCAGCGGCCCGTCGTACGGCGCCCGCATCCGCACGGCCACCCCCGAGTCCAGATAGATCGACACGACCTTGCGTCGGTGGCGCCGTTCGGTCCGGATGTCCTCGATCCGGTGCCAGGGCGCGAACGAGCGCGGCGCCGCCGGCACCTGGTGGATGCCCAGGTCGTCCACGTCGGCGCCGATGTGCCGGCGACGGGCCAGGCCGAGCGCGGCGCCGAGCACCAGCGGGGCACCGACGATCGCCGCCCACGCCGCCGGCGGCACGCCGACCGCCAGCGCGACGCCGAACGCGACCACCGCGCCGAACCCGCCGAGCCGGAGCCCGCGGGCCAGCGCCTGGCGGCGCGTCCACCGAAATCCGACGAGCAGCGTCGGGTACGGCGTGGCACCGTGCATGGCCTGCCTAACGAGGGCGTACGCAGTTGGTAATCGGGCGCGGCCGGTGCCGCGTACGGTTGGGGCATGGCTGCTGATCAGACCGACACCACGCTGCCGACCACCGAGGAGGAGTGGCGCGTACGCCTCACGCCGGACGAGTTCCGGGTGCTGCGCCGCGCCGCGACCGAGCCGGCCTGGACCGGCGAGTACGTCTCCACGACCACGACGGGGACATACTGCTGCCGGGCCTGCGGCGCACAGCTCTTCGCCAGCGGCACCAAGTTCGATTCCCACTGCGGCTGGCCGTCGTTCTACGAGCCGCTCCCGGGCAGTGTGCGCTTCATCTCCGATCGGTCGCACGGGATGGTGCGCACGGAGGTGCGCTGCGCCCGCTGCGACTCCCACCTCGGGCACGTGTTCACCGGCGAGGGCTACCCGACGCCGACGGACGAGCGCTACTGCATCAACTCGATAAGCCTGACCCTCATCCCGGAGGACGCCCGTTGAGGCGGGTCCGCGCCTCGACGATCCAATGGAGGATGCCGGCCGCGCCGGACCCCTCGGCCACCGAGGCCGCCTCGTCCAGCGCGGCCCTGGCATCGTCGTCGCGGCCCTCCTCGGCGGCGAGCTCGGCGAGCGCGAGCAGGCCCGCGGCGACGCCGGGCAGGAAGCCGATCTCGCGCCGAAGCTGAACCGACTCCTCGAGGCATTCGCGAGCGTCGTTCAGCCGGCCGTCGCTCATCGCGACGAAGCCGAGGTGGCGCACGGCGTACGACCGGGTCATCTTGTCCTCGACGGTCGCGGCCAGCGCGTTGGAGCGCTCGAACAGCGGCAGGGCCGCGGCGTTGTCGCCATGGATGACCTGGTGGACCGTGCCGATCCAGAACAGGGCCTCCGCCTCGCCCCGCACGTCGCCGAGCGCGCGGTAGAGCTCCGCCGCGCGGTCGAACAGCGCTAGCTCCCGCGGGTCCTCGGCCTGCGCCTGCAGGAACCGGGCGTGCAGGATGCGCCCACGGGCGAGCGCCAGGTCGGCCTCCACCTCGTCCAGCTCCCGCTCGGCCCGCGCCGGCGCATCGCGGTCGCCACCGAAGACGGCCTGCTCGTAGAGCTCCTTGGCCCGCTCGAGCCGAGTGTCCGCACCCACGGTCTTCCCCGTCCTATCGTTCTCGTGAACGTCCTTGCTCGCCGCCAAGGAGCGTGTCCCATGCCCGCACCGCCGCAGGTCCGCCAGCTGCGCCTGGTCGTCACCGCCGACGACTACGACGAGGCGGTTCGCTTCTTCCGCGACGCGCTCGGTCTGACCGAGGAGGCCGCGTTCTCCGGCGAGGGCGGCCACGTGGTGATCCTAGACGCCGGCCGGGCCACTCTGGAGATCGCCGACCGCGCCCACGCCGAGTTCGTCGACAGGGTCGAGGTCGGCCGCCGCGTGGCCGGACACGTGCGGGTCGCGTTCGAGGTGCCGGACGTGGCCGAGGCCACCGCGCGGCTGGCCGACGCCGGCGCTCGTGTCGTGGCCGACCCGACCCGTACGCCTTGGGACTCGCTCAACTCCAGGCTCGAGGCGCCCGCCGGGCTGCAGCTCACGCTCTTCGAAGAGTTGGGGCCGGGGTAGGCCGTTTCGGTTGCCGGCCGGGTCTCGAGGGCGCAGGCTGCTGGGCAAGAGGTGCGCTTATGGGAGGTTTCGCCATGGCGGTCTGCGAGGTCTGCGGCAACGACTACTGGCTAACGTTCGAGATCCACACAGTCAGCGGCGACGTGCACGTGTTCGACTCGTTCGAGTGCGCGATTCAGCGCCTGGCCCCGGTCTGCGAGCACTGTCAATGCAAGATCGTCGGGCACGGCGTGGAGGTCGCGGGCCGGTTCTTCTGCTGCGCGCACTGCGCACGCTCGACGGACGCCGAGCAGGGCTTCAAGATCCGCGACGCGGTGGGTGTCCACCCCGGCTGAGGGACCCTCCTCGGTGCGGATACGTGACTACCATCTGCGCCGTGGCCGAGCCGTTGCTGCGCATCGCACGCCTCGCCGACCTCGACCCGAGCACGCTGTACGCCCTGCTCAAGCTCCGGGTCGATGTGTTCGTCGTGGAGCAGGCGTGCGCTTACCCCGAGCTCGACGGGCGCGACACCGAGCCGGACGCTCTCCACGTCTGGCTCGAGCGCGGCGGGGCGCCCGCGGCGTACCTCCGGATCCTCAGGGACGCGGACGGCGCGGCGCGGATCGGGCGGGTCGTGGTGGCCAAGGACGCGCGCGGCGATCGGCTCGCCGATCGCCTGATGGCGGTGGCGCTGGACCTGATCGGCGACCGGCCTGCGGTGCTGGAGGCACAGACGTACCTGGCGGAGTTCTATGCCCGGCACGGTTTCGTGGCGACCGGGCCGGAGTACCTCGAAGACGGCATCGGGCACGTGCCGATGCGCAGGCCGGGGCGCGGCGGCCGCTAGGGCAGCGCCGCCACGAACTAGGGCAGCGCCGCCACGAGCTCCGCGACCGAGCGACGCCGGCCGGTGAAGAACGGCACCTCCTCGCGGACGTGCCGGCGCGCCCGGGAGGCGCGCAGGTCCCGCATGAGGTCCACGATCCGGTGCAGCTCGTCGGCCTCGAAGGCAAGCATCCACTCGTAGTCCCCGAGCGCGAACGCGGCGACCGTGTTCGCGCGGACGTCCGGGTAGCCGCGGGCCATCCGGCCGTGCTCGGCGAGCATGTCCCGGCGCTCCTCGTCGGGGAGCAGGTACCACTCGTACGACCGCACGAATGGATAGACGCACAGGTAGCCGCGCGGCGGCTCGCCGGCGAGGAACGCCGGGATGTGGCTCTTGTTGAACTCGGCCGGCCGGTGCAGCGCCATCTGGGACCACACCGGGGCGAGGTGGCGGCCTAGCGCGGTGCGCCGGAACAGCCCGTACGCCTCCTGGAGCGCGTCGCTGGACGCAGAGTGCCACCAGATCATGAGGTCGGCATCGGCGCGCAGGCCGGACACGTCATAGGTGCCGCGGACGGTGACGTCCTTTCCGGCGAGCTGCTCGATCAGCCCTTCCACCTCGCCGATCAGAGGCTCGCGCAGCGCGGGGAGGGGCTCCGCGGCCCGGAACACCGACCACATCGTGTACCGGATGCTCGAGTTGAGCTCGCGCAGCCGGGCCGCGTTCGTCTGTGCGTCCGTCATGCCCCGGATTCTCCCAGAGCCTTGACGATCTCCTCGGCGGCGGCCTCGCCGGAGCGCACGCAGGCCGCGATGCCGACCCCGTCGTACGCCGCGCCGGCTAGGGCCAGGGTCGGGTGGTTCGCGGCGAGCGTGGCCCGGATCCGCTCGATCCGATCCGGGTGGCCGGGCGCGTACTGCGGCAATGCGCCGCCCCACCGCTGCACCACCGTGCCGGCCGGCGGCGGGAGCTGGCCCACCATTGTGGACAGTTCACTGTGGACGAGAGCGGCCAACGAGTCATCGGATCGTTGCAGCACGGCCTCCTCACCGGCCCGACCGACCGAGGCGCGCACGAGCGCCAGCCCGTCGGGCCGGCGCAGGTGCGCCCACTTTTGGGTGAAGAACGTCGCCGCCTTGACGGCCGTGCCCTCGACCGGCGGCACGAGAAGGCCGGACAGCTCCGGCAGGGCCGCCCCCGATAGGGCGAGGGTCACGAGCGCCACGCTCGCGTAGTCGAGCACGCCGACGTCCGCCGCGGCGTGGCGGTGCACTCCGGCGAGCAGGCGCTCGGCGGGGCGGGCCGGGACCGCGAGCAGGACCGCGTCGGCCTGGTCGTGGATCGGGCCGCGGGTCGCGCCGATCGTGAGCCGCCAGCCCGTGCCCACCGGGGCCAGCTCTAGGACCGGCAGGCCGACGCGCAGCTCGGCGCCCGCCGCGGCGGCCACCGCGTCGACGAGCCGGGTCACCCCGCCGACCACGGTCGCGAACACCGGCTCGCCCGGCGGCCGCGGCGACGCCTCCAGCGCCGCCCGCACCGCGCCGGTCAGAGTGCGCTGAGTCCGGCACGCCGCTGCGAGCCCCGGCATGGTGGCGGCCAGCGAGAGCTGGTCCGCGCGGCCGGCGTACACCCCACCGAGCAGCGGCTCGAGCAGCCGATCGACCACGTCGTCGCCCAACCGCCGCCGCACGAGGTCGCCGACCGCGACATCCTCGTCCGGACCGAGCAGGGGGCGGCCGTCGTCGCGGTCGGCGTCCGCAGCCAAGCGGGCCACCGCCGCGATCAGGTCCAGATCCCCGGGTACGCCCATGATCGTCCCGCCCGGAATCGGCCGTAGCACGCCGTCGAGCGCGAGCGCGGCGCCGACTGGCTCGGGATGCACGAGGGCGTCGGCGAGACCGACCCGGCGGGCCAGGGCGACCGCCGCCGACTCGCCCTCACCGGTCGGGTCGCGCACCAGGAACGCCTCGGCGCCGAGCTCTACTGTCGATCCGGCGAGCGCGCCGGTCCGCAGCTTGCCGCCCGGCGCGGCGGACTGCTCGTACACCGTGATCCGGGTGCCCTCCGGAGCCCGGTCCCGCAGGCGGAGCGCGGCGGCCAGTCCCGCGATGCCGCCGCCGACCACCGCGATCCGGGCAGGGTGTCCCATGACGTCACCCTCCCACGTCGAGCCGCGTCATCTCGCGGAGACCGTGTGCACCAGCTCCACCACCCGGGTCAGCACATCCGGGTCGGTCTCCGGGAGCACGCCGTGGCCCAGGTTGAACACGTGCCCGTCCGCCACCTCGCCCTCGGCGAGGACGCGGCGCACCTCGGCCTCGACGACGTCCCACGGCGCGAGAAGCACGCACGGGTCCAGGTTCCCCTGCACAGCGCGGCCTGGCCCGATCTGCGAGACGGCGACGTCGAGCGGCGTACGCCAGTCCACACCGACCACGTCGGCGCCCGCCTGGGCCATCGCGCCGAGCAGGTGCCCGGTTCCCACTCCAAAGTGGATCCGCGGCACGTCCGTGCGGTCCAGGCCGGACAACACGGAGGTGGAGTGCGGCAGCACATGACGACGGTAGTCCGCCAGCGTGAGCGCGCCCGCCCACGAGTCGAACAGCTGCACGGCGGAGACCCCCGCGGCCACCTGCACGCGCAGAAACTCCAGCGTGATATCCGCGAGGCGCTCGCACAGCGCATGCCACACGGCCGGCTCGGCGTACATGAGCGCCTTGGTTCTGGCGTGGGTACGCGACGGCCCGCCCTCGACGAGGTAGCTGGCCAACGTGAACGGCGCGCCGGCGAAGCCGATGAGGGGAGCGTCGCCGAGCTCGGCAACCAGCAGACCGATCGCCTCATCCACATAGGACACCTCGCCCCTGGCGAGCGACCGCAGCCGGGCCACGTCGGCCGCCGAGCGGATGGGCTCGGCGACCACCGGTCCCGTGCCCGGCACGATGTCAAGATCGACGCCGGCCGCGGCGAGCGGCACCACGATGTCGCTGAACAAGATCGCGGCGTCCACCCCGTGCCGGCGTACCGGCTGGAGGGTGATCTCGGTGACCAGGTCCGGACGGCGGCAGGCCTCCAACATCGGGATCCCCGCGCGGATCTCTCGGTACTCCGGGAGCGAACGGCCGGCCTGACGCATGAACCACACCGGGGTGAAGGACGTCGACTCGCCGCGACAGGCGCGGACGAACGGAGAATCCGCCGAGGTTGGCGCAGACCCGCCCCCTGGGGCGGCGCTGCCCGAGGTTGTGGTGGTCATGGTGCCCCATCGTCCCACGGCGCGCCGCTCCCCCGCTGTGCGGGCGGAGCGCCTTAGGCTGCGGGCATGGCGCCCTCGACCGTGCTGCCCGAGACGTTCGCGCGCGCCGTCGGCGGCCTACGTTCGCCCACTCCCCGTGCGGAGATCGCGCTCGAAGAGGTGCCGCCGCCGCAACGGCTGGCCCCGTACGCATTCGCGCTCGGCGCGACCGTTCTGCGCGCCTCCGAGGAGGTCGCGACCGGCCGGTTGATCCTGCTACACGACCCAGCCGGGCACCCCGCCTGGGAGGGCACCCTGCGGCTGGTCACGTATGTGACCGCAGAGGTGGAACCCGAGCTGGCGACCGACCCCCTCCTTGCCACGGTGGGCTGGAGCTGGCTGGTGGACGCGCTGGACACGCACGGTGCCGCGTACACCGCGATCGGTGGCACGATCACGCAGACGGTGTCCACCCGCTTCGGTGATCTCGCCGGGCCACCCCCGGCGGCGGACATCGAGATCCGTGCGTCGTGGACGCCGCTCGATCGTGACGTGAGCACGCATCTCTACGCCTGGTGCACGCTGCTCGCGTCGACCGCCGGCCTGCCGCCACCGGGTGTGACCGCGCTGCCCGAGCGGCGCCCCGCCGGTGCGGCGTAGCCGCGGCCGACGCGCCGGGCCTGCCCGCGCCCGGCCGCCGGACGGCTCCCCGTACGGTTGTCGGGTGACCGAGGAACCTCCCCTGCGCCGGCGGACGCGGCACCGCCGAGCGGGGGACGGACCCGATGGGGCCCCCGCCGAAACCACGAGGCAGGCGCCCAACAGCGTGGGCTCCGAGCCCCCGCCGACCGCGTCCGTCCTGCTCACCGCGCCACGCGACGGAACCCCCGAGCCGGTCACGACGCGAGGCGCGCTCGCCGACACCATCGCGCGCTTAGCCGTGGGGACCGGACCGGTGGCGATCGACGCCGAGCGCGCCTCGGGGTACCGCTATAGCCAACGGGCGTACCTCGTGCAGCTGCGCCGGGAGGGTGCGGGCACCGCGTTGATCGACCCGTTGCCGCTGCCCGAGCTGGGTGAGCTCGCCGCGGCGATCGCCGACGCCGAGTGGGTGCTGCACGCGGCGAGTCAGGACCTGGCCTGCCTGGCGGAGCTCGACCTGCGCCCCCGCCGGCTGTTCGACACGGAGCTTGCCGGCCGGCTGGCCGGATTCGAGCGGGTCGGCCTGGCCGCGCTGACGGAGCAGCTGCTCGGCTACACGCTGGAGAAGCACCACTCGGCGGCCGACTGGTCCACCCGACCGCTGCCCCACGCCTGGCTGAGCTACGCCGCGCTGGACGTGGAGCTGCTTATCGACCTCCGCGACGCCCTGGCAGAGGAGCTGACCCGGCAGGGCAAGGCGGCCTGGGCGGCCGAGGAGTTCGCGGCGCTGGTGACGTGGGGAGCGCGGCCACCGCGCGTGCGGCCGGACCCGTGGCGCCGGACGTCCGGTATACACCGGATCCGCGGCGCCCGCGCACAGGCCCGCGTCCGGGCGATGTGGTACGCCCGGGACGATATCGCCGCCCGCCGCGACGCAGCCCCCGGCCGGGTGCTGCCGGACGCCTCGATCATCGCGGCCGCCGAGATGGACCCTGCCGAGGAGCGCACCCTGCTGTCGCTGCCCGGGTTCGCCGGACGTTCGGTGCGCCGGCTGACGCAGACCTGGCTCGACGCGTTGGCGCAGGCGCGGGCGTTGCCCGACGACGCCCTGCCGGTCACCCCGCCCCTGGACGGGCCGCCGCCGCCGCACCGATGGGCCGAGCGGGACCCAGTCGCCGCCGCCCGGCTGGCTCGCTGCCGCGAGGTGATCACGCGGATCGCCGCGTCGCACACCCTCCCGCCCGAAAACCTGATCGCGCCCGACGCGATACGCCGGCTGGCATGGGAGCCACCCGATCCGATCACGGTCGACACGGTCGACGCGGCGTTGGCCGGCTACGGCGCGCGCCCCTGGCAGCGCGCGCTCATCGTCGGCGAGCTGACCCAGGCCCTGTGAGGTTCCGGCGCACTGTACTTCGGCCCGACTCTGACGGAGTTGGGCGAGCCACGCGCCGCGGAGGGCCCAACTCCGACGGAGTTGGCCGAGCCACGCGCCGCAAAGGCCCAACTCTGACGGACGCGCGCCGTACCTCGATCGAACCGGCGTTTCGGAGCGCGTGACCGGCCGACGGTTTCTGCCGCGCGGGGTGGCCAGCCTGCCGGTGTGACCGGGTGACCGGGTGACCGGTGGTCGTAGCGCCGGGGCGGCCGATCGCGTCACGTGATCTTCGTAACCCCATGCGGGTCTGCGCCCGGTCACCCGGGCTCGCTACGATCAGCCTTTGCCCGCGCTCCGTTGAGAGCGCTCCCTGCGTTCCCGCGTCCGCGCGGACCTGCCAAACCCCCTGGAGCGTCAATGTCCCAGCCGCCCGAGCAGCCGTACTATCCGCAGCAGCCGCAGTACCCGCAATCCGGGCAGCCGTACTACCAGCAGCCGGAGCACGGACAGCCGGAGTACGGGCAGCCGGGTTACGGGCAGCCGGGTTACGGGCAGCCGGACTACGGGCAGCAGCCGGAGTACGGGCAGCCGGGCTATCAAACGCCGGGCTACGGGCAGCAGCCGGAGTACGGGCAGCCGGGCTATCAAACGCCGGGCTACCAAACGCCCACCTATCAGCAGCAGCCCGGCTACCCGCAGCCGCCTCAGCAGCCGTACTACCGGCAGGAGCCGACGTACTACCAACGGCCGGAGTACCAGCAACCGGGATACCCGCCGTCCGGGCCGCCGGCGCCTCCGTCGGCGCCGAAGAAGTCGGGGACGCGCAAGATCGTGCTCATCGTGCTCGCCGTGCTGGTAGTGCTCTGCGGAGGGGGCGCGGGTGTCGCGTACGTAGTGCTCAAGGACGACGTCAAGGACGTCGTGACGGCCTCGCAGACGCGGCTGGTCGCGCCCGACAAGGTGGCCGGGCGGGCCAAGATCACGGATGCCGACCTGCAGAAGGTCGCGACCGAGATGGTCAACGGAATGAAGAGCGAGATGCCGGACGCGTCGAGCACGATTGGCGCGTTCTACGGCGATCCGGCGAAACAGGACATGTTCATGGTCGCCGGCGCCTCCGGACTCGTCCGAAACGCCGACAAGCAGCTCGACGACGCGTTCCGGGAGCTGGCGGCGAGCGGGCTGAAGCTGGGCGCCGCGAAGGACGTCGAGCCGGGGCCGCTCGGCGGACACGCTCAGTGCGCGGACGGACAGGCCGAGGGCGTCCCGGTCGCGATGTGCGTATGGGTCGACTCCGGCAGCGTCGGGCTGGTGGCGGTGTACTTCAAAAAGGTTGACCAGATCAAGAACGACTTCGTGACCATCCGCGGCCAGATCGAGAAGCGCCAGTAGGCCTCACGCGGGCGCGCCCGGCACCGCGGCCGACGCGGCCACCACCGGGGTGGTGCCCGCCGCGGGCAGCGTGACGGTGACCTCGAGACCGCCGCCATTCTGGCCGACCGCGCTGACCGAACCGCCGTGCGCGTCGCACACCGCGCGGACGATCGACAGGCCAAGGCCCGAACCACGGGCACCGGTCCGCTCCCGGCCGCCGCGGCGGAACGGCTCGAACAGCCCCGGCACGTCGGCCTGGTCCACCTCGAACCCGGTGTTGCCCACCACCAGCCACGCGTGCGCGCGATCCGTGCCCGTGCGTACCCAGACCCTGCCGTGCAGGTGGTTGTACCGGACCGCGTTCTCGATCAGATTGCCGGCCAGCCGGTCGAGCAGGCTCGGGTCGCCGACGACCGGGGCGGGCCGCAGGTCGGTGGTGATGTCCAGAATGAGGCGGGTCGCCTCCGCCTTGACGGCGGTCAGTGCGTTACCCACGCCGGTGGCCAGGTCCACCTCGCTCTTGCGGGCCAGCCGCCGGCCGGACTGGGCCTCGCTGCGGGCGAGCACGAGCAGTGCGTCGACCAACCCGTTGGCGCGCTCGGACGCCTCGCGCACGACGGTGGCCATCCGCCGGTACTCGGCCACGTCCGCGTCCGGGTCGGCCAGCGTCACGTCGATCTCGGTACGCATCACCGCCAGCGGCGTGCGCAGTTCGTGGGACGCGTTCGCCACGAAACGCTTCTGGCTCTCGAACGCGTCGGTGAGCCGGTCGAGCATCGCGTCGAACGTCGCCGCCAGCTCGGCGACCTCGTCGTCCGCCCCCGCGTATCGGATGCGCTCGTCGAGCGTCTCCTCGCCGAGGCGCTGGGCGGTCGCGGTGACCTGGTGCAGGGGGCGCAGCGCCCGGCCGGCCACCGCGTACACCCCGGCGACACCCACCACGCTGATGGCGAGCAGGGCGACCAGGCCCTTGGCCAGCAGCTCGCCCTGGGCCGCGCCGACGATCTGGCGCTGCCAGTCGCGGGCATCCAGCGTCCGGCCGTCGGCGAGGACCACCGTGGTGCCCGGGCGCAGCTCGTCGGCCGGCCGCAGGGCATCGCCGACGAGCAGCCACGCGAGCACGACGAGCACGGCGCCGGCGCCGATCAGGAGTACGCCGTTGAGCAGCGTCAACCGCAGGCGCAGCGTCGGCCGGAGTTGCGGGCGGCGCACTCGGGCCTGATAGACCGTCATGACTCGGCCTCCACCATCCGGTAGCCGGCGCCGACCACCGTCTCGATCAACGGTGGATCGCCGATCTTCTTGCGCAGCGTCATCATCGTCACCCGGACCGTCGTGGTGAAGGGATCGGTGTTGGCGTCCCAGACGCGCTCGAGCAGCTCCTCGCTGGACACCACGGCTCCGCGGGCCTTGAGCAGCTCCTCGAGGAGGCCGAACTCCTTGCGGGTCAGGTCGATCGGGTCGCCGCCCCGGGTCACGACCCTCCGGGCCGGGTCCAGCACCAGGTCCGCGACCTTGAACACGGGTGGGGCGGCCGGGGTGGCCCGCCGACCGAGCGCGTGGACGCGGGCGACCAGCTCGTCGAACGCGAAGGGCTTGGGCAGGTAGTCGTCGGCGCCGAGCTGCAGGCCCTCCACCCGGTCGGCGACGCTGCCGCTGGCGGTCAGCATCAGCACGCGCGTCAACGCGCCGGACGCGGCGATCTCGGCGCAGATCTGATCGCCGTGGACGCCGGGCAGGTCACGATCCAGGATCACCACGTCGTACCGGGTCACGAACGCCATCTCCTGCCCGGCCGCCCCGTCGTACGCGACATCGACCGCCATGCCCTGTCGGCGCAACCCGCGGGCTATCGCGTCCGCGAGGTTGCGCTCGTCCTCCACCACCAGCACCCGCACGCCGCAAAAATAGCCCGGTGCCGCCACCCCGGAGCCGACGGTCCATTGCAAAAAACCTTCCGATACGCCAGGCTGCGTGGAAACGTCTTTCAGCGGAGGAGCCGACCATGAACCGACGGGACGTTCTGCGTACCGCGCTGGCCGCCGGAGCCGTGACCGCGGGCGTCGTGCCCGCCGGCGCGGCCGCGGCCGGGGACAAGAAGCCGGGGCCCCAGGCGGGCCGCGACATCGCGTACCGGCAATGGAGCACGGGCGCCGAGCTGGCCACCGGCGCCTTCGCCGGCACCGCGGTGACCGGCGACACGATCACGCTCGCCAGTCCGGTCGGCACCCTCGACTACACCGACCCGTTCACGGGCAGCACGGCCACCTACGAGTACGCCACCTGGACCTCGGTCGACGTCTCCCCCGGGTTCGCGGCGACCGAGCTGATCGCGTCGTGGACGGCGGACACCCCCGGCGGGGCGTGGATCCAGGTCGAGCTGCAGGGCGTGACCAACACCGGCGAGACCACCAAGTGGTACGTCATGGGCCGGTGGGCGGCCGACGACAACCAGATCCGGCGCACGTCCCTGGCGGCCCAGGGAGACGTGCACGGGCGCATCGCCGTCGACACCTTCGTCGCGGCGCAGGGGCTGGGCCTGACGTCCTACCGGCTACGCGCCACGCTGCTGCGGCCCGCGGGCGGCGCCGAGGCGCCGGCCCTGCGGTCGATCGGCGCGGTCGCCTCGGTGCTCCCGCCCCCGGACAAGAAGTTGGCGGCGAGCACTCCGCTGGCGGCGCAGGGCACCATCCTCGACGTGCCCCGCTACTCCCAGCACCTGCACGACGGGCACTACCCACAGTGGAACGGCGGCGGCGAGGCGTGGTGCAGCCCGACGTCAACGTCAATGGTGGTGGCGTACTGGGGCACCGGCCCCACCCCGGAGGATTACGCCTGGGTGGAGCCCCCGGTGGACCCCTGGGTCGACTACGCCGCACGCAACACGTTCGACTACTCGTACGACGGCTGCGGGAACTGGCCGTTCAACACGGCGTACGCGGGGCGGTTCGGTCTCGACGGGTTCGTTACCCGGCTGCGCTCGCTCAACGAGGCCGAGTCGTTCATCGCGGCCGGCATCCCGCTCGTGCTGTCCCTGTCCTTCAAGAAGAACGAGATTCCCGGCCTGACCTACGACACGGGCGGTCACCTGCTGGTGCTGGTCGGGTTCGGAGCCGACGGCTCTCCGGTGCTCAACGACCCCGCAGCAGTGGACAACAACGCCGTACGCAAGGTCGTCGGCCGGGCGGAGTTCGAGGCGGCCTGGCTCAACACCAGCCGCGGAGTCGCCTACGTGGTTCACCCGAGCACCGTGCCGCTGCCGCCCGCGCCGGAGCAGGCCAACTGGTGATCAGCGGTACTGCCAGACCCCGATGGACGTGTCGAGGTGCCGGCACATCACCCAGCCGGCCCCGGCGTCGCAGCCGTTGACGACATTGAGCACCACACCGAGGGGTTGGACCTCCCGGAGGTTGACGTCGACCACGCCCAGCCACGCCTGCATGGTCGTGGCGTCGTGCCGGATCGCGATCGGCGGCGCGTCCGGTTCGGAATCGGCGAGGCTCCACGGCGCAAGGTTGCGAATCGGGTACCCGGTCCGCGGATCCACGACCTGGAGCACCGGTGGTTGCGAACGGTCGGAGCCCTCGGCGAGGCCCACCAGCGCGTTGCCGTACGCCCGAGCGGACACCAGGCGCTGAGCGGACCAACGCAGCGTACCGGTCGCGGCGTCCAATGCCCGGACGCCGCCGTCACCCCCCACCGCACACATCAACGGATGGCACGCCGCCGACATCGTTACCCTCGACAGGTTCACGTCGGCGGTCCAGCGCGGCGTGAGCGTGTTCACCTCGTACGCCGTGGCCGGCCCGCCCGGGTCGCCCGCGAACACGAGGTCCCCGGCGAGCTGCAGCCAGGTCTCGAACCGACTCATCTGACCCGCCGGTGGAGGCGCCAGCAGCTGGCGCGCCACGAGCAGTTCCCCCGTTGTCAGGTCACGGACCTCGACCCGGCCGCTCGGCGCGCCGACCACGGACCGCGTCAGCCGGGCGCCGCTCCGGGCGAACACCTCCTGGGCGGCCTCCGGCAGCGGATAGGACCAGGCGACCCGCCCGGTTCGGGTGTCGACCGCGGCCATGATCCGGCCGCCGACGGCCTGCCAACTCTCACCGGGAGCCGGGCGCCGGAGCAGGGCCAGATCGCCGGCGCCGACGGCACCAATCGGGAGCCCGATCCCCCGCCACAGCGGCCGTCCGGTCGTGGTGTCGAGCGCCACCGTGACCGGGTCGGCCTCGTTGTCGCTGCCGACCAGCAGCGTGCCCTGCGCGGCCACCATCCAGATAGAGCCGCCGGGCACCGACAGGGGAATGTGCCAGAGCGCCACGGCGTCCGGCAGCCGGTACGCCGAGACGGTACGCCCGCCAAACCCCGAGTCCGCGATGTCGACGGTGACCACGTAGAGCCGGTCGCCGATAATCCGCGTGTCGTGGCCGACGCCCGCGACGATGCGGGTCTCCGAGAGCTCGGGCGGTCCCGGTGCCGCGGCGGCGCCGAGGGTACCGAGGAGCAGGGCCGCGGTGATGACGACCAGCCAGGCCCGGTGCGCCGCGAGCCAGCCACCGCGCACGTCCGGCTGGGCCGTCGGCTCGAGCCCGATCAGGCCTAGGTCAATGAGCACGAGTTGGGACACGTGCCCTCCCGGGGATGACTCGCCGGGCTAAGCGTATGTCCGGGGCCCGCGATTCAGGCCTCTCGGGCGGCCTCGATCTCGATGGGCTCGTCCAGACGGGAGAGGCGCTCGGTGATCTCGCGTGCGACGTCCTGCGGCGTGAGGCCCAGGCCGGCGAGGATCTCTGGGCGGCTACCGTGCGGGTGCCAGTCCGGCGGTACGCCGAGGTTGTGCACCGGCACCGCGACGCCGGCGTCGCGCAGCAGACTCGCGAGCGCCTCGCCGACCCCGCCGGTACGCACGCCGTCCTCGACGCTGACGACGAGGCGGTGCCGCTTGGCGAACGAGACGATCTCGACGGGCACCGGGCGTACCCAGCGCGGATCGACCACCGTCACGCCGTAGCCCTGCTCGGCGACGCGCGCCGCGACCTCCACGGCGAGCTGGCCGAACGCGCCGACCGCGACCAGCAGCACGTCCCTGCGGTCGGGCTCGGCGAGCACGTCGACCGGACCGACCCGGCGGAGCGCCGGGAGGTCCTCCGCGACCGGCCCGGTCGGGAACCGCACGATCGTCGGTCCGTCGTCGACCGCGACCGCCTCGCGCAGCTCCTCCCGCACGGTGGCGGCGTCGCGGGGTGCCGCGATGCGCAGGCCCGGCACGACGCCGAAGACCGACAGGTCCCAGATCCCGTAGTGGCTCGGCCCGTCCGGCCCGGTGATGCCGGCCCGGTCCAGCACGAATGTGACCGGCAACCGGTGCATGGAGACGTCCAGCAGCACCTGGTCGAACGCGCGGTTGAGGAACGTCGCGTACACGGCGACGACCGGGTGCAGGCCGCCGAGTGCCAGACCGGCCGCCGAGGTCGCGGCGTGCTGCTCGGCGATGCCCACGTCGTACACCCGATCGGGGTACTTCTCGGCCAGCCGGGCGATGCCCGTCGGGTGGGCCATCGCCGCGGTGATGCCGACGATGTCCGGCCGCTCGTCGGCGATCGCGACCAGCTCCTCGGCGAACACGTTGGTCCACTTCACCGAGGGGGCTGCGAGCAGCTTGCCGGTCCGAGCGTCGAACGCACCCGGGCCGTGCAGGCAGTCCTCGTCGTCCTCCTCGGCCGGCCGGTAGCCGTACCCCTTGCGGGTCACCGCGTGCACGATGACCGGCCCGCCGAACCGCTTCGCGCGGCGGAGCGCCGACTCGACGGCGGCGACGTCGTGGCCGTCGACCGGCCCGACGTACTTGATGCCGAGGTCCTCGAACATCGCCTGCGGAGCGACCGCGTCCTTGATGCCCTTCTTGACTGCGTGCAGGACCTCGTACATCGGCTTACCCACCAGCGGCGTCCGCTCGAGGGCGTCCTTGACGAGGTCCAGTACCTTCTCGTACCCCGGGTTGAGCCGCAGGGTGGCCAGGTGGTCGGCGAGGCCGCCGATCGTCGGGGAGTACGACCGGCCGTTGTCGTTGACCACGATCACCAACGGATTGCGCGCGGCGGCGATGTTGTTCAGGGCCTCCCAGCACATGCCGCCCGTCAACGCCCCGTCGCCGACGACGGCGACGACGTGCCGCCGCTCGCCGCGCAGCGCGAACGCCTTGGCCAAGCCGTCGGCGTACGAGAGGGCGGTCGAGGCGTGTGAGTTCTCGATGATGTCGTGCTCGGACTCGTGCCGGCTGGGATAGCCGGACAGCCCGCCGCGCTGGCGGAGCCCGTCGAACCCCTCCTGCCGCCCGGTGACGATCTTGTGCACGTACGCCTGGTGCCCGGTGTCGAACAGAAGCCGGTCCCTCGGCGAGTCGAAGACCCGGTGCAGCGCGAGGGTGAGCTCGACCACGCCCAGATTCGGGCCGAGGTGGCCGCCGGTCCGGGAGACCTTAGCCACGAGGAAGTCGCGGATCTCCGCGGCGAGCACCGTGAGCTCGTCCCGCGTGAGCCGCTTGAGGTCCCGAGGCGTCCGTACCGCGCTCAGCGGCCCAGGGGTCGCGGAGCTTGCGGCGGTCACCGGGTCGTCAGTGCTCATGACCGGTCAGTGTATCGGGGGAGGCTGAGCCGAGCCCGGTTGTACGCGTGACCGAATTGTGGAGATTCGGAGCGAGGGCCGGCGTTACAGCGCGGATCCGGTCTCCGGATCGAAGAAGTAGAGCTTCTCCGGCGCGATTGACAGCGTGAGCGGCTCGCCGATGCTGACCGGCACATCGCCGGGGAGCCGGACCGTAACCCGCGCCCGCTCGTCCGGTACGAGGAGGGCGTCATCGGCGGTCTCCGCGTCGACGGCGGCCCGGGTCGCGTCGGTGTCGACCCGTGGGGCGTCGATATCGAAGATCACATAACGCTCGTCGCCCAGCTCCTCGACGATCTCCGGGCGCAGCGTGATCTCCGGTCGGCCGTTGCCAGTGCCGGCCGAGAAGCCCGTCGGGCGGACGCCGAGGATCACCCGGCGGTCGGCGCCGGCGAGCGGCGAGCCCTCGGGGAGGGGTACGCGCACGTCGGCGAAGCGCACCGCGCCGCCCGCCACCGTCGCCTTCACGAAGTTCATCGACGGTGATCCGATGAACGCGGCCACGAAGAGGTTGACCGGCTCATGGAACAGCCGCTGGGGCGTGTCGCACTGTTGTAGGATGCCGTCGCGCAGCACCGCCACCCGTTGGCCGAGCGTCATCGCCTCGACCTGGTCGTGCGTGACGTACACGGTCGTGGTGCCGAGACGCTGGTGCAGCAGTGATAGCTGCGAGCGCATGCTCACCCGCAGCTTGGCGTCCAGATTAGACAGTGGTTCGTCCATCAGGAATGCCTGCGGCTCGCGGACGATGGCCCGGCCCATCGCGACCCGCTGCCGCTGCCCGCCGGACAGCGCGGACGGCCGCCGCTCGAGCAGGTGCTCCAGGCCGAGGATGTCGGCGACCTCGTGGACCCGGCGGTCCCGCTCGTCCCGCCGGGTCCGGCGCATGCGCAGCCCGAAGCCCAGGTTGCGGCGCACGGACATCCGCGGGTACAGCGCGTAGCTCTGGAAGACCATGGCCACGTCGCGCTCCTGCGGGAGTCGGTAGGTCACCTCGCGGTCGCCGATATAGACCCGGCCGTCGGTCGCCTCCTCCAACCCCGCGATCAGCCGGAGCACGGTGGACTTCCCGCATCCGGACGGGCCGACGAGCGCCATGAACTCGCCCGGGCGCACCTCCAGGTCGACCGCGTTGACCGCGACCACGCCGCCCCGGAAGCGTTTCGTCACCCCCTCGAGGCGGATGCTCACCGGCGCCCGGCCGTTGGTCACCGGGGAGGCCGCCGGAAGCGAATTGGTGTCGGTCATCGAGTTATCCCTTCAGGGCGCCGGCCATCAGGCCGCGCATGAAGAAGCGGCCGAGCAGGATGTAGACCACGACGGTGGGTACGCAGGCCAGCAGCGCGCTGGCCATGGCCTCGTTGAACGGTACGGTCTGGCCACCCGCGATGTTGTTCAGCGCGACGGTGATCGGCCAGTCCTCGGTGCGCTGCGCGAGCAGCACGCCGAACAGGAAGTCGTTCCACGCCGAGGTGAACTGCCAGATCAGCGCGACCGCGAAGGCCGGCGGGGCGATCGGCAGCGCGACGAAGAAGAACGTGCGTAGCATGCCGGCGCCGTCGACCTTGGCCGCCTCGATCAGCTCGTCCGAGATGCCCGCGAAGTAGCTGCGGAAGATGAGCGTGGTGATGGGCAAGCCGTAGATGATGTGCGCAAGGATCAGTCCGCGCAGGTCGTGCGTCAGGCCGGCCCGGCTCAGCGAATAGAACATCGGGATGAGCACGGCCTGGTACGGGATGAACATGCCGAACAGGATGAGCGGGAACACGAAGTCCGCGCCTGGGAAGCGCCACTTCGAGAGCACGAAGCCGTTGGCGGCGCCGAGCAGGGACGAAATGATGCTCGCCGGCACGGCCATCGTCATGCTGTTCACGAAGCCGTCCTGCAGCTCCGGCCAGACCGCCCGGAAACTCGCCAGGGAGAACCGGTCCGGCAGCTCCCACATGCGTACGACGCTGACCTGCCCGGGGTCCTTCAGCGCGGTGAGCAGCAGGGCGTACACCGGCATGAGAAAGAAGCACGCCAGCGCGAACAGCGCGAGGTACCGGGCGAAGGTCAGCGCCCGCGACCTGCGACCGCGCGGCCGCCGCTGACGGCGCTCGTCCGGCGCCGCCACTCCGGCGGCGGGCGCCGGCGCGGGCGGCGCCGGGGTCCCGACCGTACTCATTTCTTGCGCTCCGATCGGACCGAGTACCAGATGTACGGGACGATGACGAGCGCGACGGTGAGCAGCAGCAGCGTCGCGATGGTCGCGCCGCGCGCGTAGAACCCGCCCCGGAACACGGTGTGGTAGATGTACAGCGCCGGCGTGTCGACCCGCAGGTCGCCGGGGGCGATCGCGAAGAGCAAGTCGAACGTCTTGAGCGAGATGTGGGTCAGGATGACCAGCCCGCTCATGAACACGGGCAGCAGCATGGGCCGCACGACGTGCCAGTACACCCGGGGCTCGTTCGCGCCGTCCACCCGCGCCGCCTCGCGTAGCTCCTCGGGCACGCCGCGCAGGCCGGCCAGGAACAGCGACATAACGTACCCCGCGAGCGCCCAGCCCGCGGGCAGCGCGACCGCGGCGATCGCCAGCGAGGACGTGCTCTTGTGCCAGTCGCTGCGCAGGAACCCGAGGCCGAGATTGGCGAAGAGCTTGTTAATGCCGGCCGTGGACTCGCCGGTCCCGTTGTCGAGCAGCCAGCGCCAGATGATCGCGGTGGCGATGAAGGAGATGGCCATCGGCAGCAAATAGACGGTTCGGAACAACCCCTCACCGCGTACGCCCTTGTCCAGCAGCAGGGCCATGAACAAGCCGAGCAGCAGGGATCCGACGATGAACGCGACCGTGAACACGAGCAGGTTGCGCACGTCGAGCCGGAACCGCTCGTCGTGCATGAGGTTGCGGTAGTTCTGCCAGCCGACGAAGTCGTACGTCGGACGCAGCCCCCGCCAGCTCGTGAACGACACCCGCACGTTCCAGCCGATGAAGCCGTACACGAAGATGGCCAGCGCCACCAGCGACGGCGATATCAGCAGGACCGCAGGGCCCCACGACCGGATCCGGCGCCTCCAGCGCATCCCTCCCCCTTTGCGACCGGCGTCGCCGGCCGGCCCCCGGGAGGGCCGGCCGGCGGTCCGGTCAGCCTACTTGCCGACCGAGCTGAACGACGTCGCCACCGCGTTGACGAACTTCGCGGTGTTGCCGTCCTGGGCGTACAGACCGTACGCCGTCTCGATCTCCGACTTCCAGGCGTTGTTAGCGACGACGCCGTGCACGAACGAACCCACGATCTTCGTGCTCGGGTTCTGCCAGTCGGCGAGCGTCTTGGCCAGGTAGTCGGTGTACTTCGACTTGTCGGCGTCGGTGCGCGCCGGGATCGAACCCTTCTTCGGGTTGAACAGATCCTGGCCGGCCACCGAACCGCACTCGATCAGCCACTTCTCGGCGGCCGCCTTGTGCGGCGCCCCGACCGGCAGCGTGAACGAGTCGGA
>DASXRC010000178.1:0-1743 GCA_036506795.1 Micromonosporaceae bacterium
CGTCGGTGGGGGTCACCGCGATCCGCCGCTTCCTGGTACCGGTCGTCTACCAGAACACCCCGCAGGACCTGCTCCCCGAGGTGCTGCGCGACAGCACGTCGGCCGTCGTCCCGCGTCGCGTGGACGGTGTCATGCAGACGCCGCCATAGGGGAATCTCGGCCGATCACGCTGTGCCACACTCTCGCGAGTGAACGAGGCACCGGGTCCGGTCGTTGCGGTGTACGGGACCCTGCGACGCGGGCAGCGCAATCATGCCCTGCTCGCCGAAGCCGAGTTCCTCGCCTCCGGCTGGGTCGCCGGAGTGCTCTACGAGGTGCCGACTGCGCCCTTCCGTCCGTACCCCTATCCCGCACTGGTGGACGATCAGGACGGTCGGGTCGCGGTCGAGCTCTACCGGCTCCCTGACGACGCCACGCTCGCGAGGCTGGATGCGCTCGAGCGGTACGACCCGCGCAGCGAGGACGACTCGCAGTACCTCCGCCGGACCGTTCCCGTCTTCGCCCAACCGATGACGGTGGCACCTCCCGTCGCCGAGGCAGTCGTGTACGTCTACAACGGGCCGCCCGAGGATCTCGGAGCCGTGATCGCAAACGGCGACTGGACGACCGCAGCCGAGGTATGAGGCGGACCTCATGCCCTGCCGTTCCACGTCCGGCTGACGGTCCGCCCACTGCGGCGGGCGATGGAGCCGAGGAGGGCTGCATCACGGACCGCGGCGCCACCTGGATCGTTGTTGAAGTAAACGAAGACGTCAGCGGTATCGGGCCAGGTGTCGCTCAGCCGACGTACCCAGGAGGTCAGCGCTCGGCGGCCATAGCTCGGCCAGGGTTTGGCCCGGCCGTGATGCAGCCGCAGATAGCCCCAGTCGGCGGTCCGCCAGAGCGGCGTCCGCGGCCACCCGCCCGCATCGGCCCAGCACAGCGCGGCACCGGCCGCGGCGAGTACCTCCTGCGTCTCCTCCGTCCACCAGGACTCGTGGCGTGGTTCGACGGCGACGCGCACTGTCCGCGGGAACTGCTTCAAGCATTCGGCAAGCAGCTGAGGGTCCGAGGTGAGGGTGGGCGGAAGCTGAACGAGGATCGGGCCGAGCTTGTCGCCAAGCCCAGCGGCGGCGTCGAGAAGGCGTCGTACCGGCTCGCGCGGCTCACGCAGTCGCCGCACATGGGTCAGGAAGCGACTGGCCTTGACGGTCATGACGAAATCGCCGGGTACCCGCCACCGCCAGGTCTGGAAGGTCTCCCGCGCCGGCAGCCGATAAAACGCGCTGTTGTTCTCGACCGTCGCGAAAACCTGTGCATAGTGCTCGAGCCACCGCTTCTGGGCGAGCTCCGGCGGGTAGAACACCCCGCGCCACGAGGAGTACTGCCAGCCTGACGTGCCGACGAGCAGCGGCATATGTCGATGCTCGCACCATCGGCGCATCCTGACCCGGACACTTACCGGGAGCAGGCGCGGCCCCTTGCGCTCGTGCTGTGCCGGTGGTCGGATGACGCAGGAGGCCGCTGGACGGCCGGCCCTTTCTCCGCAGGAGGACGCATGCGACGCCTCATCCGTCTCAGCTGCCTCGCCGGGATCAGCGCGCTGGCCTTGGCCGCCGTGACCCCGATCGCCGAAGGCGCCGCCGCGTTACCCACCCAGGCGGCGGCAGACGGTCCCGGCCTGCTCAGCCACTTCGACCTGGCCCGCAAGGACTGCGTGGGCACGGCGAGAAACCGTACGTCCCGGGTCTGGTACACGGTCGC
>DASXRC010000179.1:0-2954 GCA_036506795.1 Micromonosporaceae bacterium
CTCCTCCTCGACCAGCCGTTCCCACTCGCCGGCGCGTCGCAGCGCCTGCAGGTACCGGGCGCGCAGCCGCTCACGCGGTGCCGCCGCCCAGTCCTCGTACCGGTCATCCGGGAGGAGATCCCCGGCATACAGCCCGATCGCCGTGGCCAGCGAGCCCCGGTCGCCGGTGCGCAGCGCCGCGTCCGCAGCCCGCCGGAACTCCTCCGCGTCCGTCCACACCTCATCCCGCGGGAACAGGACCACGGCACCACCGGCCAACACGACGGCGTCGGGCGCCCCGAGCACCTGACGGGCCAGATGCGCCGCCTTGCGCAGGTTCGCCCCACCAGCCTGGGCGGGCAGGTCCGGCCACATCAGGTCGACCACCTGCTCGGCCACGAGCCGGTGACCCGCAGCGAGGGCGAGAATCTTGACCAGCTGCAGGGCACGCCGGTGGCGCCACGCCGCCGAGGCGATCGCGGCGCCGTCGACGACGGCGGCGAACCCACCCAGGAGCCTCAGCTCGCACCGCACGCGTTCATGCTGCCGCAGAGCGCCAGAGGTGCGCGAGGTCCCGCGCAAAACCGACATCGGGAGACGCTTCCCACCCGTGGACCTGGGGGGACCTATCCGGCGCCAGGAATCGGTCTGCCGTGGGAGGGCATCGAGCTGACCTGGCCGACCGTGCCTGGACGGGGTGTTCCCCACCCACCACGGCGAGGCGTGCATCTGGGTCGGCACCCCGTCCGCGAACGCCCATGCGGGTCGCCGTCCCATCCACGGCTTTTTCGGCGTCGGGGAGGAGCGCACCCACGAACGCGCCTTCCACTTCGACGCCGACCACCCCGCCGTCCTCGTCGGGCAGGACAACGCCTTGACCCCGGTGGAATTCGTGCTGCACGCACTCGCCGCCTGCCTGACCGCCGGCCTGGCCACCATCGCCGCCGCCCGGGGGATCCAGCTCACCGAGGTCCGCTCCACCGTGTCCGGCGACATCGACCTCGACGGCATCCTCGGGCTGGACCCGACGTCCGCAACGGCTACCAGAACATCACCGCGCGGTTCACGGTCAAGGGCGACGCCCCGGCCGAGAAGCTCCGGCAGCTCGTGGCCGGGCGAGCCGCAGCCAAGGCCAAGATCGCGGAGATCCTGCTGCTGCGCCACGAGCGGTCGCGTGCGCCTCCGTCAGGCAGGACGGCGTTCGAGGCGGGCCGCGGCCGAAGGTCTCGGCGCCGTGGCTCCTCGGTGGGCGTGTCGTGGGTCGGCTTGATTCCGGGAATGGCCGGGCAAGCCGGCGGGGAACGCTGCGGGAACGGGCGCCTCCTAGCGTCGACCCGTCGCCGCCGGTGATCTCGCCGCGCACGGGTCGTGGGGCCGGCGGCGGGCCAGGGAGATCACGATGACGACCAGCACGAGTAAGATCCATCCGCCGCTCAACGGGGTGGACACGCCGACCCTGTTCGCGACGCTGGATGCGGTCAAGGCCAACCCGGAGCTGGCGAAGTTCCAGTTCCGCGCGACCAACCGGTGGATCAGCGGTACGCACAACCGCAGCACGATCCGCGGCTTCTACGGGGCCGGGCAGGAGGACACCACCCGGACCGAGGACTTCGGCTACGACGCCGACCACCCGGCCGTCCTGGTAGGCACCGGCAACGGGCCGACGCCGGTGGAGTTCCTGCTACACGCGATCGCCGCCTGCCTGACCGCCGGCGTCGCCAACGTGGCGGCGGCGCGCGGTGTCGCGTTGCACGAGGTGAGCTCCACTGTGGAGGGTGACATCGACCTGCTCGGCATCCTCGGACTGTCCGACCAGGTGCGCAACGGCTACCAGGGGATCCGGGTCACCCTCCAGATCTCCGGCGAGGCCACCGACGAGGTCCTGCGCGGCCTCGTCGAGCAGTCCCGGGCCCGCTCGGCCGTCTACGACGTGCTCACCAACGGTGTGCCGGTGTCGGTCGACGTCGCCGCCGACTGACATGCGAGGGATCAAATACCAGCGTAACGCCGTTCTCGCCACGGTCACCGGCATCAGTGTCGGGTTGGCGGGCGTGTTGCTATTCGCGCGGTCCGCACCGTCCGGTACCCCCGACGACGTGCCCCGGGCGGCCGCCGCAACCCAGACCGGCGCCGCGGCGACCCGGACCGGCACGGCGGGCGCCGCGGTGCGCGGACCCGGCATCCCGCCGGCGCCGGCGGCCAGCCAGAACGCGCCGCCCGACCCGAACCCCGGCGCGCCGACGGCCAACCTCAAGCGGGTCGCTGGCGCCTTGCAGCTGCGCCACAAGAGCGTCACGGCCGTGGTGACGCTGCCCGCCGGGCTCGGCGTGACCAACCGAGTCGATGTCAGCGTGCTGTTCGGGAACGGCGCCCAGTCCCAGCGCATCACCCAGGCCTACAACAACGCCTCCGGCAACCGGTTCGTGGCCAACTTTGCCGCGAACGACGGGCAGAAACGCCGCGAGGAGGTCACCATCAGCCTTCTTGAAGCGGTCGGCAACGGCGACTTCACACCGTACGCCGTCAGGTCCACGGTGGACCTCGAACCGCTCTACGACATCAGCCTCGGCGACTTCACCGCCTACCTGTACGACGACTGCGACGCGGTTGGCGACAGCGAGCCGCATGTCTACTGGCGGTTTCCGGACGGCACACCCGAGGACGTCGAGGTGTCCATGTCGGCCGCTGAAACGATCCCCGTCCCGAAGCTCGCGCGGACCTTCACCGAGGTGGGCCAGTCGGCGAGCCTGAAGCTGCCCGTGTTCAGGGTGTGGGAGGAAGACGTCGAGGTTTTCGGGTTCCACGGGGGTCTCTATCGCAACGGGGCGACGCCGCTGCTGCCGGGCAGCCGGACCCGCACGGTCGTCGGGACCTTCCCCGCGGAGAACGACCACTCCTGCAACGTGAAGCTCAGCTACCGCATCACGTACCAGCTTCGCCAGTACCCGAACCTCTGACGCATTGGAGTGCTCGAC
>DASXRC010000180.1:0-7944 GCA_036506795.1 Micromonosporaceae bacterium
CGAGCGGCTCGCCGCGTACGGTCTGGGCTGCACCCGGCTGGGCATCGAGGCGGTGACCGCGCACGGGGAGGAGCTGCACCGGGTCTGGCGGCACGACGGGCTGCTGACCGCGGTCGCGATCGCCGACCGGGTGCGCTGGCAGCTGGACGGGTGGCTGTCCGGCACGAACCGGACCGGCGTCGGTCGCGCCCCGACTGGTCGGCCAACGGCGGGCATCATTCGGCTGCGGCTGGTGCCCGACGGGGTGCTCGCCCACGTTGGGCTGCAGCCGGGGCTGTGGGGTGACGCGGGCGAGGAGCGGGAGCGGGCCCACCGGGCGCTGAGCCGGGTGCAGGGCATCCTCGGCCCCGAGGCGGTGCTCACCGCGGTGCTGGGCGGCGGCCGGTCGCCCGCGGATCAGGTGCGGCTCGTGCCGTGGGGCGACGAGCGCACCCCGGGCCGCCCCGAGGAGCCGCCGTGGCCGGGCCGGCTGCCACCGCCCGCCCCCGCCTCGGTGCTGTCCGCGCCGCTGCCCGCCCGGGTGTACGACGAGACCGGGCAGGGGGTCGCGGTCAGCGCCCGGCTGGAGGTCAGCGCCGCGCCGGACCGGATCGGCATCGGCACCGCCGTCCCGGTCGAGATCACCGGGTGGGCCGGGCCGTGGCCGGTCGACGAGCGGTGGTGGGCACCGGCGGAGGCACGGCGGCGGGCCTGGTTCCAGATCGCCCTCGCGGACGGCCGGGCCCTGTTGCTGGCCCTGGCCGGCGGCCACTGGACGGTGGAGGCGGTCTATGACTGATCGCGGAGTTGAGTTGGACATGGATAACGGTCAGTCCGGCGATGCCATCCGGGAACCCATGATCCTGCGTGTCGACCGCCGGCATGCCGTGGGCGATGGCGGTGGCATGACAACAACCGTGGTGCAAGTGCTACGGCAGGGGCTCTGACGCGAATGGGGTTCAACAACCCGAAGATGCCGTGGGGGGAGCTGGAACGTCGGCTGTCCGGCCGCAACGCCAAGGTGGACGCCGCGGCCGACGCGACGACGGACCTCGGCCCGCCGCCGGGCAGAAACGGCCGGCCGTACGTGGTGGACCCGCTCGCCGTCGACGGCGACGGCGGCGACTCGCCGGCCTGGAGCCGCAAGCGCCAGCCGTACGCGGCGCCCGGCCTGATCCGCAGACAGCCCACTATGGAGTACGCCGAGCTGCACTGCCACACGAACTTCAGCTTCCTCGACGGGGCCAGTCATCCGGAGGAACTGGCCGAGGAGGCGGTGCGTCGAGGGCTGACCGCGCTCGCGGTCACCGATCACGACGGGCTGTACGGCGTGGTCCGGTTCGCCGAGGCAGCCCGGGAGCTGGGTCTGCCCACGATCTTCGGTGCGGAGCTGTCGCTCGGCCTGCCCGGCCCGCAGAACGGCGAGCCCGACCCGGCCGGCCGCCACCTGCTCGTGCTGGCCCGCGGTCCAGAGGGGTACGCCAAGCTGGCGAGCACCATCGGGCGGGCGCAGCTGCGCGGTGGGGAGAAGGGCCGCCCGGTCTACGGGGCCCTGGAGGAGGTCGCCTCACAACTGGCCGGGCACGTGGTCGTCCTCACCGGCTGCCGCAAGGGACACGTGCCGGCGGCGCTGCGCACCGAGGGCGAGGCGGCGGCGCGCCATGAGCTGGCCCGGCTGGTGACGCTGTTCGGCGCGGAGCACGTGGCGGTCGAGCTGTCCCAGCACGGCGACCCCATCGACGACGAGCGCAACGACGCGCTGGCCACGCTCGCGGCCGCCGCCGGGCTCCCGACGGTGGCCACGAACAACGTCCACTACGCCACCCCGGCCCGGCGTCGGCTCGCCACCGCGCTGGCCGCGGTGCGCGCCCGGCGCAGCTTGGACGAGATCGACGGCTGGCTGCCCGCGGCCGGCACTGCGCACGTGCGCGGCGGGTCGGAGATGGCGGCCCGGTTCGCCGACTTCCCGGGTACGGTCGACCGGGCCGGCCGGCTCGGCGCGGAACTCGCCTTCGACCTGGAGCTCGTCGCGCCGAAGCTGCCGGACTACCCGGTGCCGTCCGGGTGGACCGAGATGCAGTGGCTGCGCAAGCTGACCCTGGATGGGGCGCGAGAGCGATACGGCCGGCCCGAGGCGAACCCGAAGGCGTACGCCCAGATCGAGCACGAGCTCAAGATGATCGACGAGCTGAACTTCCCGGGGTACTTCCTAGTCGTCTACGACATTGCCACGTTCTGCAAGCTGAAACGCATCTACTGCCAGGGGCGGGGGTCGGCGGCGAACTCGGCGGTCTGCTACTCGCTGGGCATCACGAACGCCGACCCCGTCGAGCGCAACCTGCTCTTTGAGCGCTTCCTCGCCCCGGAGCGGGACGGCCCGCCGGACATCGACGTGGACATCGAGTCCGACCGACGCGAGGAGGTCATCCAGCACGTCTACGACAAGTACGGCCGGGAGCACACCGCCCAGGTGGCGAACGTGATCTCGTACCGGCCGCGTTCGGCGGTCCGCGACATCGCCAAGGCGTTCGGTTTCTCGCCAGGGCAGCAGGACGCCTGGAGCAAGCAGATCGACCGATGGGGCAGCGTGGCCACGGTCGATGTGGAGGACATCCCCGAGCAGGTCATCGCGTACGCCAACGCGTTGCAGACGTTCCCCCGGCACCTTGGCATCCACTCCGGCGGGATGGTGATCTGCGACCGTCCGGTGATCGACGTGTGCCCGGTCGAGTGGGGCCGGATGCCGGGCCGCACGGTGCTGCAGTGGGACAAGGACGACTGCGCCAACGTGGGCCTGGTCAAGTTCGACCTGCTCGGTCTCGGCATGCTCTCCGCGCTGCGGTACGCGTTCGACCTCATCGCCGAGCACGAGGATGTGCACCTCGGCCTGCATGAGCTGCCGAACGAGGACGAAGAGATCTACGAGATGCTTTGCCGGGCCGACTCGGTCGGCGTGTTCCAGGTGGAGAGCCGGGCGCAGATGGCCACGCTGCCTCGGCTCAAGCCGCGGACGTTCTACGACATCGTGGTCGAGGTGGCGCTGATCCGGCCCGGCCCGATCCAGGGCGGCTCGGTGCACCCGTACATCCGCCGCAAGAACGGCCTGGAGGAGCCGACCATCCCGCATCCGTTGATGGAGAAGTCGCTCAAGCGTACCCTCGGCGTCCCCCTGTTCCAGGAGCAGCTCATGCAGCTGGCGATCGACGTGGCCGGGTTCACCGCGGCGGAGGCGGACCTGCTGCGGCGGGCGATGGGCGCCAAGCGCTCGCTCGAGCGTATGGCCAAGATCAAAGATCGGCTGTACGCCGGGATGGCGGCCAACGGGATCACCGGCGAACTGGCCGACGACATCTACGTCAAGCTCGCCGCGTTCGCCAACTACGGCTTCCCGGAGAGCCATGCGATCAGCTTCGCGTACCTGGTCTACGCCAGCTCCTGGCTCAAGCGATACCACCCGGCGGCGTTCTGCGCGGCCCTGCTGAACGCGCAGCCGATGGGCTTCTACTCACCACAGTCCCTTGTGGACGACGCGCGTCGGCACGGGGTGACGGTGCGCCGTCCGGACATCAACGCCAGCGAGGCGGGCGCCACCCTGGAGCCGCCGATCGAGCCCGGCGGACCGCGGAACGCGAAGGGCCAGCCGCCGCACGGGTGGGGAATCGGCGGCCCGGTTATCCGGATGGGGCTGTCCAGTGTGCGCACCATCGGCGATGACCTGGCCAAGCGGATCGTGGCCGAGCGCGACGCGGGCGGGCCGTACCGGGACATGGTCGACCTGAGCCGGCGTACGGCGAGGACTGGGCCCGCGCTGACCGCCGCCCAGCTGGAGGCCCTGGCCACCGCGGACGCGTTCGCCGGCATGGGGCTCCACCGGCGCGAGGCGCTGTGGGCGGCCGGCGCCGCGGCGCAGGAACGGGCCGATCGGCTGCCCGGCACGGTCAGCGGCACCAGCGCGCCGACGCTGCCCGGGATGGACGACGTGGACCGGCTCGTCTCGGACGTGTGGGCGACCGGCCTGTCCCCGGACAGCCATCCGGCGCAGTTCATCCGGGACGAGCTGGAGGCGTTGGGCGCGGTCCCCATCACCCGGCTGGTCGAAATCCCGGACGGCACACGCGTCAAGGTGGGTGGGATCGTCACGCACCGCCAGCGGCCCGCCACCGCCGGCGGGATCACCTTCATGAACCTGGAGGACGAGACGGGCATGCTCAACGTGACCTGCTCGCCGGGGCTTTGGCTCCGCTACCGGAAGGTCGCACGCACGAGCCCGGCGATCGTGGTGCGCGGCATGCTCGAGAAGCACGACGGAGTGATCAACCTGACCGCCGACCGACTGGAGGCCGTGGCCATCCCCGTCCGGCCCACCTCGCGGGACTTCAGATGACTTGGGCCGTCGGGCGGCTCGCGCCGCCGCGGCGCGAGCGGTCTAGGCTGCCGGCGTGGAGCGAACCCACGGCCGGCTCGCCGGGCCGCATGCGGCGCCGCGCACGGCGGCGGTGTGGGCCGTGCTCCGGCGCGAGCTGGTGCGCCACGAGGGGCGGTCCTTGCGGGTCATCGACGTCGGCGGCGGCACCGGTGGGTTCGCGGTGCCGCTGGCCGAGGCTGGCCACCGGGTGACCGTCGTGGACGCCAGCCCGGACGCGCTCGCCGCGCTCGCCCGCCGGGCCGCCGAGGCGGGCGTACCGGATCGCATCACCGGCGTGCAGGGTGACGCTGACGCGATCGCGGACCTGGCGCGACCGGCCGGCGTCGACCTGGTGCTGTGCCATGCGGTGCTGGAGGTCGTCGACGATCCGGCCGGTGCCGTCCGCGCGATCGCCGGCGCGCTGCGGCCAGGCGGTGCGGCCAGCGTGCTGGTCGCCAACCGCGTAGCCGCGGTGTTGGGCCGGGCGATGGCCGGGCACCTGGACGCGGCCACCGCGCTGCTCGAGAACCCCGCCGGCCGGGCCGGGCCGCGGGACACCCTCAAACGGCGGTACGACGCGCGGGGCGCCACCGAGCTGCTGAGCAACGCCGGGCTGAGCGTCGTGGAGGTCCACGGCGTCCGCGTGCTCGCCGACCTGGTGCCGGCCGCGGTCGCCGACGCGGATCCCGAGGCGCTGCTGGAATTGGAGCTGGCCGTGGCCGGCCGATCCCCGTACCGGGACATCGCCACCCAGCTGCACCTGCTGGCCCGCCGGCCCGGCGCCTGAGCATGGACCCGTTCGCCACCGTCCATCCCCGGTACGGCGGCGGCAGCCTCGCCGACGTGCTGCCGAGCGTCCTCGCGGTGCTCGGCGTGCCCGGTGCGGTGGACCGGCTGAACCTCGCGGCCGAGCTCGACGGCGTACGCCGGATCGCCGTACTGCTCGTCGACGGGCTCGGCCAGCACCAGGTACCGATCGCCGCGCCGTACGCCCCGACGCTGGCGGACCTCGCCGCCGCCCGGCCGGGCCTCGCCCGGCAGCTGACCACGGGCTTCCCGTCCACGACGCCCACGAGCCTCGTCACGTTGGGCACAGGCACGGCACCCGGTGGCCACGGCATCCTCGGCTTCCGCGTCAACGTGCCGGGCACCGATCGGGTCCTCACCCACATCGAGTGGAGGCGCGATCCCGATCCGCGCCGATGGCAGCCGGTGCCGACGCAGTTTGAGCTGGCGGCTGCCGCCGGGATTGGCACGGTGGTGGTGTCCCGCCCGGAATTCGAGGGCTCGGGCCTGACCATCGCCGCCAACCGCGGGGCCGCCTACGCTGGAGCGGCGGACCTGGCGAAGCTGGCCGCCGGGATGCTGGCCGCGCTGGGCCGGGGCGACGGCCCGACGTTGGTCTACGGCTACCACCCCGACATCGACCGGCAGGGTCACCTGTTCGGGGTCGACTCCGACCGCTGGCGCACGGCGATCGCGGAGGTCGACGCCCTGCTCGCGCGCCTCGTCGACGGCCTGCCGCCGGACGCCGCGCTCCTGGTCACCGCCGACCACGGCCAGCTCAACGTGCCCGCCGACCGCCGCTTCGACTTCGACACCGACGACCGGCTCCGCGCCGGCGTACGCGTCCTCGCCGGCGAGCCGCGGGTCCGCTACGTCCACGCGCGCCGCGGCGCGGTCCAGGACGTGCTGGCCACGTGGCGCGCGGTGCTCGGCGACGCGGCGTGGGTGGTAGGCCGCGACGAGGCGATCGAGGCGGGCTGGTTCGGGCCGGTTCCCGAGGAGCACCTGGCCCGGGTCGGCGACGTGGTGGCCGCCTGCCACGAGGCGTACGCCGTGGTCGCCTCCACCACGGACAACCCGATCGAGGCGAGGCTCGTGGCGTACCACGGGTCGTACACCGCGGCGGAGATGTTGGTCCCGCTTCTGGTCGTACGGCGGCGCTAGCCTCTCGGGCATGGGGCGCAGCCAGGCAATGCCGCGTGGCGCCGGTGACGCCCGGTTCGGGCCGGCAGCCGACGACACCGGCTGCCCGATCCTGCACGTCGACATGGACGCGTTCTACGCCTCGGTCGAGATCCGTCGCCGTCCGGAGCTGCGCGGCAGGCCCGTGGTGGTCGGCGGGCTCGGCCCGCGCGGCGTCGTCAGCTCGGCGAGCTACGAGGCGCGGACGTATGGCGTACGCAGCGCGATGCCGACCGCGCGCGCCCGGGCGCTGTGCCCCGGTGCCGTCTACCTGCCACCAGATTTCGCGGAGTACTCGGCCGCCTCGGCGGCCGCAATGCAGATCTTCCGCGACGTCACGCCCCTCGTGGAGCCGCTCTCGCTCGACGAGGCGTTTCTCGACGTCGCCGGCGCGATCCGGTTGCTCGGCCGGCCGGCCACGATCGCCACGACCATCCGGAGACGGGTCGCCGAGGAGCAGGGGATCACCTGCTCGGTAGGGGTGGCGTCGACCAAGTTCGTGGCGAAGCTCGGGTCTACCCGGGCCAAGCCCGACGGCCTGCTCGTGGTGCCGCGCGATCGGGTCCTGGAGTTCCTCCATCCACTGCCGGTGGCCGCGTTGTGGGGGGTGGGTGAGCGGGCGGCGGAGGTTCTGCAGCGGCTGGGCCTGACCACAGTCGGTCACCTCGCGCACGCCCCGCGCGGGATGATCCGCGCGGCGCTCGGGGAGGCCGCGGCCGAACACCTGCACGAGTTGGCGTGGGGCCGGGATCCGCGGCCGGTCAGCCCGGAACAGGTGGAGAAGTCCATCGGCGCCGAGGTCACATTCGACACCGACATCGCCGATCCTCTCGTGGTCCGCCGGTCGCTGCTGGCGTTGGCCGACAAGGTGGGCACGCGGCTGCGTCGGGCTGGCCAGGTCGGCCGCACGGTGTCCATCAAGGTTCGGCTGGCCGACTTTCGGACCGTGAACCGGTCACGCACCGTGGCCACGCCGACGGATGTGGCTCGTGAGATCTTCGAGACCGCGTGGGCCTTGTTCGAGGCGCTCCGGCCCGGGGATCGGATCCGGCTGGTCGGGGTCCGGGTCGAGGGCCTCGCGACCGCAGAGTCGGCACCACGACAGCTCGAGCTCGGCGCCCCGGAGCGCGGCTGGCGGGAGGCGGAGGCCGCCGTCGACGCGGCCGCTGCCCGTTTTGGCCGGTCGGTGGTGCGCCCGGCGAGCCTGCTCGGTCCGGATGATCTTCGGCGTCCGGAAATTCCGGTGGGGCCGACGGACGTCCCGCTTTCCGACCCGCGTACCCCCTCGTAGACTGACGGATAAGCAGCCGGTTGGCTGCCACGGTCGGTTGGCTCGGTAGGGCTGGCCTTTGAGACCGGGGAGGAGTTCCGTGCCGCTCTCGGAGCACGAGCAGCGGCTGTTCGAGCAGATCGAGCGGTCGCTGGCCGAGGATCCGAAGTTCGCCTCGGCAGTGCGCGCCACCGACCCGCGCTTCCACGCGCGCCGGCGGCTGCTCGTCGCGATCGGCCTGATCATCGTCGGTCTCGGGCTGGTCGTCTACGGCACAGTGATCCAGCAGCCGTTGCTGGCCGTCGCCGGCTTCGTCGCGATG
>DASXRC010000181.1:0-14174 GCA_036506795.1 Micromonosporaceae bacterium
CGCCGCGTCGTGGTCGACCTCGACGAGCCGCTCGACCCCACGCTGGCCAGCGAGCTGGACGTGCCCGGTGTCTTCGTTGAGGCGATCGAGGCCGACGGGCGCAGGGTCACGTTCGCGCTGGCCGGCGTGCCCGCCGGCGCGGTCGTCGCCCGGCTCGCCGGCGCGGCTGCCCTGCGCGACATCTCCGTGGTCGAGCCGGCGATCGAGGACGTGGTGGCGCGGCTGTACGCCGCTACCGATGCTCCATGACGAGAACGGCCCAGGTTTTCGGCTCGAGCGCCTCGTACACGTGCGGCGCGTCACCGGGGAAGGCGATGTAGTCGCCCGGCTCGAGATCGACGGGCGCGTCCGGCGGGCCGGTGCGGATCCGGCCCGCCGCGCACACGAGGTGCTCGACGGTGCCCGGGAGGTGCGCGGCCGCGTCCCGGACGGACCCGGGCTCGAGCTCGATGGTGTACACGTCACGCCGGCCGTGGGGGGAGCCGGCGCTGAGCAGCGTCCCGATGAAGTCGGCGTGCTCGGACCGGATCCGCGGCCCCTCGCCGGACCGGATCACGTGGATCCGCGGGGTCGGCGGCTCGACGAGCCGGCTGAACGGTACGCCGAGGGCCACGGCGAGCGCCCAGAGGGTCTCCACGCTGGGGTTTCCGACGCCCGCCTCGAGTTGGGAGAGGGTCGACTTCGCGATGCCGGCCCGGCGGGCCAGCTCGGTGATCGACGTCCCCACGCGTTCTCGCTCCCGCCGGAGCGCAGCAGCGATCGTCACCACGGGCGGCGCTGGCTCGTTCACCATCTGTTCGCTTCACCATCCGCTCTGTTCGGGTTGACGAACACCCTCGCACCGTTCACTATTGTGGACTATGCGTTCGGTAGTCCGAACGACGGATTCGACCATCTTGCGCGTCGTGCTCGCCCTCGCCGCGGCGGTCGTGGCGGTGGGTGTCTCGTTCGGCGCCATCGCGGTCGCGGCCGGACTGCCCGGCTGGCTGGTGAGCCTCTCGTCGGTGCTGGTGTTCGCGGGCGGCGCCCAGTTCCTAGCGGTCGGGCTGATCGCCGCCGGGAATCCGCTCGCCGCGGTGGCCGGTGGCCTGCTGCTCAACGCCCGCCATGTGCCGTTCGGCCTGGCGATCGCAGACTCGGTCGGCGGCGGATGGGGCGCCCGGCTGCTGGGCAGCCACCTGATGGTCGACGAGTCCGTCGCGGTCGCGCTGGCCCAGCCGGATCCGGTCGCGCGGCGACGGGCGTACTGGCTGACCGGAGCGACGCTCTTCGTGGCCTGGAACGCCGGGACCCTGCTCGGCATCGTCCTGGGCCAGCATGTCGGCGACCCGGCCGCGCTGGGACTGGACGCCGCGTTCCCCGCCGGCCTGATCGCGTTGCTGCTGCCGAACCTGCGCGACCGCGAGACCCGACGGGTGGCGGTCACCGGCGCCGCGATCGCGGTGCTCGCCACACCGCTGCTGCCGGCGGGTGTGCCGGTGCTGCTCGGGCTCGCGGCTCTCGCTCTGCTCGCCGTCCCGCGCAGGGAGGCGCGGTGGTGATCGCCGCGGTGCTGGCGCTGGCCGTTGGCACGTACGCCTTCCGCCTGGCCGGGGTCGTCCTCGGCGACCGGTTCGAGATGCCCGAGGCGGTACGCCGGGTCCTGATGATCGCCGCTGCCACGCTGCTCGCCGCGCTGGCCGCGACCGCGGCGCTCACGGAGGCCGGACACCACGCCGGCATCGCCCGCCCGGTGGGCGTGCTCGTCGGGGCGGCGCTGGCCTGGCGCCGCGCGCCGTTCATCGTGGTCGTGCTCGCCGCCGCCCTCACCGCCGCCGGGCTGCGGCTGCTCGGCGTCCCCTGACGCCGCCGGCGCGGCCCGGCGCGCCACCGCGGCCCGCGGCCGCGTCCGCCACCGCGGCCCGAAGCCCGGTCCGTCGATCATGCACTCTTTCGTCGATCATGGCCTTGTTGTCGTGGATCAGAGATCAACTCACGGCAACAACTCCATGATCGATGGGAAGGGTGGGGAGGGGGCCCGTCGTCAGAAGTTCGTCAGCACGAACGGGACGCGACGGTCGAAGAGGGCGGCCAGCTGGGCGGCCGCGTCGGGGGGAACCTCGCCGAGGCCCCGCACGACGAGCTCGGTCGGGTCGAGCACGCCGTACACCAGGGCGGACAGCCCGGCCGCGGTCAGCCGCGCAGCCGGTGCCGCCCCCGATGGGGCGGCGACCTCGAGCTTTCCGGTGGTCCCGTCCAGTAGATGACTGCCCTCGAGCAGCGGGTCGTCGACGACCTCGACGGTCGCCACGCCGGGTCCGACGTCGATGCCGGCCAGGCCCGGAACGGAGAGCACCCGGGCCATCGGCGCCGGCGAATGCGGGAACGAGGTGCGCACCTCGGTCGCCATCGGCAGGTCGGTCAGCCAGAGCTCGGGCATCTCGTCCGGCGCGACCGTGAGCACGACCCGCGCGACCTGATCGACGTGCCGGCCGAGGTACTGCAGCAGCAAGGCCCGCCCGAGCGGCGTCGTGTACAGGAACTCGTCGGCCGCCAGGTCGCCGCCGTGCTCACGGATCGCGTAGAGTGCCGCCGCCACCAGCTCGCCGTCGACCCGGGCGGTGGCCAGCCAGTGCTGGTCGCCGTCGCGGACCGCCACCGCCCGGTACTCAGGGAAGAGGGCCAGCCCGTGCCGCTCGCCGAGGAGCCGCTCGGTCAGGGCACGGTACGCGGCGTACCCCTCCTTGATCCTTTCAAGGCGGACCTCGCCGGGCAGTTCGGAGCCGAACAGCGGCGCCAGGTCGGCGGGGGCGATGGTCACGCGCTTGGCCTGCGGGAGCCCGACATAGCCGAACCGCGCGTAGAAGGACGGCCGGAACGGGTGCAGCGCGCTCACGAGGTGCCCGGCGTCGCGGGACTCGTGCAGCAGCTGGATCATCAGCGCGCGGATGTGGCCGCGGCGGCGAGCCAGCGGATGCGTGGCTACCCCCGCGATGCCGGCCATCGACAGCACCGCGCCGCGGACGTGCTGGCGCATCGGGATTGCGCTCGCCACCGCCTGCGGCTGCTCGCCCACCATCGCGACCAGGGTGGTGTTGCCGGTCTGGTAGGGCAGGTATCTGCGTCGCCGCTCCTCGTCCTCCGCGGTGGTCGGGCTCCGGTCGAAGGCGTACGCCTGCAGCGGGAACGCCAGCGTCAGGCGCTCGTCGGCTGTGATTCGCCGGATCCGCACCTGGGCTCGCTAGATCTTCGCCCCGAGTTGGACCCGGGGGCGCGGCATGCGCATCCGGCGGAATGTGATGCCGCGCATGATGGCGTACAGGTAGAGGCTGCCCATCCGCTGGGTCGTCCTCGGGAACCGCTGACGGATCAGCTTCTTGACCCGCATGGAGATCAGCACGCTGTCGAGGATCACGCCGATGGCCAGCAGCGCCCACAGCAGGTTCGAGGCCAGCCGCACCTCGACCGGCATCGCGCCCGACGAGCCGATCAGCACGATCAGCGCGCCGCCGAAGAACCAGGTGCCGACGGTACGCCGCGAGTCGACGATGTCGCGGACGAGCGCGCGCTCCGGCCCGCGGTCGCGAGCGAGCAGGTACCGCTCGTCGCCGGCCCGCATGCCCTCCATCGCCTCGGCCCGCTGTTCGCGCCGCGCGTCACGCGACCTCCGGTACGCCTGGCGACGGTTGGTCGGCGCCGCCTGGGTGGCGCGGCGGCGCTGCGCACTGGGGCGCTTCGGCGTCTCGCGCCCCTTGCCCGGGGTGTACCCGCGCGACCGCGACTCCGTCTCGAGGTCGGTCTCCTCCGGGGTCACCTCGGCGGCGGCGTCCTCGACGAGATCGGAGTTCTTGCGGCGAAACAGCGATGGCACGTCGAGAAGGGTAGCCGATTGCTACGGACGCTCGACATGGGCGCCGAGCGCCACGAGCTTCGCCTCGAAGTCCTCGTACCCACGGTTGATCAGATTCACGCCGTAGACCCGGGACGTGCCCTCCGCGGCCAGCGCGGCGATCAGGTGGCTGAACCCCGCGCGCAGATCGGGGATGACGAGGTCGGCGGCGTGCAGCTTGCTCGGCCCGGCGATGACCGCCGAGTGCCGGAAGTTCCGCCGGCCGAACCGGCACGGAGTTCCGCCGAGGCAGTCGCGGTAGACCTGGATGGTGGCGCCCATCTGGTTCAGCGCCTCCGTATAGCCCAGCCGCTGTTCGTACACCGTCTCGTGGACGATCGACAGCCCGCGCGCCTGAGTGAGCGCGACCACCAGCGGCTGCTGCCAGTCGGTCATGAAGCCGGGGTGGACGTCGGTCTCGATCGCCACCGCGCGCAGCTCGCCGCCGGGGTGCCAGAACCGGATGCCGCCGGCCGGCGAGTCGTCGACGTCGAACGCGCCGCCGACCGCGCGGAAGACGTTGAGGAACGTCATCATGTCCGCCTGCCGCGCGCCGAGCACCTCCACGCCGCCGCCGGTGGCCAACGCGGCCGCCGCCCAGCTGGCTGTCTCGATCCGGTCCGGGATGGGGCGGTGCCGATAGCCGCCGAGCCGGGGCACGCCCTCGATCTCGATGACCCGGTCGGTGTGGACCTGGATGACCGCGCCCATCTTCTGCAGCACGCAGATCAGGTCGATGATCTCCGGCTCGACCGCCGCGTTGCGAAGCTCGGTCACGCCGTCGGCCATCACGGCGGTGAGCAGGATCTGCTCGGTCGCGCCGACGCTGGGGTACGGCAGCTCGAGCTTCGTGCCGTGCAGGCCGTTCGGGGCGGTGAGGTGCATGCCCTCGGGCTCCTTGGCGACGACCGCCCCGAACTCGCGTAGCGCCTGCACATGAAAGTCGATCGGTCGCGGACCTATATGGCAGCCGCCCAGGTCGGGGATGAACGCGTGGCCGAGCCGGTGCAGCAGCGGACCGCAGAACAGGATGGGGATCCGGCTCGAGCCGGCGTGCACGTTGATCTCGTCGGCGTTGGCCCGGTCGACGTTCGCCGGATCGAGGATCAGCTCACCCGGCTCGTCGCCGTCGCTGATACGTACGCCGTGGAGTTCTAACAGACCGCGGACCACCTCGACATCGCGGATGCGCGGCACGTCGTACAGCCGGCTCGGCCGCTCGCCCAGCAGCGCCGCGACCATCGCCTTGGAGACCAGGTTCTTCGCCCCCCGTACCCGAATCCGGCCCTGAAGCGGGCTGCCGCCGTGAACGGTCAGCGCGTCGTCGGTGCGGACGAAGTCGGTCAACGCGGCCTCCATCGGGGCGGTCGGGCGGCGTGCTGCGGGCAGGGACGGGATCCGCGGTCGGCTCGCAGGGCGGCCTGGCTCGGAGGGCGCCAAACGCCCGGAGACACCGCACTGCGAACAGATCGGGCCTGCGTCGCCGGGGCAGCATAGCGGCCCGCGACGCGTGATGGGGCGCACACCGCGCCCGGGTCACCCTCGGTGAGGAGGGCCCTACGGCAACGCGAGCATCTGGTCCAGTGCGGCGCGCGCGTTGCCGGCGGTGTCGGGGTCGACGGTGATCTGGTTGACCACCCGGCCGGCCGCCAGCTCCTCCAGCGCCCACACCAGGTGGGGCAGGTCGATACGGTTCATCGTGGAGCAGTAGCAGACCGTCCGGTCAAGGAACGTGATCTGCTTGTCCGGGTGCCGGCGCGCCAGCCGGCGTACGAGGTTGAGCTCGGTCCCGATCGCCCACGCCGAGCCGGACGGCGCGGCCTCGATGGTGCGGATGATGTACTCCGTGGAGCCGACGTAGTCGGCCGAGAAGACCACGTCGTACCGGCATTCGGGGTGCACGAGCACGTTGACGCCGGGCACCCGGCGCCGGATCTCCTCTACGCAGCTGAGGGTGAACCGGCCGTGCACGGAGCAGTGCCCGCGCCACAGGATCATCTTCGCCTCGCGCAGCTGCTTCGCAGTCAGGCCGCCGCCGGGCTTGTGCGGGTCGTAGAGGACGCAGTCGTCGGCGTCGATACCCATCTCCAGCACGGCGGTGTTGCGCCCGAGGTGCTGGTCCGGCAGGAACAGCACGCGCTGACCGCGCTCGAACGCCCACGTGAGCGCCCGCTTGGCGTTGGACGAGGTACAGACGACACCGCGGTTGCGGCCGACGAAGCCCTTGATGTCGGCCGAGGAGTTCATGTAGGTGACCGGGACCGTGGACGCTGCGGCGTCGACGTCGTCGAGCCGCTCCCACGCCGTCTCGACCTGGGACAGAGCGGCCATATCGGCCATCGAGCAGCCGGCCGCCAGGTCGGGCAGCACGACCTTCTGCGCGGCCGAGGTGAGGATGTCGGCGCTCTCGGCCATGAAGTGCACGCCGCAGAACACGATGTACTCGGCATCCGGCCGGGCGGCCGCGTCGCGGGCCAGCTTGAACGAGTCGCCGGTGACGTCGGCGAACTGGATGACCTCGTCGCGTTGGTAGTGGTGGCCCAGTACGAACACCCGGTCGCCGAGCTTGGCCTTGGCCGCGGACGCGCGCGCGACCAGGTCGGGGTCGCTCGGCGCGGGCAGGTCACCGGGGCACTCGACGCCGCGCTCGGAGTCGGGGTCGGTGCCGCGGCCAAGCAGCAGCAGCGCCACGGAGGTGTTCTCTGGCTCAACCCAGGTTGCGGTCACGCCCTCCATCGTCCCACCGCCGTGGCAGACGGCGGCGCTCGTGGCGTGTGGTCTGTCACACTCGCCGGCCGCCTGCCACACTCCCGCCATGCACGTGCTCATCTGCCCGGACAAGTTCGCCGGCACCCTCTCGGCCCCGGAGGTGGCGGCCGCGTTGGCGGATGGCTGGCGCTCGGTGGCACCCGGCGACGAGCTCGTCGGCCGGCCGCTCGCGGACGGCGGGCCGGGGTTTCTGGAGGTGTTGCACGCGGCCGTCGGCGGGCGGTCGACTCCCGTCGAGACCGTGGACCCGCTGGGCCGACCGACGCCGGCCGCGGTGCTCATGGTCGGCGAGACGGCGTACCTGGAGAGCGCCCAGGCGTGCGGGCTCGACCTGGTCGCGCCCGAGGAGCGAGACCCCAAGATCACCACCTCGTACGGCCTCGGCGTGCTGATCGCGACCGCGGTGGAGGCCGGAGCCCGGGAGGTCGTGATCGGACTGGGCGGCTCCGCGACGAACGACGCGGGCGCCGGGGCGCTCGTCGCGCTCGGGGCCTCGCCGGTGGACGCCGCTGGGTACGCGCTGCCGTACGGCGGTGCCGCGCTCGCCGCCTGCACCGGGCTGGCGGGCCGGCCGCGCGTCCGATCGGTGGGGCTGGTGGCGGCGACCGACGTCGACAGCCCGCTACTGGGCGTCGCCGGCGCGTCGAGCGTGTACGGTCCGCAGAAGGGCGCCAGCCGGGAGGACGTGCTGCTGCTGGACGCGGCCCTGGAGCGCTTCGCCGGCGTACTGGAAAGGGAGCTGCCCGGATGCCCGCTGGGGCTCGGAACGCTCTCGGGCGGCGGCGCGGCCGGCGGCTTGGGCGCGATGGTGCTCGCGCTCGGCGGCCGTTGTGAGTCCGGGATCGGGTTGGTGGCGGCGCTGTCCGGGCTGGACCGGGCGCTCGACAGCGCAGACCTCGTGATCACCGGGGAGGGGTCCTTCGACCACCAGTCGCTCCGCGGAAAGGTGGTCGCCGGAGTGGCCGCGGCGGCCCAGGAGCGTGGCCTGCCGTGCCTGGTGGTCGCGGGCCGGGTCAGCGCCGGGCGGCGAGAGGCGGCGGTCGCCGGGATTACCGAAGCACACTCCCTCGCGGACCACTTCGGCGGCGTGGACGAGGCCATGGCCCGGCCGGCCGAGGGGCTGCGCGCGGTGGCGGCGCGGCTGGCCCAGCAGTGGAGCAAGCCCTAACCGCCGCCCCCTCCACCGCCCTTTTGCGCCGATCATGGCCTTGTTGACGTGTTTTGATCTCTGATCCACGGCAACAGGTCCATGATCGGCGCGGGAGTGCTTGATCGACGCGCCGGACAGGCGGGGTGATGTGGGTCAAAATCGACCATGACTGGGTAACTATGATTGGGAATCCGCGGTCGTCCGGCTAGCGTTGGCGAGTACGGACATCACCGCACCGGCGTCAGGGAGCTAACACCGTGACCACACCCGAGACCGAGACCAAGGCCCCGACCACCGTCGTGCTGACCGACGTCGCCGCCCAGAAGGTCAAGGCGCTCATCGACCAGGAGGGTCGCGACGATCTGCGGCTCCGCGTGGCGGTGCAGCCGGGCGGCTGTTCTGGCCTGCGCTACCAGCTGTTCTTCGACGAGCGCTCGCTCGATGGGGACCTCGTCAGCGACTTCGGCGGCGTCGAGGTGGTCGTGGACCGCATGAGCGCCCCGTACCTGACCGGTGCGACGATCGACTTCGCCGACCGCATCGACGCGCAGGGCTTCACCATCGACAACCCCAACGCGCAGGGCTCCTGCGCCTGCGGCGACTCCTTCCACTAAGCTGGCCCTCGCTCCGCTCGGGCGGCTCGCGCCGCCTTCCGGCGCCGCCTTCGCCCTGCGGGGACGACCGCTTCGCGGCGTCTCCTCGGGCTCCAGGCGGCGCCGCGGCGCTCACATCTCCGTCAAGCCCAGGCGGCGCGGGCGGCCTCGCTGCGCTCCCTGGTCGCGGCTTCGCTTCGCTCGCCGCTGTGCGGCGGCATCCGCTGTTAACCGTGCGTTACGCTGACCGGCGCACGTACCCGCCGCCGCGAACCGAGGTCGGTCATGAAGATCGTTGTCACTGGCTCGATCGCCACGGATCACCTGATGCACTTTCCGGGCCGGTTCGCGAATCAGTTCATCGCCGACCAGCTGCACAAGGTGTCGCTGTCATTCCTCGTTGACGACCTCGTCGTGCGGCGCGGTGGGGTCGCGGCCAACATCGCGTTCGGGATGGCGCAGCTCGGGCTCCGGCCGATCCTGCTGGGCGCGGTCGGCGCCGACTTCGCAGACTACCGGTCGTGGCTTGAGCGGCACGGCGTCGACTGCGAGTCGGTGCACGTCAGCGAGTTTGCGCACACCGCACGGTTCGTCTGCACCACGGACGAGGACATGTGCCAGATCGCCTCATTCTACGCCGGCGCGATGGCCGAGGCGCGCAACATCGAGCTCGCCCCGGTCGCCGACCGCGTGCGCGGCCTCGACCTGGTGCTGGTCAGCGCGAACGACCCGGAAGCCATGACCAGGCACTCCGAGGAGTGCCGCGAGCGGGGGTACGCCTTCGCCGCCGACCCCTCGCAGCAGCTCGCCCGGATGTCGGGTGAGGAGGTGCTGCGCCTCGTCGACGGCGCCGGCTACCTGCTCACCAACGACTACGAGAAGTCCCTGCTGGAATCCAAGACCGGGCTATCCGACGCCGATGTGCTGGACCGGGTCGCGATCCGGGTGACCACGCTGGGCAAGCACGGTGTCGAGATCACCGGTAGCAGCATCGACCGGATCCACGTGCCGATCGCGCGGGAGATCAAGGCATACGACCCGACCGGCGTCGGCGACGGGTTCCGGGCGGGCTTCTTCTCGGCCCTCTCCTGGGGCCTCGGCCTCGAACGGGCCGCCCAGGTGGGTGCGCTGCTCGCGACGCTCGTCCTCGAGACGGTTGGCACGCAGGAGTACGAGGTGCGACCGGACATCTTCGTCAAGCGGCTCGCCGAGTCGTACGGCGACGAGGCGGCCGACGAGGTTCGGGTACACCTCGCCGCTTGAGCCGCAGCCGGCGGCCGCGTCGATCGTGCCGGCGAGCGATGGAATCTGACCGCTCGGCGCGCGTTTCGTAACGCCCCGGTCTCGGAAACTAGTGACGTAGGTCATGGTCGATTAACGTCGGCTCGTATCCCCCAAAAAGAGGAGCCCACGATGTCCGATGACACCACTCGTCCTGGCTTCTTAGGTACTCCGCGAACCCGCCGCAACGTGCTACGCACCACCGGAGCGGCGGCCCTCGGCGCGGCTCTGGCAGGCCCGCTCGCGGCGTGTGCGAGCGAAGAGGACACCGGAACCGGCGGGCCGGCGGCGGGCGCCAGCGGCGCTCCCCAGGAGACGTTCGCCGAGCCCAGCAAGAAGCTCAGCGGCGACCTCAAGATCTTGATGTGGAGCCACTTCGTGCCGAGCCACGACGCGTGGTTCGACAAGTTCGTCAAGGATTGGGGCGGCAAGGTCGGCGTCAACGTCACCGTCGACCACATCGACCAGGCGCAGATCGTCACGCGGATCGCGTCCGAGATTCAGGCCGGACAGGGGCACGACCTGGTCCAGTTCATCGCGCCGCTGTCACAGTTCGAGCAGAGCGTGCTCGACATGAAGGACGTGACCGACGAGGCGGCCAAACGCTGGGGCACGCAGCTGGAGCTGTGCCGCAAGTCCACGTTCAACCCGACGACCAAGAAGTTCTTCGCGTACTCGCCCGGCTGGGTGCCCGACCCCGGCAACTTCCGCAAGTCGCTGTGGGAGCCGGCGGGCTTCGCGAACGGGCCGAGCACATGGGACGAGCTGCTCGACGGCGGCACAAAGATCAAGCAGTCCAAGGGCGTACAGATGGGCCTGGGCATGTCCCAGGAGATCGACTCCAACATGGTCCTGCGGGCGTTGATGTGGTCCCACGGCGCCTCGATCCAGGACGCGAACGAGAACGTCGTGATCAACTCGGACGAGACCGTCGCCGCGATCGAGTTCATGGCCAAGCTGTTCAAGCAGACGATGACCAACGAGGTCTTCTCGTGGAACGCCGCGTCGAACAACCAGGGGCTGGTCGCCGGGAAGCTGTCGTACATCGTCAACTCCATCTCGGCGTACCGCACCGCGCAGGGCACCAACGCGACGGTGGCCGACGACGTTCTCTTCGTCCCGGCGCTGCGCGGCCCGAAGGCGCAGCTGGCCGCCCAGCACGTGATGTACAACTGGATCATCGGGAGGCACGCGAAGAACCCCGACGCGGCCAAGGAGTTCCTGCTGCACTACACGGCGAACTTCGCCGCGGCGACGTACGCGAGCAAGCTGTACGACTTCTGCGCCTGGGACAAGCTCACACCACAGCTGACCGGCTGGCTGGCGAGCGACCCGTTCGGCTCGAAGCCGGCCGAGAAGCTGAAGTTCCTGGCCGACGCGCCGAAGTGGAGCACGAACATCGGCCACCCGGGTCCGTCGAACACCGCTGAGGGCGAGGTCTTCAGCACGTTCATCATCCCGAACATGTTCGCCCGAGCGGCCCGTGGCGAGATGAACCCGAAGCAGGCGGCGATGGCCGCCGAGGCTCAGATCAAGCCCATCTTCGCGAAGTGGCGGCAGCGGGGCCTGGTGGGCGGGGGGACCTGATGGCCGTCGTCGAGGTGCGGCAGCTCGTCAAAGAGTTCGACGGCGGACGGGTGCGCGCCATCGACGGCGTCGACCTGGCGACCGAGGAGGGCGAGTACCTCGTCCTTGTCGGGCCGTCGGGCTGCGGCAAGACGACCCTGCTCCGCACGATCGCCGGGCTGGAGGAGCCGACCTCCGGCGACGTGCTCATCGACGGGCACGTCGTGACCGGGCTGCCCCCGCGCGCCCGCAAGGTTGCGATGGTGTTCCAGAGCTACGCGCTCTATCCACACAAGACGGTGTTCGCGAACATCGTGTTTCCCCTGCGGGCGGCCGGCATGGACCGGGCGGACCGGGAACGCAAGGCGGCGTGGGCCGCGGAGCTGCTCGGCATCGGACACCTGCTCAGCCGCAAGCCGCGCCAACTGTCCGGCGGTGAGCGGCAGCGGGTGGCGCTGGCCCGCGCGCTGGTACGCGAGCCCCACGTTTTCCTGCTCGACGAGCCACTGTCCAACCTGGACGCCAAGCTCCGGGCCAGCGCCCGCGACGAGCTCAAGCGATTCCAGCAGGAGGTCAGCACCACGACGGTCTACGTCACCCACGACCAGGTCGAGGCGATGGGCCTCGGCGACCGGATCGTCGTCCTCAGCAACGGCAAGGTCCGCCAGGTCGGCCAGCCGGTCGAGGTGTACGACGACCCGGCCGACACCTTCGTGGCGACGTTCATCGGTTCGCCCCCGATGAACCTGGTGAACCGCGACGACCGCCTCGTCGGCTTCCGGCCCGAGCACCTGCTGCCCGCCGACGCGCTACCGAACGGTGCCGACCGGGAGAAGGTGCCGCTGGCCGTGGACCGCATCGAGTACCTGTCCGGCGACCGGCACATCTACGGGACGGTCACCGGCATCGGGGAGCCGACCCGCGTCGTCGCCCGGCTGCCCGCGACCGTGACCTCACCGATCAGCCCGGGCGAGACGTACGACTTCGCGGTCGCCCGGGATCGGCTGCGTTTCTTCGCGGTGGGTACCGGGGAGCGCACGCAGGCGGTCCGGTTATGACCGCGACTACTGCTGCCACGCGTACGCCCGAAAGAGCGGGAGCCGCCGCGGCCCGGCGCCGGATCGCGGACCGCGAGGGGACGCTGGCCTGGCTGTTCCTCATGCCGAGCGTCGTGTACATCATCGCGCTCGTCGCGGTCCCGTTCGTCCTCGCGGTCGGCTTCGCCGTCTCCGACGTCACCGCGGGCAACCCGTCGTTCAACTTCGTCGGCCTGCGCAACTTCAGGCGGATCTTCGACGACCCGGTGTTCTGGCGGTCCCTGAGCAACACGTTCGTCTTCACCGCCATCTCGATGGTGCTGATCGTGGTGCTCGGCAAGGTGCTCGCGAACATCCTCGTCGCCAACTTCAAGGGCAAGTGGGTGGTACGGTTCCTCGTCCTCCTGCCGTGGACGACGCCGGTCACCCTGTCGTCCATCGCCTGGCTGTGGATGCTTGACTCGATTTTCTCGCCCATCGACTGGGTGCTGCGACAGATGGGTCTGCTCGGCAAGCCGGGGGCGCTGTTCGGCTCCGGCACCAACATGTACTGGCTGGGCGAGCCTGGGCTCGCGATGGCCAGCGTCATCGCGGTGCACGTGTGGCGGCTAACCCCGCTAGCCGCGGTCATCGTGATGGCCGGCCTGGTGGCGATCCCGCGCGATCTCGAGGAGGCGGCGCGGGTCGACGGCGCCGGCTACTGGCGCCGGATGTTCGAGGTGACGATCCCGATGACGCTGCCGGTGATCGCCGTGGCCGCGCTGTTCGGCGCGATCTTCACGTTCACCGACATGGCCGTGGTCGACGTGCTCACCAACGGCGGCCCGAACAACGCCACGCAGGTGCTGACGAGCTGGGCCTTCTTCCGCGGCATCGACGGCGGTGACATCGGGCAGGGCGCCGCGGTGGCGCTGTTCCTCTTCCCGCTGCTGCTGGCCGCGGCGATCGCGATCCTGCGAGCGGTACGCCGGATGGAGGTGCGGTAATGGTCGACGCCACCATCGACGCCGCTGCGCTCTCCGTCCGCGAGGCCGCCCAACTGCGCCGGCGGTACGCACGGCGCCACGTGTTCGGCCGGATCGGGGTGTACGTCCTCGCGGTGCTCGCCGCCTTCATCTGCGCTGCTCCGTTCCTGTGGAGCCTCATCACGGCGTTCAAGCAGAACCGCGACCTGTACAACCCGGCCAACAACCCGTTCGTGTTCAACCGGCCGGCCACCGCCGACCACGTCACGTACCTGTTCCAGCACACGGCGTTCGGCACGTTCGCGTGGAACACGCTCTGGGTCGGGGTGCTCGTCGTCGCCATCACCCTGCTGCTCGGGCTGCCCGCCGCGTACGCCCTCGCGCGGCTGGACCGGCCGTGGGCGGGCTGGTTCGGCATCGCGATCTTCCTCGTCTATCTGGTCCCGCCGAGCCTGCTGTTCCTGTCGCTATCGCGGCTGGTCGTTGCGGCGGGCCTGCAGGACTCGACCTGGTCGCTGGTGCTGATCTACCCGACGATCACAATCCCGGTCTCGGTCTGGCTGCTGATCGGCTTCCTCAAGGCGGTGCCTCGCGACATCGAGGAACAGGCGATGGTGGACGGGTACAGCCGGCTCGGCGCGTTCTGGCGGGCGGTGGTGCCGCTGACGTTCCCCGGCATCGTGGCCGTGATCGTGTTCGCGTTCACGCTGACCGCGAGCGAGTTCATCTACGCGCTGTCGTTCGTGTCGCCGACGCACGAGAAGACCATTTCCACGGGCGTACCGACCGAGCTCGTGCGCGGGGACGTGTTCTTCTGGCAGTCGCTGCAGGCCGCGACCGTGCTGGTGGCGGTGCCGATCGCGTTGGTGTTCAACGTGTTCCTGGACCGCTTCATCGCGGGCTTCACGCAGGGCGCGGTCAAGGGCTGACGTCCGGGGAGACGGA